>JACVCK010000073.1 GCA_016742055.1 Phycisphaerales bacterium
CTGCTCGTGTGGTCGTACCGGCTCGCGGAGGTTGAGGGTTCGGGGCTGAGCATCGTGGACTTCGGCGGCGACAAGCAGCCGGAGCAGGTGACGACGATCCTGCACGTGGCGGGGAACGTGGTGCGCGCGAAGTGGCGAGGTTGATCGGCTCGGTGAAAATCGAGGGCGGGCTTGACGCGGGCGGGAGCGCGGGTATTCTCCCGTCCTGCATCCAGAGTCCCGGGCAGCCACAAGCCCGGGCGGCAACCGAGCCCGAACCCGAAGAAGGTCGAGCCGCGGTGCCGAGGCAAACGCCCCGCAAGGGGAACGATGCGGCCGGCCGAACGCGGTGTTCGGCGCGGCAAAAAGAGGGCGGTCCAAGAGGCCGCCGCTCCCCGCTTCGCCATGGGCCTGCTCTCGATGCCGTGAGGAGTTTCACGGCATGTCGAGGCGATTCCAGAATCCCGCCACCGTTGCGCTGCACGGCGCCGGAGCCGCGGCCCGCGTGAGCGGCTCGCTGGCCCCGTCCATCGTTCCATCCACCACGTTCCTGCGCGAAGGGCTCGACGACGCGGCCGAGTACGCGTACTCGCGGGTCGGCAACCCGACGGTGTCGGCGCTGGAGTCGGCGCTGGGCGCGCTCGAGGGCGGCGCGGAGGCGGCCGCGTTCTCCTCGGGGCTCAGCGCCGAGACGACGCTGCTGCTCGCCACGCTGCGCGCGGGCGACCACATCGCCTGCGGGCGGGCCGTCTATGGCGGGACGGTGCGCCTCCTGCGCGAAACCTTCACGGGGCTGGGCGTCGAGGCGACGTTCTTCGACTCCACCAACGCCGCGGCGCTGGCGGCTGCGGTGCGCCCCAGCACGCGGGTCGTGCTGGTCGAGACGCCGGCGAACCCCACGCTGGCGCTGACGGACATCCAGGGCGCAGCCCCGCTCGCCCACGCCGCGGGCGCGATCCTGATCGTGGACAACACGTTCCTGACGCCCGCGCTGCAGCGCCCGCTGGATCTGGGCGCCGACGTTGTGGTGTACTCGACGACGAAGTTCATCGAGGGTCATTCCGTGGCGGTGGGCGGGGCCGTGACCACGCGCGACGGCGCGTTGGCCGATCGCCTGCGCCGCGTGCGCAAGAGCGTGGGGACGATCCAGACGCCGTTCAACGCATGGGCGACGCTGCAAGGGCTTCGCACGCTGCCGCTGCGGATCGGCCAGCAGTCGCGCCACGCGGCGCGGATCGCCTCGATCCTGGCGGGCGACGATCGCGTGGGCGGCGTGCATTACCCTGGGCTGCGCGGCTTCGCGCAGGCGGACATCGCGCGCCGTCAGCACCTGGGCGCTCACGGCGCGGTGGTGTCGTTCGAGGTTCCGGGCGGTCTGGCCGGCGCGCGGGCGGCGGCGCGGGCGGTGCGCCTGTGCTCGGTCGTGGAGCACGTCGGCTCGGTGGAGACCCTGTTGACGCATCCGGCGAGCATGACGCACGCGGACGTGCCGCGCGAGCAGCGCGAGGCGGCGGGCGTGACGGACGGGCTCCTGCGCCTGTCGGTGGGCTTGGAGGATCCGGAGGATGTGTTGGCCGACCTGGACCTGGGCATCGACGCCGCCGCCGCCGCCGCGCGGAGCGAAGGGAGGCCGCCGTGCCTGGTCAACGCCTGATCGTGCTGAAGTTCGGCTCCTCCGTGCTGGCGACGGAGCGCGACCTGCCGCGCGCGGTCGCCGAGATCGACCGCTGGCGGCGCGCCGGCTGGGGCGTGGTCGCCGTGGTGTCGGCGCTGCGCGGCGGCACCGACCGGCTGCTGGCCGACGCGGGCCGGCTGGCCGAACGGCCGAACCCCGCGTCGCTCGCGTCGCTGGTGGCGACGGGCGAGCAGTACGCCGCGGCGGCGCTGGCGCTGGCGCTCGACCGCGCCGGGCTGGCGTCCCGCGCGCTGGACGCGGCGTCTCTGGGTTTGCGGACGGTTGGCGACCCGCTGGACGGCGTGGTGGTGGGGGCGCGTCTCGGCGCGGTGCGGCAGGCGTTGCAATGGGACGAGGTCGTGGTCGCGCCGGGCTTTGTGGCCCGCGACGGCGCGGGACGAACTTCTCTCCTGGGGCGCGGCGGGTCGGACTACACGGCGGTGTGTCTCGCGTTGGCGCTGGGCGCGCGGTGCCGGCTCGTCAAGGATGTGCGGGGCGTGTACGCCGGCGCTCCCGGCCTGTTCGGCGCCCGCCGGTATGCCACGCTGCCCTGGGACGAAGCGCTGGCGCTCGGCGCGAAGGTGGTGCAGCCCAAGGCGCTGCGCTACGCCGCGGCCCATGGGCTTGAGATCGAAGTGGCTCGGCTGGACGCGGACGAGGCGACGCGGATCGGGCGCGGGCCCGCGGCGTTCGCGGACGACGATGACGCGCCGCCGCCCGTGCGCGTCGCGCTGCTCGGGGCGGGCACGGTGGGTCTGGGCGTGCTGCGGCATCTGCTCGACCGGTCCGAGCGGTTCGAGGTCGTGGGCGTGGCGGTGCGGGACGCCTCGCGCGCCGTGGCCCGCGGCGCGCCGAGCCGGCTGGTCATGACCGACATTGATGAGCCGCTGCGGCGCGCGCCAGATTTGGCGATCGAGGCGTGCGGCGAGCTCGAACCCGGCGCGCGGTGGATGGAGGCGGCGCTGCTCGCGGGCGTGCATGTGGCGACGGTGAACAAGACGGCGGTCAGCCGCGCGTTCGAGCGGCTGGCCGGCGCCGCGGCGGCGGGGGGCGCAAACTGGCGGTTCTCAGGCGCTGTGGGCGGCGCGGCGCCGATCCTGGCGGCGGCGCGTCGGCTGCGCGAGGATCAGGGGGTCGATTCGTTCGAGGCGGTCCTCAACGGCACGAGCAACTTCGTGCTGGATCGGATGAGCGCCGGCGCGTCTTTCGACGAGGCCGTGCGGGAAGCGCAGGCGCTCGGCTTCGCGGAGGCCGACCCCGCGGCCGATCTCGACGGCGTGGACGCCGCGGAGAAACTGGCCATCGTGGCGCGCGAGGCATTCGGCGGCGCGCTGCATCCGGACGAGGTCCGACGGATTGGGCTGCGCGCGTCGGACGGCGCTCGCTGCGTGCGTGAGGCGGCGGAGGGTCGGCGTGTGCGCCTGGTCGCGTCGCTGCGGCGGAAAGGGGGCGGACTTATCGCCGAGGTGGCGCCTCGCGAGGTTTCGGCGCACGGCTGGTTGGGACTGGCGCGGGAGGAATGGAACGCCGCGACATTCCGGCTGCACGACGGATCGGTGGTGCGGGTGCGTGGGCGTGGCGCGGGGCGCTGGCCGACGGCGCAGGCGGCGCTGGCCGATGCGCTGGAACTGTCGCGTGCCCGCGCGGGAGCGGGGGTGGCGCCGTGACCTGCACGATGAGGGAGTTGCGGACCGGCGCGGCGGACGGCGGCGCGGCGAGGGCGCTGCCTTCGTTCGAGCGCATCGCGGTGGTCGGCGCCACGGGCCTCGTGGGGCGTGAGGCGCTGACGCTTCTGGCGGAGCGGTCGGTGGAGCCGGAGCGTGTGTCGGCGCTCGCGTCGGAGCGGTCGGGTGGGGGCAAGGCGGCGTACGGCGGGGCGTCGATCCCGGTGGGCGTCGCGACGGAAAGGGCGCTGCGCGGGGTGGACCTCGCGCTGCTCTGCGCCGACTCGTCCGTGGCACGGGCGTTGACGCCGGGGCTGCTGGCGCGCGGCGTCACGGTCATCGACAACTCCGCGGCGCACCGCATGGATCCGTCGGTCCCACTGGTGGTCCCGAGCGTCAATGGCGAGGCGCTGGACGGCCGCCCCCTGCTGGTGGCGAATCCGAACTGCTCGACGATCATCCTGCTCAGCGCCCTCGACCCGCTCCGGCGCGCGTTCGGGGTGGAGGCGGTGGACGTGGCGACGTACCAGGCGGCGTCGGGGGCAGGCGCGCGGGGCGTGGAGGAACTGCTGCGCCAGGCGAGGGCGTTCGCTGCGGGGGCCGACGCGGCGCCGGAGGCGTTCCCCGAGCCGTGCCTCTTCAACGTCTTCTGTCATGAGTCGGCGGTGGACCCCGACACGGGCCTCAATGGCGAGGAGGCCAAGATCATCGCCGAGTCGCGCCGCATCTGGCTGGACCGCGCGCTGGCGGTGTCGCCCACCTGCGTGCGCACGCCGACGCTGCGTGCGCACGCGCAGGCGGTGCGGGTGCGGCTGATGCGCCCGGCGACGGAGCGCGAAGTGCGCGAGCGGATCGCCCTGACGCCGGGACTTCTGGTGGTGGACGACCGCGGGCGCGGGCGTTTCCCCACGCCCTTGCGGGCGTCGGGTCGTGACGAGGTCCTTGTCGGGCGCATCCGCCCCGATCCCGCGACGGGCTGCGCCGGGGACGAACGGTGCAAGGCGTTTCAGATGTTCGTGTGCGCGGACCAGTTGCGCGTGGGCGCTGCGCTGAACGCGCTGCGGATCGCGGAGCGGCTCGATGCGTTGCGGGGAGGGGGTTGAGGGCTCAGGAATCTCCGGCCTTCTCGCCCGGCTCCTCTTCGACCGGGTTGCCCATGAGGTTGCGTTCGCGCGATCGATCGGCCCAGAAGCGCGTGACCACGCCGTCGGAGACGATGAAGTACGTCACCGCGGTCGTGCGGGATCCGGCGCCGGTGAACACGGTGAGCAGGCCGCGGGACTGCTCGCCGCTGGCGTAGCGCAGCACCTTCGTGTTTTCCACGCCCTCGACCCACACCCAACTGGTGGGCGGCCCGAGGACGGCGACGAGCCACGCTTCGGTGGTCACGTCGGCGCGGAACTGGCGCAGGGTTTCGTCGCCGATGCGGATGCCGCTCTCCTCGACGGGCGGCGAGCCGCAGGAACAGGCGAGCGTGAGGGCGGCGGCGCCGGCGAGCGCCGGACCACGGGCGCTACGGGTCCTCATGGAGGGGCTCCTGCCTTTCGGTCAGTGTGTTGTCAGGCGCGGGTGAGGTCTCCGACTGGCCGCTGGGCGGAGGCGGAGCGGGGCGCTGAGCGCTGGAGAGCCGCCAGACGATGAGCGCGCCGGCGCCCGCGCCGATGACGATCCCGGCGAGCGAAAGCCACACCGCCGCGTGCATGGAGAGGCGACGTTCCGCCATGGTGGACATCGTGCGGCGCCGCTCTGACGTGGCGATGAACCCCGCGTGAACGGGGGCTTCATTCGCGATGCGTCAGGGGGCGTCGAACGGCGTGGCGGAGAGTTCGATGCTGGGGTGTCGGCTGCTGAAGAACCTCACCGCCCATTCGTCGGAGAACAGGACCATGGCGCGGGCGCGGTCGTCGAAGACCAGGCGCGTGCCGTCGGGCGTGTCGGGCATGGCGCTCTTGCCGGCGACGGGAGGGGGCTCGCCCTTGACGCGCCACCATCGGGCGATGGTCCAGGGGGTCATCTCGATGCGGGACTCGGCGTTGTACTCGGACTCCAGCCGGTGCTGCACGACCTCGAACTGGAGCGGGCCCACCGCCGCGAGGAGGGCGACCTTCTGCGCGCCGCCCACGGGCTCGAACCTTCGGACGACGCCCTCGCGGAGGAGTTGCTCGAGCCCGAGCCCGAAGCGCTTGTAGTTGCCGGGCTGGGGGTTGTGGAGATAGGCGAAGCACTCGGGGGTGAAGACGGGGATTTCGTCGTAGACGATCGTGCGGTCTTCGGTGAGGGTGTCGCCGATGCCGAAGAGGTCGTTGCCGACCAGGCCCACGACGTCGCCGGCGACGGCCTCGTCCACCGTTTCGCGCTGGTTGCCGAAGAGTTTCTGCGCGTTGCCGAGCCGGACGCGCGAGCCGCTCTGGGCGTGGACCACGAACATGTCGCGCTCGAACCGCCCGGACACCACGCGGACGAACGCGATGCGGTCGCGGTGGCGGGGGTCCATGTTCGCCTGGATCTTGAAGACAAAGCCGCTGAAGCGCGGGTCGGTCGGCTCGATGACCGTCGCGCCGCTGCGCCGCCCGGTGGGCGGGCTGGAGAAGCGCAGGAAGGCGTCGAGCAGGAGGCTCACGCCGAAGTTGTTCATTGCGCTGCCGAAGAGCACGGGCGTGGTGGCGCCGACGAGCACGGCGTGGGGGTCGAAGTCCGCGCCGGCTCCGTCGAGCATGCGGATCTCCTCGATGGATTCCCGCTGCTCGGGCGTGAAGTTGCCTGGGTCCATCGCGGGGTCGTCGAGCCCCAGGACGTTCACGGCGGCGCGCTGGGCTCCGCCGGACTGGCGCTCGAAGAGATGGACCTTCTTCTCCAAGCGGTCGTACACCCCTTTGAAGTCCGGGCCCGTGCCGATCGGCCAGTTCACCGGGTACGCCTGGATGCCCAACACTTTCTCGAGTTCGTCGATGAGGTCCAGCGGCGGGCGGGTCGGCCGGTCGCACTTGTTCATGAAGGTGAAGATGGGCACGCCGCGCCGCCGGCAGACTTCGAAGAGTTTCCGCGTCTGCGGCTCCACGCCCTTGCCGGCGTCGATGACCATCATCGCGGCGTCCACGGCGGTGAGGACGCGGTAGGTGTCCTCCGAGAAATCCTTGTGGCCGGGGGTGTCGAGGAGGTTGACGCGGTATCCGGAGTACTCGAACTGCAGGAGCGTGGAACTGATCGAGATGCCGCGCTGCTTCTCCAACTCCATCCAGTCCGAGGCCGTCGCGCGCTGCTGCTTGCGGGCCTTGACCGTGCCGGCCAGTTCGAGGGCGCCGCCGTAGAGGAGGAACTTCTCGGTGAGCGTCGTCTTGCCCGCGTCGGGGTGCGAGATGATCGCGAAGGTGCGTCGTGTGGAGATGGCGTCGGCGAGGCTCATGCGGGCTCCGGGAGCGGTTGAGGCCCCGAGGATAGGGCGCCCGGCGGGCGGGCTCCGCTGGGGAAACATGAACGCGGCCTCAGCCCTCGTTCAGCCGGGCGTCACCTCGGAGAGGGAAGGTTCCTGTGGAGGCATTCCAAGGAAAGGAGCCGCGCCATGGCCATCTCCGCCCAGAGCGATGGGGGCACGCAGTACGAGGAGGTTTCGCCCGAACTGCTCCGCGAGGAGATCAAGCACGAGTCTCCGGAAGGTCTGCCCGGCGACCCGGAACTGGGCCCGCGCCGGCTGGGATGGGTGATCGCGCTGTTCGCCGTCCTGTTTGTCGTGGGCACAGCGGCGATGTCGGTGGTGTTCGATCCTCTCGCGGGCGTGGCGGTGGGGGCGCTGGTGATCCTGCTGTGCTGCATGCACCCGGCCATCTGGGGGAGCGTGCTGCGCGCGAAGGAGCGCGGGCGCGCCAAGCGCCATCTGACCGGCGAATCCCGCTGATTCCCTGGCCGCCCTAATTGGTGTGACGTCGCGGCTGTGTCGCGCGAAACGAGCGGCGGCGTCCCGGCGGAGGCGCGCCCGGGCTGTCGGTTTGGGCGGTCGTGCGCGCCTGTTCGCGGAAAGCGTCGAACGTGGTGCCCGAAATCAGGTCGTCTACGGCCTCGTTGATGCGGACGAGTTTCTCGTGGAGGACGCAGGGGGGGTCCACGCCGCAGATGCGCCCGCCGAAGAAGCAGCGCCGATCGTTGTTCTCGCGTTCGAACAGAACAAAGACGTCGCGCAGGGTGATCTGCTCGGGGGGCTTGGCGAGGGTGTAGCCGCCGCCGGGGCCCCGGGCGCCGGTCACGAGCCCGGCTTGGGAGAGCGCGGTGAGGATTTTGGCGACGAAGGGGGGCTGGAGGCCTCGGGCCTTGGCGATGTCGCTGGCGGAGAGCAGGGTTTTCCCGCCGTCAAAGACTTCGGCGAGTCGGCTCATCGCGGCGATGGCGGTTTCGGTCTGGCTTCCGTACATGGGTTCGGGGGCCGCGGGGCGAGGGCCTGCGGGGCCGATTTCGAGGATACCCCGCTATCGGCCGATTTCAAGACTTCGATGTCCTTATTTTTTCAGATATTGTGGTCATGATCTCTTGAATGCCTGGCCGATGTGGGGTAACGTTATTTCGGACAGATTGAACCTGAATAGGGCCTGCCGGGTGGCGGGCCCGCTGGGTTTCCAGGTTTGGGAGTTCTTCGCCAATGTCTGACTCCAACGTCCGGGCCACCGCCTCCGCCGGCCCGATCGAGCAGCGGGGCATGGGTTTTCGCAGCCGCCCGCACCGCCGATCGGACGCCGAGCCGGGCGCGGTGGAGGCGTTCACGTACAACGACGCGATCGTCCGCAAGTTCATGCTGGCGACGGTGGTGTGGGGGCTGGTGGGGATGCTGGCGGGGCTGTTCATCGCGGTGCAGTTGACCGTGCCGCAGTTGTCGTTCGGGCTGGAGTGGCTGACGTTCGGCCGTCTTCGCCCGCTGCACACGAACGCGGTGATCTTCGCGTTCGCGGGGAACGCGATCTTCACGGCGATCTACTACTCGACGCAACGCCTGTGCCGGGCGCGGATGTTCAGCGACCTTCTGGGGAACCTGCACTTCTGGGGCTGGCAGTTGATCATCGTGGCGGCGGCGGTGACGCTGCCCTTGGGCTTCACGCAGGCGAAGGAGTACGCTGAACTGGAGTGGCCGATCGACATCGCGATCGCGGTGGTGTGGGTGGGCTTTTTCGGGGTGAACTTCTTCGGGACGCTGGCGCGTCGGCGTGAGCGGCACATGTACGTGGCGCTGTGGTTCTACATCGCCACGATCGTGACGGTGGCGGTCCTGCACGTGTTCAACTCGCTGGCGGTCGTGGCGGGCCCTCTCAAGTCGTACTCGGTGTACGCGGGCGTTCAGGACGCGGTGATGCAGTGGGGGTACGGGCACAACGCGGTGGCGTTCTTCCTGACCACGCCGTTCCTGGGGCTGATGTACTACTTCCTGCCGAAGGCGGCGGAGCGGCCGGTGTTCTCGTACCGGCTGTCGATCGTGCACTTCTGGTCGCTGGTGTTCCTGTACATCTGGGCGGGCCCGCACCATCTGCACTACACGGCGCTGCCGGCGTGGGCGAGCACGCTGGGGATGCTGTTCTCGCTGATGCTGTGGATGCCCTCGTGGGGCGGGATGATCAACGGCCTCCTGACGCTGCGTGGGGCGTGGAGCCGGGTGGTGACCGACCCGGTGCTCAAGTTCTTCGTGCTGGGGGTGACGTTCTACGGCATGTCCACGTTCGAGGGGCCGATGCTCTCGATCAAGAGCATCAACGCCCTCTCGCACTACACGGACTGGACGATCGGCCACGTGCACGGCGGGGCGCTGGGCTGGAACGGGTTCATGACGTTTGGGATGATCTACTGGCTCATGCCGCGTCTATTCCAGACGCCGCTGTGGAGCCGGCGCCTGGCCGAGTGGCACTTCTGGCTGGGCACGCTGGGGATCTTCGCGTACTGGATCAGCATGCAGTGGGCGGGGATCACGCAGGGCTTGATGTGGCGGGCGTTCGACGATTCGGGCGCGCTGCGACATCCGGACTTCGTGGAGACGGTCCGTGCGATCCTGCCGATGTACTGGGTCCGCGCCGTGGGCGGGTCGATGTACCTGGCGGGGCTGGCGATGTTCGCCCTGAACTTTGCGATGACCTGGAAGGCCCGCCCGGCGCAGTACGACACGCCCGTGCAGAGCGCTCCGGCGCTGCGCCGCGGGTACGTGGACCCGCCGACGCCCGAATCGCCGCTGACGAGCGTCATGGAGACCGGCAAGAAGGTCGAGCGCTTCTTCGCCCTCCACTGGCACCGGCGCTGGGAGCGGCTGCCGTTCCGGTTTACGGTTTGGGTGGTTGTCGCGGTGGTTGTGGCGTCGCTCTTTGAGATCGTGCCGACGTTCCTCATCCGCAGCAACGTGCCCACGATCGCGACGGTGCGCCCCTACACGCCGCTGGAGGTCGTCGGGCGCGACCTGTACGTCGCCGAGGGCTGCTACAACTGCCACTCGCAGATGATCCGGCCCATCCGCGCCGAGACCGTCCGTTACGGCGAGTACAGCAAGCCGGGCGAGTTCGTGTACGACCATCCGTTCCAGTGGGGCTCGCGCCGCATCGGTCCGGACCTGCAGCGCGTGGGCGGCAAGTACTCGCACGACTGGCACGTCCGGCACCTCGAGGACCCTCGGCAGATGGTCGCCGGCTCGATCATGCCCGCGTACGCGCACCTGCTTGAGAAGGAGATCGCCTTCCGGACCGTCCAGCCCCACGTGCGGGCGCTGGCGATGGTGGGCACGCCGTACTCACGCGAGGACATCGACGGCGCCGAGGAAGCCGCGCGGGTGCAGGCGCGGGCGATCGCGGCGGAACTGGAGAATCAGGGCGGGTACGCGGGGCTTGAGACCAAGCAGGTGGTCGCGCTGGTGGCCTACCTGCAGCGCCTGGGCATGGACCTGCACGCGGCTCCGGAGGAGGAGCCCGAAACGCCCGCGGCCGCCGCGATGAAGGAGGACGGGCGATGAGCGTGACGGACGTGATGAGTTATGAGAGTCTGACGCTGCTTCCGCAGGCGGCGCTGGTGATCTTCCTGCTGACGTTCGCGGCGGTGTCGCTGCGGACGTTCCGGCGGGGCGGCGGCGCGGAGCACAGGGCCGCGGCGCAACTCCCGCTGGTGGACGATTCCTCCCCCAAGTCCATCGACTGACCGCGAGCCGAGACCTCTCCGGAGAGCGACCCCATGGCCTACCGAGCGCCCGACGATGCCGGCGAGAACCTGATGGATCACTCGTACGACGGCATCCAGGAGTACGACAACCCGACGCCGAGTTGGTGGCACGGGCTGTTCTGGGCTTCGATCGTGTTCGCCGCGGTGTACACGGCGTTCTGGCACTTCTCGGAGTTCTCCTGGAGCGTGCACGACATGCACCGGCATCAGGAGGCGATGCACTACAAGAAACTCTTCGGCGCGCTGGGCGATCTGAAGCCCGACGAGGCGACGATGCTGAAGATGATGTCCGATGAGAAGTGGCGGATGGTGGGCTCCACGATCTTCGCGGCCAACTGCACGCAGTGCCACGCGGGCGACGGCGGGGGCATCAACGGCCCGAACCTGACCGACGACGCCTACCTCAACGTCCGCACCCTTGAGGACATGTACGCGATCGTCACCAAGGGCAACGTGCCCAAGGGCATGCCCGCGTGGGAGAACCGGCTGCAGGCGAACGAGCGGATCCTGGTCGCCGCGTACGCGGCGTCGCTGCGGGGCGCCCGCGCCGCCAGCCCGCGGCCGCCCGAGGGCGAGGTCATCGCGCCCTGGCCGGCCGCCTCGCCCATCCCGGGCGGCTGAACCGAAGGCGAGGTGGACCACGATGTCTCCCGACGGTGCGACGAGCATCCCCGAGCAAGGCCCGACGGCGCATGGCGCGCCGGCGGCGCCAGGGCGCGCGCTCTCAACGCTGAACGAGGACGGCACGCGCCGCTGGCTGCGGCCGCGCCCCTCGCGCGGGAAGTTCTGGAGCGCCCGCAGGGTCGTGGCGTGGGCGCTGATCGCCCTCTTCGCGACGCTGCCGTACATCCGCGGGGGCGGCAGGCCGTCGCTGCTGATCGACCTGCCGAACCGCAATGTCCAATTCTTCGGCCAGACGATGCTGCCGACAGACACCCCGATCTCCGCGCGCCCATTCGACCCGGTGTTCGGGGGCAT
>JACVCK010000074.1 GCA_016742055.1 Phycisphaerales bacterium
GAGGAATTCTGGGGCCTGGCGGCGGTGCTGCCCGATGCAGACCTTGCCCCGCACTGGCCAACGGTGCTCGAATGGCTCGATCCGGCAGGTGCAGGTTCGTCGCGGCTCGGGGCGACGGCCATGTACCGGCGGCTCGACGCCGCCGATCACAGGGAGCGCGAAATCCTCCTGCACGCGCTCGAGAGCACGTCGAGTCTCGACACCTCGCTGCTGGAGAGCTTCTGCCGGATGGGCAGCGCGGCTCCGGATGAGGTCGCGGAGCGGCTGCTCGCCATCTGGGATGCCCGCAAGCCCGATCCGAACCGGGGCAACGGCGAACGCAACGGCACCGACGCGGTGCTCTACTTCACACTGGCACGGCTCGGGCTCAAGGAGCGGGTCGGAGAGGTCGTGCAGCGCCAGCACGGAACCACCTTCGCCGGCATCTGGCGGGAGGTCGACGCCGACACCCACCCGGAGCTGTGCGGAGCATCGACCAACGACCTCACGAACCGTCTTCGCGAACGCTAAGCCGTGGTCGACCGGCGGACGGTAAGCTATCCTTGGCGAATTGGCGCTAGGGCAGGAGCATGATCAAGCCCGCCGATCTCGAAGCCTGGCATCCGCTACGCCGCGCCGCTGGCCACGTCGGCTTTCGCGACTACCTGCGCGAGGTCGCGGCGCTGGCGGTGTACCGCGACGACCTGCTCACCGATGCGTCGGTCCCGGGCTCGACGTTCTACGACAGCGAGATCAGCGCCAGCCGCGAGGATGAGCAGTTGGGCTCGGTGATCGCGTTCGAACTGGGCAATCCCTGGCCCCAGCCGATCAGCGTGAAGGACTATGTCGTTCGCCTGACGAATCTGGATGGGGATCGCTGGGTGCAGATCCGCCTGAGCGGGCTGGCGGACGCCGACGCGGTGATCGCGCCGGGCTCGTTCGCGGTGTACCACGTGCAGCACGGCTCCACGGCGCACCCGATGGAGTGGGACGCGGTGTACCAGGAGTGGCTCGGGCAGGTGAGCGGCGCGCTCACGGGCACGGCCGCGCCGTTCCCGGCGGGCTTCGAGGCGGGCGCGGCCCCGGCGGTGGAGTTCGACAGCGGCTCGGCGCCCTCGGGCGGCGTGATGTTCTACGACTGGAACGGCGCCGGGGCCCTGCAGACGCGGGCGCTGCTGATCTTCGATCCGGAGTTCGACATCTCCGGGGCGGCGCTGCCGCCCGTGCTGGTGGACCGGATGTCGCCACCGGCGAGTTCCTCGCCCTTCCCTGCGCAACTGGCCGACGAGTATGGCGGCACCTTCACGATCGTGGCGCCGCCGACGGGCTTCCCCCCGACGACGGACGGCACGGGCTATGTCGCCATCGCGTCGTCGTTCACGCGCCGCGTGACGCCGCCGACGGTGGGCAGCGGCGCACCGACGGACGTGCGCACGGGCGGGTTCCCGCCGTACATCGTCGAGCGACCGGAGGACGGCAACGACGTTTCTCCGGCGCAGGCGGTCGTGCACATCTGGGCGGTGGGCACGGGCCCGTTTGACCCCGAGCCGGTGGTGGACATCGCGGCGGGCGGGAACAACCTGGGGCTTGGCGTTCTGGGCGACATGCCCAAGGGCCAGTTGCCGGGGATGCCGTCGATCCAGTTCTTCGTGCCGAACCGCGGGATGGACGCCGTGGGCGACCTGGCGATGCTCAGCGCGTTCACGCACTTCTACGTGCACTCGTCGGAGGACCTGCCGGACGCGTCGTGGGCGCCGGAGGCGGAGTTCGGCTCGGTACCCGGCGCACTGGGGCTGGCCCAGCAGGGCGCGTGGACGACGATCGGCGAGCAACTCGGCGCCGACATGCACTTCACGTACAACGGGCAGGTCCCGCAGTTCACGGGCGTCAACCCGCTGACGGCGGACAACGCGAACCCGTACCTGGGCGTGCTGGACCCGACGCGCTTCGTGCTGGGCGACGGCTCGTCCGGGACCGTGCTGGGGCCGGTTCCCGGGCTGCCGGACGCGCTGGCCGTGCCGCTGGCGACGCGCGTCTTCGATTGCTTCGAGGCGCTTCGCGGCCCGGGCGATCGCGCGACGCTGGCGATGGGGCGGGTCAACGTCAACACGGCGCCGCGCCGGACGCTGCGGATGATCCCGTTCATGTCGCCGGAAGAAGAGATCGTGTGGCCCTATCAGCCGGGCGACCCGATCTTCGACGGCAGCCTCTCTGGCCTGTACATCGGCGGCGCGCCGGACGCGGGGTTCAGTTCGGCGCTGTCGCAGGACCGCGATCGCGCCGGCCTGCTGGCCCGCTACCGCGACGCGCGGCAGTGGACGCCCTCGGACCGCTTCGAGCGCTCAACGGCTATCAACATCGCCGGCCTGCGTGCGGTGGGCTGGGGCAGCGTGCGCCCGGTGGACGGCGTGGTGAACGCCGGCGAACTGTCGATCTTGGCGAGGTGGCAGCGTGATCCGACCCCCACGCCCGAAGATCCGTCGTTCTCCGGAGGCCTCGGCACGTTCATCCACTTCGGCGAACTCGGCTCGCGCCTGGACGCGATGACCGGCAACCGGTTCAACACCGGCGTGGCCGAGCCGCCCCTGCCCGCGACGTTCTCCGGGACCGCGACGCGACCGTCGCATGTGGTCCCGGGCGCGGGGCGCGTGGACGGCGTGCTGGACCGTTACCCCAACGCCATCGCGGGCGTGGACGGCGGAACGGACGTGAACCTTGACCCCATCGACGACATCGAAGAACGGGCCGCGGTGTACCGCGCGATGTCCAACGTCGTCTCGACGCGATCGGACGTCTTCACGGCGTGGTTCGTCATCCGTGGCTACGACCCGGCGCGGATCTCGGCGATCGCGTATCCGTCGGGCGTGACCGTGCCGAACGCGGACGAACTGGCGTTCCTGATGAACCAACTCTCGCCCACGCACGAGTCGCGCTGGCTGGCGGTGTTCGACCGGTCGAACGTGCGCCAGCCGACGGATCGGCCCCGGCTGCTGCTGCTCACCCGGCTGCCCACGCGCTGAGCGGGCGCCAGCGGCTCAGTAGCGAGGGACCGAGGGGTCGATGTCGATCGACCAGAGGTCGATGCCGCCGGCGAGCGAGAGGACGTTGGGAAAGCCGTGCTGGCCGAGGATGGCCGCGGCCTGGAGCGAGCGCCGCCCGTGGTGGCACTGCGTGACGATCAGCAGGTCCTCGCGGTCGCGGAGTTCTTCGACGCGGGCCTTGAGTTCACCCAGGGGGATGAGTTCGGCGCCGTCGATGCGGCAGGTGGCCCATTCATCGGGGTTGCGCACGTCGAGGACGACCAGCCGCCGTCGTTCGGCGGGGTCGTTCAGGCGGCGCTGGAGGTCGCGCGGGGTGATCTCCCAGTCGGGCTTGAAGGCGTAGCCGGCGGGCAGGCCGCCGCGCGTCATCGCCCAGTTCGTCGCGTACGGAAACACCGCGCTGATCGCCCAAGCCCCCCCCATCATCAGCGACGAGGCCATCCCCGTCGAGCCGGGCATCAGGCGCTGGGCGACGGAGATCGCCAGGGGCGCCGCGCTGGCGTAGCCCGCGGCCGTTACGAACGCCAGGGCGCCGATCAGCCACACGCCCGAGGACGAAACGGGATCGACGAAACCCATCGCGCCGATCAGCGGCGCCGCCAGAAGCGGGAGCGCGACCATGACGGCCTTCTCGTGCCCGGCCCGCACAAAGCGCCCCGCGGTCATGGCCGCGACGCCCATCCCGATGGAAGTGACCGCGAAGAGCACGCCCGTCAGACTGCTGGCGCGGGTGGCGTCGCCGGCGATGCGGGCCTTGCACCAGAGCGCCAGAAGGAAGAACAGCGCGTTGTTCACGCCGAAACGGAGCACGGCGGCCCAGAACAGCGTCTGCACCGCGGCGCGGCGTGTGCGCCGGCGCTCGGGCGACTCCTCGGCCTTCTCCGTGACCAGCGCATGCCGGTGCGCGACCCGCCGGGAGGCAAAGAGCGTGACCAGCGCGAACGCCGCGGCCGGCGCGATGAGCCATATCAGCGACTCCATGCCGAACATCGCGTTCAGCCGAGTGGCGATGACGGGCCCCACCACGCTGCCAAGCATGCCGGCGGTGAAGAACAGCGTGACGGCCATCGAGCGGCCCATCGCCATCCCGCGCCCGAGTTGCCCCGTGAGCGCCGCGCCGATCGGGTGGAACATGCCCACGCCGGTCGTGCCGATCACGTGCAGCGCGACGAGTTGTGCGAAGGAGTCGGCGTACCCAATGGAGCACAGCGCCGCGGCGGCGATGAGCAGGCCGACCGGAGCGCACAGCCGCGTGTCGAGCCGATCGGTGAGCCAGGCGAAGATGGGCTGACTGACGCCCGAGACGACGCCGTTGATGACGAACAGCGTGGTGAGTTGAACCTCCGAGAGATTGAGCCGCGCCTGCAGTGCGACCGCCAGGGAGAGAACGAAGGCGGCATAGAGGTCCACGGCCGTGTGGCAGCCCACGACCACCCAGAATCGCTGCGCGTGCCTCGATACGCGGGTGACGCGCTCGCGGGCGAACGTCGTGGCCTCTTCGGCGGCGGTCGCGGCCATGGCCGGGTCCAGCGCCGCGGCGGCGGAGGCCATCACCGGCGCCGGCCCGTGCCCCGGCGGGAGCGCACCGACAGCCCCGGAGGATCCGGCGCTGTGTTGAGCGGGGTTCTGATGCGACTCGGGCGGGCCCGGCGGGGAGGCCAGGCCCGTGGGGGGCGGGCTCATAGGGGGACGGAACAATACGCGCGGAAAGCGCGGGTTCCATGACAGACAAGGGCCGTCCGAGCGTCCGGTATGGGGGGCGCCCTCCGCGAGGCGCCCTCCCCCACGCGAAGCGCCCTCTAAGGAGAAGCCCATGGCCGCGCTGATGAACCTCATCCTGACCCTGGCGCTGGCGTTCGTGCTCCCCGTGGTGTTGCGGGCGGCGGACGCGGCGGCAACCCCCGCCGCGCAGCCGGTGGCGGCGTCCGCGCCGTCCGAAGCGGCGCCGGCGGTGTTCAACGCCCGGCGCGTCGGGGCCCAGCCGGCGATCCGCTGGCAGGCGTCGCACACGGCGCGCGTCGTGGGCGTGGCGGAGCGCTGCCAGGCGCTGCGGATCGACGCGCCGGACGGCCAGGAGCGGCGTGTGCTCGTGCTGACGTCGATGTGAACGAAAGCGGCCGCCCGCAAGGGGCGGCCGCGAAGGATCGCTTCGAAGGGTCGGGCTCAGCCCAGTTCGGGGAACAGTTTGCGGACCGTGGCGACGAGGTCCTTGACGTGGCTGACGGACTCGTCCATGAGTTTCTGCTCGTCGGCGTCGAGTTTGACGGCGACGATCTTCTCCACGCCCTTGCTGCCCAGCAGCGCGGGGACGCCGACGAAGTAGCCCTTGCCCTTCTGTCCGGGGGCGACGTTGAACTCGTCCTCGCAGTAGGCGGCGGAGGGGATGATGCGCTTCTTGTCCTTGACGATGGCCTCGACCATCTGGATGGTGCCGGAGGCGGGGGCGTAATAGGCGCTGGTGCCCATGAGTTTGACGATCTCGCCGCCGCCGACCTTCGCGCGTTCGACGCAGGCGTCGATCTTCTCCTTGGAAAGGAGGTTCTGCACGGGGATGCCGTGGACGCTGGTGAAGCGGGGCAGGGGCACCATGTCGTCGCCGTGCCCGCCCAGCAGGAGGGCGCTGATGTCCTCGATGGAGCAGCCAATCTCCATCGCGATGAACGTGCGGAAGCGGGCCACGTCGAGCGAACCGGCCTGGCCCATGATGCGGTGCGTGGGGAAGCCCGTCGCCTTCCACGCCGTGTAGACCATGGCGTCGAGCGGGTTGCTGACGACGATCACGATCGACTCGGGCGCGAACTCGCGGATCTTCTCGCTCACCGACTTGACGATCTGGACGTTGGTCTGGATGAGGTCGTCGCGGCTCATGCCGGGCTTGCGCGGGATGCCGGCGGTGACGACGACGACGTCGGAGCCGGCGATGTCGCGGTAGTCGCTGGTGCCGGTGACTCGAGAGTCGAAGCGCTCGATCGGGCCGCAGCACAGCAGGTCGAGCGCCTTGCCCTTGGCGACGCCCTCCTTGTCGGGGATGTCGAGGAGGACGATGTCTCCGAGTTCCTTCGCGGCGGCCCAGTGGGCGCAGGTGGCGCCGACGTTGCCGGCTCCGATGACGCTGATCTTGGCACGACGCATGGGGCGGATCGCTCCTCTCAATTTGCGAGTGTCTGAGGTGGGATGGCGGGGCCGCGGCGCCGGCGCGCCGCGGGGGAGGGGATGTTAGCGGTCGCCGGGTCGGGGGCCAGCGGTCGGCGCGGGCGGGATCGGCGCGTGCGAAAGCCCCGCTCGCGGGGCGAACGGGGCTTCGGTTGATTCGTGGCCGGCCCGGGCGGGGCCCGGGGGCGGCTGGAGTTCGGGGTGGATCAGGCGGCTCGGCGACGGCGGGCGCCGGCGAGGCCGGCGAGGCCCAGGACGGCCGCGGCGCCGGGGGCGGGGATGGGCGTCTGCTTCATCATGAAGCCGAGGTTTCCGTCGATGTCGAAGGAGAACGACAGGGAGGCGTTGTCACCGATGCCCACGCCGGTTCCGCCGTTCTGCGACCAGAGGATGACCCAGGAACTTCCGGGTCCGGCGGAGACGTTGACGTCGCTGAACTGCGGGTTGGCGGAGGCCATGACGTTGGCCATGGAGGAGCCGAGCCCGGGGGTGAGGACGATGCGGAAGGAGGACCAGAAGTAACTGGTGTTGTTCGAGACGGACTTGGTGAAGTTGATGCCGGTGGCGCGGTCGCCGTCGTGCTCGTAGCCGATGCCGAAGACGACGTTGCGTCCGAATCCGGAGCGCCAGTTCTCGTTCATGACGACGTCGTACTCGCGAAAGAGGTAGTCGTCGCCCTGGGACCACACGCCGTCGGGCGCGAGGTCGAGTGCGCCGATGGTGACGGGGCTCCATTCCATGGAGGTGATTCCTGCGCTGGCCGCGGCGGCGCACAGGGACATCGGCAACGCAAACAGAGCGCGCTTGATCTGCATGTTTCTTCTCCTCACGAGCGACATGTTTCTTCCGTTCCAGCCGCGTGCGGATTGCCCGCCCGCGCCACGATTCAACGTGTGCATTATGAGCGGAGTGATGGAGAACGCAAGTCTCAATTGGTGGTTAGCCCCCAAAATCATCCGAGGCGATGATTTGGATTGCGCGGCGACTGCCCGCGCTGCAAAAAGGGAGAAAACCTCCCCCGCGGTCGCGGGAGAGGCTCCCTTCCGATCCTCTGCTTCGCTCAGGACCGAATCGGTCCGGAAACGTCTTCAGCGTTTGTCAGTCAACATCGATCAGGCGGAGCGGCGGCGACGTGCGGCGCACAGCCCGGCGGCGCCCAGCAGCGCGATGGCGCCGGGGGTGGGGATGGGGGTCTGCTTCATCATGAAACCGAGGTTTCCGTCGATGTTGAAGCCGAAGGAGAACTTCGTCGACTCGCCGATGCCCACGCCGGTCCCGGTGAACTGGTCCCAGGTGATGATCCACGAGCCGCCGCCGCCGGCCATGACATTGACGTCCATGAACTCGAAGTTGGGGTCGGCGACGACGTCGCTGATGGTGGTGCCCAGGCCGGGAGTCAGCACGATCTCAAAGGACGACCAGAAGAAATCGGTCGTGTTCGTGACGATCTTGCTGAACGCGATGTCGGTCGAAGGCGTGCGCTGATCGAACGCGACGGCGATGTCGAACAGGACGTTCGAGCCAAACCCGCCCATCCACGTTTCGAACATATAGACGTGCTGCGCGTCGTAGTCGTAATCGTCCGGCTGCGACCACGCGCCGTCGGCGCCGAGGTTCAGGGCCGAGAGATCGTTCGACGACCACTCCATGCCCATGATTCCCGCGTTCGCCGAAGCCGCGAACGCGAGCGCTCCGATGGCGCACCACGAAGTCTTTGCAAACATGTTTCTTCACCTCGCTGTTGACGTGTTTCTTCCCAAGGGCGCTGGACGGCGTCGCGGCCGGACAGACGGAACAACGTCTCCATTGTGACGCGCAAACCTCGCCGCGCCAAGGGTTTTCGGGACGAATTGTGCGAGGCGTCGATGGTCCGAAAACCCGCTTGTGGAGCGGAAAGCGCCTCGATTGGCTGAAATCAGCCAGGGTTTTTTTCTCCCGCGCCTCAGGGACTCTGTTTGGCCGCGAGGGGTCCTCGGGCGGGTTCGGTGGGCGCGAGGAGGTCCATCAGTTCGGTGGGCGATCGCAGGGCGCAGCGGAGTTCGAGGAAGTCCGGCCCCTGCTCGACGGTGAGGCGCCGGGGCCAGGGCAGTTCGGGGAGGGCGATGCGGTGGAAGCGCCCGTCGATGGAGTTGGCGACGGCGATGCGGAAGGCGGCGCCCAGGGGCGGGTCGAAGCCGGCGGGCGCGAAGACGCGGAGTTCGCCGCCGAGGGTGATCGCGCCGGCGACGGCGAGCAGATCGTGTTCGACGCCGGGCGTTTCGCCTTGGAGGTCGATCTCGAGCGCGCCGCCGGAGAGGATGGCGTAGTCGCCGAGCACGACGCCGACGCCGGGCGCGGCGGCGGCGCCGTTGCTCGCGTCGGGCCCCGGGCGGTGCACGCCGGCGTTGAGCACGCGGGCTTCGATCGCGCCCTCGCCGGCGAGCGTTCCGAGCGGGCCGATGTGCACGGTGGCCGAATGTACGGACGCATCGCGGTCCACGTACAGAGACGATGCGCCGCCGGGCGGGACGCCGACGTCGATGCGCTGCTCGTTGTGCCAGCGCGAGCCGGCGTGCATGACGCGCACGTGCCCTGCGCCGCCGGAGTAGCGGCCCAGGACGGCGAAGCGGGACTCGAGGCGCGCGCCCTGTTCGACGCTGAGGGAGCCGGAGGAGCGGTAGCCGATGTAGAGCGCGTCCTCCACGTCCCACAGCGAACCGGCGCCTCGGATGGCGACGTGGGCGGCGCTGGACTGGAACTCGGCGACGACGCCGAAGAGCGAGCGCGCTGCGGCTCCGTCGGCGATTTCGAGGGAGGCGCCTGCGCCGAAGCCGGAGCCGACGGACAATTTGAAGATCGTGAAGAGTTCGCTTCCGACGCCGGCGACGCGGGCGTGGCCGGTGGAGGTGGCGGCGCGGCCGACGGCGAAGTTCTGGCATGAGGAGCGGGCGCCGCCGAGGGTTTCGAGCGTGGCGTCGCCGAACTGACCGACGATCAGGTCGAGCGAGGCGGCGAGGGTCGAGCCGGGGCCGTGCACGAGCGCGGCGCCGTGGGAGCCGTCGTCGAAACCCAGGTAGATGGTGCGGGCGGAGAGCGAGGCGCCTTCGGCGATGCCGAGCGTCGCCGAGGCGTGTTCGGCGCGTGGGAGGAAGAGGTCCTGCGACGCGGTGAGCGCCGCGGCGGAGATCAGGAGAGCGCCGGTGGATCCCTCGACGGCGCCGACGTGGATGTTCTGCGACGCGACGGCGCCGTTTCGGATGTGGAGCGACGTGGAGGCGTTGGGCAACTCGGCGATGGAGATGGAGGTTGGGGCGCCGAGGGCGTAGGAGCGTCCGGCGAGGTTGAGCGTGGTGTTGGCGTCGCCGTCCAGGCGGAGCGCGGCGTTGGCCGCGTTATTGAGGAAGACGACGGTGTGCGCAAGGGGGAGCGCGAAGCGGGCGTTCTGGGTCGGGCCGGGGGGCGATCCGCCGTCCCAGTTCGCCCCGGCCTGGAACGCGCCGTCGGCGGGCACGATCCAGGCGATGTCGGGCGAGCCGGACTGCGCGGGCGCAGGCGTTTGCAGGAGCGTGGCGAGCGCGAGCGAGGCGAGCGGCGCGGCACGGGTTGGACGCTGGGTTTGCACGCGTGCTGTGCGGAGGGGGGAAGGGGTCCGGGTGGAAGGACGGTACGCGCGGGGCGGGGCCACGAAAAAGGCCCCGCCGGAAGAGGCGGGGCCTTTGAGGATCACTTCAGATGCGGGCGGGCATGTCGTTCAGCGGCGACGGCGGCCGGCGACGACCACGCCCGCCAGCCCGATGAGGGCGGCGGAGCCGGGGCTGGGGATGAGTTTGTAGGCGTACTCGATGGTGACCGAGCCGGAGGCGCCGAAGTCGCTGATCACGAGCGTGGCGTTGGAGGCGCCGGAGACGGCGAAGCCGCCGCTGCCGAAGAGGTTGGCGGTGATGGAGCCGGGGCCGACGAAGTTGGCGAGAAGGGCGTCGTCAAAGGTCATCTCCATATCGGAGTCGGAGCCGCTGACGAAGCCGAAGTCGTAGAAGTCGGGGCCGGAGCCGGGGACGCCGTCGGAGCCCGCGACGCCGCCGGGGGCGGTGGCGTTCTGGAGGACGAAGGTGTTGGCGCCGAGGCCGCCGATGTCGAGCGTGACGACGCCGGTGAGGTTCACGCCGAAGAAGTCGGCGGGGTCGATGTTGTCGTTCTCAGCGGTGACGTTGGCGCCGACGTCGGCGTTGAGGGTGATGGTGACCTTCTGCAGGATGCGGGTCACGTTGGGGTTCGAGGTGGACGTGTCGAACTTGGCGAAGTCGAGCGTCGCGCCGCCGGGCGAGAGTTGGAAGCCGTACGACAGCGTCTGGGACTCGAAGCCCGTGGACGGGGTCGCGAGGGCGGCGGACGACACGGCGAGGCCGGCGGCCATAGCGGTCAGCATGATCTTCATCTGGATCCTCTCCTTCTCCGGGCGAACGCGTGGCGTCCGCCGGGCCCCCTGCTGGCTCGTTCCTGTGACGCGGCCGCCCGCTTGGGTGGCTCTGCTCCGTTTCTTCCCGTGCTTGTGCGGCGGAAGTATCCGGTTTCCGGACTGCCCCGTCAAGGGTGGTCGGACGAGAATTCCGGCCTGTGGAGCCAGAAATCGAACAAGGGCCTGGGGCGGACTAGGGTTTTACCTGAGCAATTGGGGACGCTTCGGGCCAAAAACAACGCCCGGCGGTCCTGGTGGACCGCCGGGCGCGCATTCGTTGATGCGAAGGGCTGCGCACACGCAGCTCCGTCGAGCCGCGCTCTTTAGGCGCACAGCCCCTGCGTACAGTCACTTTTCGTCACTGGATCACCTCCTTTTCTGAAAGACCTCCCAGCCGTCGCGGCCGTACGTTCGCCGCCGCCGGGAACTTTCCCCCTCGGACCGTCGCCCGAGGGCTCATCGCCCGTTCCGGGGCTCTCTTGGAGAGTCCGGAGCGGTCGTCGCGGTTCCGTCTCGGCGGCGCCTGGGTTGTAAACGGCGACGGTCGAAACGGGAGTCCGCGAAGGTAGTTCAGTCTTCCACTTTTTCGGCTGGTCGTCAACCTCGGTTGCACACTTTTGCGGGCGTTTTCACGGGTTGGCGGCGTGTGGGGCGCCCGGAAGGGGGCGTCGGAGGTTGGGGGCGTGAGGGGCGGTTCAGGCGTCGAACCCGTCGAACGCGCCCTTGGCGGCTTGTTCGTCGATGTAGCGCTGGAAGTCGCCCATCTTGTACGAGATGAAGCAGAACGCATGGT
>JACVCK010000075.1 GCA_016742055.1 Phycisphaerales bacterium
GGTGGCGCGGACGATCGCGGACATCGAGGGGGATGAACGTGTCGGTGTGGCGCACGTGGCGGAGGCGATTCAGTATCGGCTGCTGGATCGGAGGGTTTAGGGCGAGTCCAGCGGCTTCGCGCGGCGCTAGTTCGCCGTGTTCTTCACGCGCTTTACGCCCGCGGTGCGGTACTCGACGACGCGCTTGCTCGACGCCCTGCCCCCGCCGCCGAGCAACCCCAGGTCGATCAGGACCGCGAGGATCATGCCCACGACGTAGATCCCGTCCACCGAGCCGTGGTGGTTGATCGCGAAGGCGTAGAACAGCGTCGTCAGCGGGGCGAAGAAGAAGCCCAGCAGCGGCCAGAGGACCGTCTGGTACGCGGCGCCGATGTAGTCGCTGAAGATCACCGTCAGGATGATCACGAAGCGGGGGAAGAACAGAGCCAGGCAGCCGAGCAGCAGGGGCATCGCGGGGCCTCCTTCCTCGTGAGGCGGGCGGGACTCAGGAAGGTATTCCGCTCCCCGAGCCCGAGATTGCGGGCCACGCCAAGCGGACGATCGCCTGCAGCAGGATCGCGGCGTACAGCCCGGCGAGCAGGTCGTCGATCAGCACGCCAAGGCCGCCTTTGAGCCGCTGCAGGCCCCGGGCCGGCGGCGGCTTGATGATGTCGAACACGCGGAAGAGGATGAACGCGCCGCCCATCGTGAGCATGGCGCGCAGGGGCGTCGAGATCGCGTGCAGCGGCAGGAACATCAGCACGAGCGCCTGGCCGGCCGTTTCATCGGCGACGATGTGTGAGGCGTCCTTCCTCCCGAATCGCGTCTCGCCCCACGAGCCCAGCGCAAGGCACGCCGCCGAGCCCACCAGCACGAACGCCAGCATCGCGCCGTCGATCGCGCCCCGCGGCGCCCCGACGAGCACGAGCAGGAACGCCGCCGCCGGCGGGGGGAGCGAGCCCCAGGTGCCCGGCGCGGGGCGCATGAACCCCAGCCCGCCGGAGGTCAGCGCCAGCGTGCGCAGCCGGTCACCCACGCGCCGGCTCCCGCAGCATGGCGGCGCCCTTGACGACATACGGCACAGCCGACCACGCGGTGACGAGCGTCACAATCCAGGCGGCGACGGCCGCGATCGAGGCGTAAGGCGTCGGGGCCGGATCGTGCCGGCGGAGGGCGTCGAGCCAGACGACCAGCAGGATGACCGGGGCCCCAACAGACTGGACCAGCATCTTGAGTTTGCCCGCGCCGATGGCCGCGAAGGACTGGCCCCGGCCCTCGACCAGCGCCCGGAGGGTGGTGACGAGCAGGTCCCGAGCGAGGATAACCACGACCATCCACGGCAAGACGCCGCTCGCCTGCACGCGATCGCCGTTGATCCGGACGAACTGGAACGCCGGGCCGCAAAGCATGACGAAGGCGCCCAGGACGAGGATCTTGTCCGCGAAGGGGTCTGCGATGCGACCGAAGACCGAAACGACGTTCCACTTTCGGGCGAGGTGGCCGTCGAGGGCGTCGGTCAGGGCGGCGACGACGAACAGGACGAGCGCCGCCAGGGGGATGGAGGGATCGCCCTTCCAGCCAGTGGCCCGGTGGAGGTAGATCGAGAGGAGGGCGACGAACGCCGCGGCCAGCACGATGCGGAGGCCGGTCAGTTGGTTCGGGAGGTTCCGCTTCCAGGCGGGCGCGTGGTCGCCGGTCATGTTTGGGATGGTACCGGGACGGGGCAGGAGTGCAGGCGCATGGGTTGGCCCTAGGGAGTGGGTGGGGGAGCGTCGTGGGGCCGACATGTGGCGCTGTCCCCGGGGTGTTGGAGAGGGTGGCCGAGTTGATGGTCTGCCGCCCCGTGCCTATGTTGGCGGCCCCTACGCACCCTCCCGGACGCCGGACCCACGGATTGGGGAACCCGTCGCCGCCGCGGAGGAGGAGCCGCCCGCGTTGACCCAGTTCGCGTCACCCTTCCTCCTGTATCTCGGCGTGATCGTCGGCGCCGTCGGCGTTGCGCTGGCCCTGCCGCGACGTGGGTTGAGCCCGCAGGCGATCGGGGCGCTGGTGGCGGGGGCGGGGCTGGGTCTGGGGCTGCTGGCCTTGGGCCTGAAGGCGGGCGAGCACGGGCCGGGCGTGTACTTCTATCTCTTCACGTTCATCGGGCTGGGGGCGGCGCTGCGGATGATCAGCCACCCGCGCCCGGTGTACGCGGCGCTGTACTTCATCCTGACGATCCTCTCGTCGGCGGGTCTGTACCTGCTGCTCGCGGCGGAGTTCATGGCGTTCGCGCTGATCATCATCTACGCGGGCGCGATCCTGATCACCTACCTGTTCGTCATCATGCTCGCCACGCAGGCGCCGACGGCGGAGGAGATCGACGTTCTGAGCGAGTACGACCGGTATTCGCGGGAGCCGATCCTCTCGACGATCGCGGGCTTTGCGCTGCTGGCGACGCTGACCTCGATGCTGGTGGGGGGGCTGGAAAAGCCGCTGCACCGCGCCGGACCGGACGAGCGGGTCGCCTCGGTCGTCCTGACGCGCAAGGTTGAGCCGATCCTGACCGAGCGATACGGCCTGCCGCCCGAGGCGCGCGTCGTGTCGGTGGAGGGGTCGTCGGCGACGGTGGTGTTCCCGCAGGGCTGGGGCGGGAGCGAGAAGATCCAACTGTTCCGCGCGCTGGACCCCGGCGAGTCGATGCCGTTCGAACTGCCCGAAGAGGCCGCGCCCGAAAACATCGAACAGATCGGCCTGACGCTGGTCGGCGGGCACCCGCTGGGGCTTGAGGTGGCGGGCGTGATCCTGCTCATGGCGATGCTGGGCGCGATCGTGCTGGCGCGGAAGCAGATTCAGGAAGAGGAAGGGCGCAAAATGGCCGCGGCCCGTGGCGGACTCACGCGGGAGGGGGCGCCGTGATGGACCTTGCCACGCTGGCTCAGGGCGGACTGCTGCATCAGGCGACGCTGACGCACTACCTGTTCGTTTCGGCGGCGATGTTCGCGATCGGGATGATCGGCTTTCTGACGCGCCGGAACCTGATCATCATGTTCCTCTGCACGGAACTGATGTTCCAGGCGGCGGGTCTGGCGTTCATCGCGTTCGGCCGGCACCACCTGAATTTCTCGGGCGACGTGTTCGTGATTTTCGTGCTGACGATCGCGGCGGCGGAGGCGGCGTTGGCGCTGGCGCTGGTGGTGTACCTGTTCCGACGCAAGGAAACCCTGGACGCCTCGGAGTGGGCGGAGTTGCGCGGGTAGCGATAGAAGGACCGAACCCCTGCCATGGACGCGATCGCGACCATCCTGCCGACCTTCCTCGCCGCCGAGCCGGCGGGCGCCCACGCGCCCGGGGCGCAGGTGGGCTCGGGCCCCCCGTGGGCGATCCTGATCCCGCTGCTGCCCTTGCTGGCCTCGGCGCTGTGCGGCGTGTGCGCGATGCTGCGGGTCAAGAGCAAGGCGCCGGCGTTCATCGTGGTGGCGATGCTGGGCGCCTCCTTCCTGGCGACGGCAGCGGTCTGGCTGCAGGGCGGCGGCCCGGGCCCGATGGCCGGGGCGAGCGTGGCGCACGGGTGGGACTGGATCCAGTTCGCCTGGGGCGACGGTCCGGGCCAGGCGCTGATCGCGAACTTCTCGCTGTACCTGGACTCGCTGACGCTGCTCTGGATGCTGTTCGTGACGGGGCTGGCGACGCTGATCGCGCTGTACGCCAGCGAGTACATGTCGCACGACGTGGGACAGGGCTACAACCGCTTCTTCGCGTACTTCGCGCTGTTCGTCTTCGCGATGTCGTGCCTGGTGATGGGCGACAACCTCCTCATGCTCTTCCTGGGCTGGGAGGGCGTGGGCCTGTGCTCCTACCTGCTGATCGGCTACTTCTACAAGAAGCCCTCGGCGGTGGCGGCGGCCAAGAAGGCGTTCATCGTCAACCGCATCGGCGACCTGGGCCTGGTGCTGGGCGTGTTCACGACCTTCGTGACGTTCGGGACGATCGAGTACGCCCCGCTGTTCGAGATGGTCGGCGCGGGCGTGGACGGCTCGGGCCACGCGCTGCACGGTTCGTGGCAGGCGACCTGGATCCCCATTTTCTTCATGATCGGCGCGTTCGGTAAGTCGGCGCAGTTGCCTCTGTACGTGTGGCTCCCCGACGCCATGGAGGGCCCGACGCCCGTCTCGGCGCTGATCCACGCGGCGACCATGGTGACCGCCGGCGTGTACCTGATCGCGCGGATGTACCCGATCTTCCTCCTCGACGACGCCCATACGGCGCTGACGATCGTCGCATGGACGGGCGCGCTCACGGCGCTGCTCGCCGCGACCATCGGCATGGCCCAGTTCGACATCAAGCGCATCATGGCCTACTCGACCGTCTCGCAGTTGGGCTACATGTTCGCGGGGCTGGGCGTGCTGACGACCACCGGCGCGGCGTTCCACGTGTTCACGCACGCGTTCTTCAAGGCCACGCTGTTCCTCTGCTGCGGCGCCGTGATGCACGGCTTCGCCGGTCAGTTGGACCTTCGCAAACTCTCCGGCGTGGCGTTCATGAAGGGCTGGGGCGTCGTGGGCGTCGCGATGCTCGTGGGATGCCTGAACCTGGCGGGCTTCCCGTTCACGGCCGGCTACTTTTCCAAGGACATGATCCTCGCCGAGACGTTCGTCACGCCCGGGAGCGTGATCGGCGGGGCGTCGATGGTGGGCTGGATCCTCCTGCTGACGGCGGGGCTGACGGCGTACTACACCTTCCGCGTGTTCTTCCGCGTGTTCGTCGGGCCGCAGATGTACGAGCCGGGCGAGGAGCACGGGCACGCCCCGCACCGCCACGACCACGGTCCGGGCCATCCGCCCGGGCACGGCGAGCACGATCTGGCGGACGCGCGCGATCAGGCGCAGAAGGACGAGCCCGGCGGCGCCCATCCGCACGGCCACGACTTCCACCCGCACGCGCCCGGCCTGGCGATCAACGCGGTCCTGGCGATCCTCGCCGTGGCGAGCGTGCTCGCGGCGCTGACCTACTTCATCCACAAGCCCGACCACGGCTGGGTCGGCGCGATGGTGCACCACTCGACGGCGCACTTCGGCGGACTGGACGCCCACCACGGCGACGAAGCGGCGCACGCCTCTCACGGCTCGTTCCTCGGGCTGGACCCGCACAAGGCGATGTACTACGTCTCGGCGGTCATCGGCATGGTCGGCATCTTCGTCGCTTGGCTGCTGCACTACCGCGGGCGCACCGGCGCGGCGGTGGCTCCGGCGGACCGGCTGCTGGGCGCTTTGGGCCCGATCCCGCGCTGGGCGCAGCAGAAGTGGTTCGTCGATGAGTTGTACGACTTCGTGATCGTCAAGCCGCTCTGGGCGCTCTCCAATGTGTTCCACGTGATCGACAAACTGATCGTTGACGGGCTGGTGAACCTCGCGGGCCTGACGCCCCGCGGCCTGGGCGCCGGCCTGAGGCCGAGTCAGAACGGCCTGCTGCACTCGTACGCCGCGGGCATGGCCGGCGGCATCGTGTTCATCCTCCTTGTTGTCTGGGCGGTGTCCTGATGCTTCTGGCGACGCTGCTGATCCCGGTTGTTGCGGCGCTGGCGGTGGCCGCGGCGCCGGCGGACCAGGCGCGCCGGATCGCGGGCGCTGGCTCTCTGGCGTTCTTCGGCGCGACGCTGATCCTCGGGGCGATGTTCGACTGGTCGCGTTCGGCGGAGTTCCAGATGGCGTCTTGGTTCGCGCTGAGCGCGGGCGAGGGCGGGGTGACGGTGGGGCTGGCGGTGGACGGCGTCTCGACGATGCTGATCCTTCTGACGGGCCTGCTGGCGCCGCTGTGCGTGTTCGGGTCGTTCACGGCGGTGAGCGATCGTCCGCGGACGTTCTTCGCGTGGCTGATCGCGCTGCAGGCGCCGATGGCGGGCGTCTTCATGGCGCGGGACATCATCACGTTCTACTTCTGCTTCGAGTTCACGCTGATCCCGATGTTCGTGCTGATCGCGCTGTTCGGCAGCAGCAACCGGCGGGCGGCGTCGGTGAAGTTCTTCCTGTACACCTTCACCGGCTCGATGATGACCCTGGCGGGCCTGGTGTACATCGTGTGGTTCAACGCCACGCGCCTGGCGCCGGACGGCGCCGGGGCGGGCGCCTGGACCTTCGCGATCGACACGCTGATGCGCGCCAGCCGGTCGATGTCCGGATCCGAGCAGGCGTGGGTCCTGCTGGCGATGATGGCCGGCTTCGCGGTGAAGACCCCGCTGTTCCCCGTCCACACGTGGCTGCCCCTGGCCCACACCGAGGCGCCCACCGCGGGATCGGTCGTGCTCGCCGGCGTGCTGCTCAAACTCGGCACCTACGGCCTGTACCGATTCGTCCTGCCCTTCGTGCCCGAGGCGGTCGTCGCCTGGGCGCCGCTCATCGGCGTCATCTGCGTCATCGGCATCCTCTACGCCGGGCTGATCTGCTGGGTGCAGCGCGACGTCAAGAAACTCGTCGCGTACTCCTCCGTCAGCCACTTGGGCTTCTGCGTGCTGGGGCTCTTCGCCCTCAACGCCGTGGGCTCCGCCGGCTCCGTCCTCTACATGATCAACCACGGGCTCTCCACCGGCGCGCTCTTTTTCTGCATCGGCATGATCTACGAGCGCTACCACACGCGCTCGATGCAGGAACTCGGCGGCCTCGCGGCCCGCATGCCCGTCTGGGCGTTCTTCATGGTGTTCTTCACGCTCTCGTCCGTCGGACTGCCGGGGCTCAACGGCTTCATCGGGGAGATCATGTGCCTCATGGGCGCGTTCCAGTCCGGCGCCACGTGGGGCGTGGGCGGCACGAGCGGCCCGCTCGGCCCGTGGTTCGGCGGCGTCGCCGCGACGGGCATGATCGTGTCGGCCATCTACCTGCTGTACATGGTCGGCAAGGTGGTCTTCGGCCCGCTCAAGGAGCCGCACGGTCACGGCGGCGCTCACGGGCATGGACACGGTCACGCGAAAGATGCCGGGGCCCACGGGGCGCTGCCAGTGGACCTTTCCAAGCGGGAGATCGCCGTCCTCACGCCGCTCGCGGCGCTGTGCCTGGTCCTCGGCCTCTACCCCGTGATCGCCCTGCGTCCGCTGGAGGCGCCGGTCGCGGCGAACCTCGCGGCGGTGGAGGCGGTCCGATCCGTCGTCGCGCCGGCCGAGGCGCTCGCGGGCGTTGAAGCGGAGGGCGCGGGCCGATGACCGAGAAACTCGCCATCCTGCACCCTGAGATCGCCCTGTTCATCACGACCTGCGTGGTGATGATCGTCGGGCTGAGCCGCTCGGTCGGCGCCCGGCGCGCCAGCGCGTGGATCACCGCCGCGGGCACGCTCACGGCGCTGGGCCTGGCGCTCCGCTCGCCTGAGGGCTTCGGCCTGCTGCCGGGGATGCTCGCCTACGCCAAGGCGATGATCGCCGGCGTGGGCTTCCTGCTGCTGCTGGTGATGGCCGGCGCGGTGGACCGCGGGTACGAGGCGCGCCTCCTGCGCGGCGAGACATTCGACCCCATCCGCGCCACACGCGGCGAGTTCTACGCATTCTTCCTCTTCAGTCTGATGGGCGTCATGCTCTGCGCGGGCGCCGACGACCTCATCTGGCTCTTCCTCGCGCTCGAACTGGTCAGTCTCCCTACGTACATCATGGTCGCCATCTCCTCGTCCCGGCTGCGGGCGCAGGAAGCGGCGGTCAAGTACTTCTTCCTGGGCGCGATGGGCGCGGCGACGTTCCTGTACGGCTTCGCGCTGCTCTATGGCGCCGCGGGGACGACGTCGCTCTCGGGCATCGCCACGACCTTCGCCGCCTCGGGCATCGGACCGCTGGCCTACGCGGGGCTGATCCTGTCGATCCTGGGCGTGTGCTTCAAGATCGCCGCCGTGCCGATGCACTTCTACACGGCCGACGTGTACGAGGGCGCCGCCACGCCCGTGTCCGCCTACCTGGCGTTCGCACCCAAGACCGCCGGCTTCCTGGCGCTCATGCTCATCGTCTCCACGGTCGGCTGGCACGACGGCGGCCTACCCGAGCCGGTCCGCGTCACGCTGTGGGTGATCGCGGCCTTGACGATGACGGTCGGCAACGTCCTCGCCACGCTGCAGACCAGCGTCAAACGCATCCTCGCCTACTCCTCCGTCGCACACTCCGGGTACATGCTCGTGGGCCTGATCGCAGGTCCCGGAGACGGCGGCGTGTTCCAGAACGGCCTGGCCGCCATCCTGTTCTACCTGCTGTGCTACGGCGTGATGAACGTCGGCGCGTTCGCGGCGCTGACCTGCATCGAGCGAGGCCAGAACCCCGACGATCCCAACGACCTCGAGACGCTCGACGACCTCAAGGGACTTTGCGCGACTCGGCCGCTCGTGGGTTGGGCGATGGTCCTCAGCGTCCTGTCGCTCCTGGGCATGCCCGTGCTGCTGGGCTTCTTCGCGAAACTGCTCCTGTTCTCCAGCGGCATCGCGGCCGGGGAGATCGTGCTCGTCGTCGTGCTTGGCCTGAACTCCGCGATCGCGGCGTTCTACTACCTCAGGATCATCTCTTCGGCGATGTTCGAAACGCCCGATGCGCGGCGCGATGGCGGGCGCCTGACCCCGATGCGCGGGCGTGTGCTCGCGTGCGTGGTGTCGGGGGCGGCGGTGCTCGTGCTCCCGCTGCTTTTCGGCCCCCTGCAGCGGGCCAGCAGCCGCGCGGTCTCCACGGGTCAGAGCGCCGCGATCGGCGAACGCCCCGGCGGCACGCAGGCGGCCTCGCCCGAAGCCGGGCGCTGATTCAAGTCTGACGCCTCAGGCCGCGGCGGGCTGATCCTGACGCTGTACGACGTGCACGACCTTCGCCCGGGCGCGTCGGCGGGTCATGAGCGCGGTCTGGATCATCGTGCCCGCCAGTGTGACGCCGATCCAGAGGCCCAGCGGCGACATCCCGCCGTGGGGCAGCCACTCCGGGACGTGCGTTGAGCGCCGGATCAGCGCGTACGCGGCGGGAAGCCAGATCGCGGCGCCGAGGGCGCTGGTGACGGCCGCGGCCGAGGCGCCGGGCCAGAAGAGCCCGATTCCGAGCCCGAGCAGCGCGCCGCCGATCGCCGAGCCGGCCAGGACGAGCCGGTCGCGGTCCGAAAGGGCCGACCACGCCGCGGAGGCCTCGTCCGCGACGGCGGACGCGAACGCCCGGGCGCGAGCGACGACAGCGTCGGTCATCGCTTCGGCGTTCCCGGAGGCGATGGCGCCCGCGTGCTCGCCGTCCCGCGCCACGCCGTCGAGGAACAGGGCCTCGCCGGTGTGCAGGGAGGGAGGGCGGTCGGGGACCAGGTCGATGTTCTGCACGATCGCGGCGCCCGCTGGCGCGGCGAGGCCGAGCGCCAGCGCAATGACGCCCGCGACCGCGAGCCGGAAGATGATGAGCCCCGCGACGGCCCCGACGACCACGCCGGCGATCATCCAGAGCCAGAGCGGCTCCGCGTTCCAGGTTTCGGCGACGGAGCCGACGGCCACGGCGCCGACGATGGCGCACGCCGCGACCATCGCCGGGCGGGCGATGCGCGCCCCGGCGAACCAGAGCACGAGGCCGACGCCCAAGGCCAGGCCGGCGGCGGCTGTGGGGGTCCAGGGGCTCTCGCGGAGGAAGGTGATGGCGCGGTCGATTCCCGCGACCATGGCCTCCACCGATGTTCCGAGGAACTCGGCGTCGCCGCTGGCGAGAATGATCTGGTCCCAGGCGGCCATGCACGGATCTCCCGTCGGACTATAGATCGGCGTTTTCGGGCCCGGATTGCGGCGAGGGACCGGAAAAATCATCGATCGGGACCATCCCTGGGCCGCAGGGCTGGCCCGCGGGGCTCGTCGGGCCGATCATCTGGGCCTGTGAGCCCCGACGAGCCATCGAGTCCATCCGGCCAACCGCCCGCCCCGGCGGACCTGGAGGCGCTGCGCCAGCGGATCGACGAGATCGACCGGCGCTTGGTTGCGTTGCTGAACGAGCGGGCGCAGGTGGTGGTGGAGGTGGGGCGCTACAAGCGAGACAAGGGCGTGCCGATCTACGCGCCGCACCGGGAGTCGGCGGTGCTCAAGCGGGCGCTGGGGGCTTCCAAGGGCCCCCTGCCGGCTCGGACGATCGAGGCGGTCTTCCGTGAACTCATGAGCGGCTCGTTCGCGCTCGAGCGCCCGCTGCGGATCGGCTACCTCGGGCCCGCGGGTTCGTTCAGCCACCAGGCGGCGACGGCGCACTTCGGCTCGTCCGTGGAGTTCCAGGACCTGCACACGATCGAGGGCGTGTTCACGGAGGTGCGCCGGGGGCACGTGGACTACGGGCTGGCGCCGATCGAGAACTCCACGGGCGGCGGCATCGTCGAGACGCTCGACGCCTTCCGCGCTGCGCACAGTGAAGTGACCATCTACGCCGAGGCGCTGCTGAACGTGCATCACAACCTGCTCGCCGGGTGCGCGCCGCGCGCGGTGCGGCGGATCCACTCCAAGCCGGAGGTGTTCGAGCAGTGCCGGCGATGGCTGGCGACGTAGTATCCGGACGCGGCCCTGATCCCGGCGGCGAGCACGAGCCAGGCGGTGATCACGGCTCGGGAGGAGATCGAGCGGGATCCATTGTGCGGCGCCGCGGCGATCGCCAGCTCGCTCGCCGGCAAACTCCACGGGCTCGACGCGGTGTACGAAAAGATCGAGGACAACCCCAACAACATCACGCGGTTCTTCGTGATCTCGCGGGAGCGGGCCGAGCCCAGCGGGGACGACAAGACGTCCATCATGTTCCAGACGGCGGACAAGCCCGGCGCGCTGGTGGAGGTCCTGGGCGTTTTCCAGCGTGCGGGCATCAACCTGACGCACATCGACAAGCGCCCCAGCGGGCGGACGAACTGGACGTACACGTTCTTCATCGACGCGCAGGGCCACCGCTCCGATCCGGCGATGATCGCGGCGCTGGATGAGGCGTCGCGCCACTGCGCGGAACTGACGGCGCTGGGCAGTTATCCGCGCGCGACGCGGATCCTGTGACCGTCCCGCGCACGACAACGCCCCGGCGCCCCTTGGAGGACGACGGGGCGTGATGTTCGATCGAACCGACAGGACCGATCAGCCCTGCGGGTTGAGGTTGATCTCCCCGCGGGACTTCTCGTAAGAGGCCACGAGTTGGTTGAGCGATTGCGCGAGACGCTTGGCGCCGGACCAGTTCAGCACGACGCGCGAACCGACGGCGAAGACCATGGTGGGCTGGTTGCCCTGGGCCTGGACGGGCAGGTTCAGGCCGAAGTCGAGGATGACCTCGTCGAGCGTGCTGGTGGTGCGGATGGTGTTGGCGTAGGTGGTGTTCATCCGCGTTTCGTCGATGCGGATCTGAACCTGACGCTGCTCGGCTTCGGCCATGGGGCTCGCTCCCAGGCCAACGGGGGTGGGGTGGGGGGGG
>JACVCK010000076.1 GCA_016742055.1 Phycisphaerales bacterium
ATTCGATGAGGAAGGGCGCGATTTTTGGTCGGGCATGGACGCGCTGGTGGACATGCTCGATGGTCTGACGACTGCGGAGGATGTCGATGCTTGAGCGGCCGATATCCAGGGCAGAGTGGACGCGCGTGCGGTTTGACCAGATCGCTGCGCAGATCAACGACCGCGTCGACAACCCCGCAGAGGCCGGGGTGGAACGCTATGTCGGGCTGGAACACCTTGATCCAGATAGCCTGCGTATACGGCGCTGGGGCGAACCGTCGGACGTTGAATCGACCAAGCTGCGGTTCCAACCCGGCGACATCATCTTCGTCGGCAGCACAACCGGAGGCCCGCGCCTCTACCTCTGGAGCGCTCAGACCAACTCCGTCACAACCATCGCCGGGACCATCACCACCGGCGCCGTCGGCCTCCCCCCCGTCACGCTCCTCGACAATCAGACCAGCGTCGCCCGAACCCACATCGCCACCTCCGACGGCGTCCGAGAGATGACGCTCTTCTCCGGCTTCGCCGCCGAGTTCGGGCCCCTCATCGGCGCCGGCGCCGCCTTCGCCGACGTCTCCAACTTCCGCGACCCGCTCGCCGCGTTCGAAGACCCGCTCATCGCGTTCGAAGATCCACTCGTCGCATTCGAAGACCCGCTCATCGCGTTTGAAGATCCGCTCATCGCGTTCGAAGACCCACTCATCGCCTTCGAAGACCCGCTGATCGCCTTCACCGGCTCCCAACTCCGCGTGTTCAACCGCGCCAACCTCGCGGCGCCGACGCAGACGTTCTCCATGCCCGGCACGGTCCACGCCGTTGCCGCCCTCCCCCGAGGGATGGCCAACCGGCTCGCCGGGCCCGGCGCCTGGTTCACCTCGCCCGTCATGGTCGCCGCGGGAGCCGACCTGCTCCTCGTGGACCTCGCAGGCGGCCCGCACCTCTCCCTCCTCGCGCCCGGCGAAGCGCTCAGCGGCGTTCGGGCGCTCATCCCCGCACCGACGGGCGGGCAGGTCGTCGCGTTCGTCCTCGAACTCGCGCCCGGCGTGGCCGCAGGAAGCCCCATGCCGCGCGTCCGACGCGTGTACGCCGACGGCTCCATGGACGTCCTCAGCGAGGGCGCGCCGCTCACGGACCCACGCGACATGGCCATGGACCTCAACGGGAATCTCATCGTCGCCGACTTCGCCGCCGGCGGCGGCGCGCTCATCCGCATCCATCCCATCATCGGAGGGCAGACCGCCTTCGCCGTCGCCGACGGCGTGAACTTCTCACGCCACCGAGGCGTCAGCGTCGTCCGCTGCCGCGCGAGAGTCTTCGACGTCAACACCTCCGCCGACTTCCCCGATCCCAACCCAGGCGACGGCGTGCCCGGATTCCCCGGCAACACCTCGCTCCGTTCCGCGATCGAAGAAGCCCAGGCCCTGGGCCCCTGCGGCGGCGCGATCATCCGCGTCCCCTCCGGGGTGTTCTTCCTCAATCACGACGACGGCGACGGACCCGACCTCGACATCACCTCCGGCTGGATCCGCATCGTCGGCCAGGGCATGGACCAGACGTTCATCGACGGCGCCTCCGCCACGCGCGTCTTCGACGTCAACCTCCAGGGCCGCCTCGCCCTCCGCAACCTCACCGTCCGCAACGGCCAGGAGCCCGCCATCAGCGGCGCCGGCGTCTCCGTCCGACACGCCGACGCCCGGGCCGCGCTCATGAGCGTCGCTGTGCGCCAGTGCTCCACCTCCTTCGGCGCCGGCGTCGCCAACCGCGGACGGATGTACATCGGCGACTCGATCATCGCCGACAACGCCGCGACCGCGGACTTCGGCGGAATCTGGCAGGTCGATCAGGGCTCCTCGCCTCGCCTGACCATGACCCGCAGCACGGTCCACAACAACTCCGCCGCCGGCGCCGGCGGCGGCGTCAACTTCGGCGCGGGCGGCGGCCTGCCCGGCGGCGAAGGCCTCATCATCAACTCCACCATCGCCAACAATTCCGCGCAGACCGGCGGCGGCATGCTCATCCAACGCTCCGCCGTCACGATCGACTCCTGCACCATCGCGTTCAACTCCGCCGGAGCGACGGGCGGCGGCGGCATCCGGCGCTCGCTGCCCGAACTGCCCCCCGTCATCCGCAACACCATCGTCGCGCAGAACCTCTCCCCCGCCGGCCCCGATGTGCTCGGCGACGTGCAGTCCGACGGCTTCAACCTCTTCGGCTCCGACGCGGGGCTGGTGGTCCTCGGCGACATGACCGGCGTGCAGATCAACGCGAACGCCCACCTGCTCCCCCTCGCGCCTGAGCCGGGCTCGGCGCTGCCCGTCCTGGCGATGCTGCCCTACAGCGCCGCGCTCGACGCGGGCGCCACCGCCGGCTTCCAGACCATCGATCAGCGCCGGCGCGCCCGGCCCATCGACGGCGATCGCGACGGCGACGCCCGCGCCGACATCGGCGCCTACGAGTTCGCGCCAGCGCCGTGCGCCGGCGATGTGGACGGCGACGGCGACGTGGACTTCGCCGACCTCAACCTCCTCCTGTCCTCCTACAACCGCTCCCTCGGCGAGCCCGGATTCGACTGGCGCGCCGACTTCAACCTCGACCAGTCCGTCGGATTCCCCGACCTCAACACGCTCCTGAGCGCCTTCAACAGCGCCTGCGGCTGAACGAGCCCGCAAGCCCCGGCGCGCCCCAGCGGCGCCGCCGGGCCGCCCCGAACCCATGGGGGCGGCGGCCCGTGGGCCTCGCGCCCGCGGGCTGTCGTCACGCGCAGAGCGAAGCGGCCGGCGGATCAGTCCTCTTCCGGGTGCGGCTTGTAGGCCGCCACGACCGCCGCCTGCACGTCCGCCGGCGCGACCTCGTCGTGGCTGTAGTCCATCACGAACGAGCCCAGCCCCGCCGTCATGCTCTTGAGTTGGCCGGAGTAGTTCATCATCTCCGACAGCGGCGCCGTCGCGCGGATCACGCACATGTCGCCCGGCGCCATGTCCGTGGTCTGGATCCGCCCGCGCTTGGCGATCAGGTCGCTCGTCAAGTCGCCCATGTGCTTGCTGGGCGAGGTGATCTCCACGTCCACGTACGGCTCCAGCAGCGAGGGCTTGGCCTTCTGCACCGCGTCGATGAACGCCTTCCGCCCCGCCGTGATGAACGCCACTTCCTTCGAGTCCACCGGGTGGTACTTCCCGTCGTACACCGACACCCGCACCCCCGTCAGCGGGAACCCGGCGAACGCGCCCGTCTCCAGCGCCTGACGCACGCCCTTCTCGATCGCCGGCAGGAACTGCTTGGGCACCGACCCGCCGAACGTGTCGTCCACGAAGTCGAACGCCTGCCCGTTCGCGCCCGGCTCGGTCAGCGGCTCCACCCGCAGGAACACCTCGCCGAACTGCCCCGCGCCGCCCGTCTGCTTCTTGTGCCGGTGATGGCCGTCCGCCTTCGCGCGGATCGTCTCCTTGTACGCCACCTTCGGGATGTGCGTGTTCACCTCGATCCCGAAGCGGTTCTTCAGTTTCTCCAGCATGATCCGCAGGTGCAGTTCCCCCAGCCCGCGCGCCACCAACTCGTGCGTCGTCGCGTTCCGCTCCGTCACGAACGTCGGGTCCTCCTCCACCAGTTTGTGCAGCGCCGTGCCGATCTTCGCCTCGTCGTTGCGGCTCTTGACCTCCAGCGCCAGCCCCGCCATCGGGCGCGGCAGCGGGATCGGCTCCATCCGCAGGCCCGACTCCTCCGGCGAATCGTGCAGCACCGCGCCCAGGTGCGTCTCCTCGATCTTGGCCACCGCGCCGATGTCCCCCGCCGTCAACTCCGACACCTCCGTGTGGTCCTTGCCCTGCAACTTGAAGATGTGCGCGATCCGCACCGGCTTCTTCTGATCGTCCACGAACAGCGAGGAACCCGCCTTCACCACCCCCTGGTGCACCCGGAACACCGACAACTTCCCGACGAACGGGTCCACCGTCACCTTGAACACGTGCGCCACCGTGTGCTTCGTCGGGTCCGGCGCCGCCTTCCAGCGCTGCTTCGTCCCGTCCGCGCCCGTCGTGTAGAACGGACGGGGATTGCCCTCCAGCGGGCTCGGACACACGTTCGCGAAGATGTGCAGAAGGTCCTGCACCCCCGCGCCCGTCCGCGCCGAACAGAACACCACCGGGATCAGGTGCCCCTCCCGCAGCGCCTCCTCGATCGCATCGTGCAGACGGTCCTTCGAAACCGACGCGGGGTTCTCGAGGTACTCCGTCATCAGGTTCTCATCCACCTCCACGATCTGGTCCATCAGCGCCGTTTTCGCCTCCTTGAACGACGAAAACGCCGTCTCCCCCTCGCCCACCTCCAGCAGGTCCACCACGTCCGACAGGTCCGGCTTGGGCAGGTTCACCGGCACGCACTCGGTCCCAAACGTCGCGCGCACGTGCTCCAGAAGTCCCGGCAGATCGATGTTCGCGTGGTCGATCTTGTTGATGATCAGCATCCGCGGCAGGTTCCGCTCCGCCGCCAGACGCATCAGCCGACGCGTGTTCATCTGCACCCCCGTCGAAGCGTCGATCACCACCGCCACGCACTCGACCGCCGGGAACACGCTCGCCGCCAGCCCGAAAAAGTCCGGGTACCCCGGCGTGTCCACCACGTTCATGTGCCGGCCCTCGTGCCCAAAGTGCGTCAGCGCCGACTTGAGCGAGTGCCGATGGTGCTTCTCCTCCGCCTCGTAGTCCGTCGTCGTCTGGCCGTCCTCCACCGTCCCCAATCGCGCCTTGGTCTTCGTCTCGTGCAGGAGCCGCTCCACGAGCGTCGTCTTGCCCGCGTTCGCGTGACCCACGATCGCAATGTTGCGGATGTCGCTGGTGCTGTAGGCGGCCATGCTGCACGAACTCCTTTGCCGACGCGCGGCCCTGGTGTCGCTCCGATGTCCATCCCCAAGGCCATCGCCTCAGGGCCCGACGGATGAAGGCCGCACGCCCACGCATCGGACGCGCCGACCCGACGGGCGCCGCCCCACCGGGCCGCGCACGCCCCCCGCCGGGACGACCATTGTAAGCGATCGATCAAGCCCCCTCAGTCGCCGGGCTCCGCCAGCGCCTCCAGCGCCTCCATCAGCCGTCGAACCCCTCGCCCCTGCGCACGCAGCACGCGAAGCCGAACCTCGAAAGGCCCCCCCTCGCCCTCCGCACGGATCGCGAACCGACGCGCGTCGATCCGGCGAACCTCCAGCGACCCTACCCACGCGTCCGGAGACATCCGCGACAGCCGCCCCCGCCCGCCTCGCTCCGCGCCCACCACCAACAATCGCTGGTCCGTCAGCGCCAGCACGCAGCGACGCGATCGGAACACCAACGCGCCCAGCGCGGCGCCGACAATCGGCGTCATCGACAGCGCCGCCTGAAACGTCGCCGTCGCCGCGTCAGGAAACGTCTCCGCCGCGCCCCAGCCGATCAGCGCCTCCCCGTGCTCCCGCGCCTCCCGCAGCAGCGAGCGCAGTTGCACCGGCCGGACCTGCGTCTTCGGGAACGAACCCATGCACAACGAAACGCGCCCCGGCCCCGCCGTTCAAGCCCCCGCCCCCGCGCGGATAGCATGAAGATCGTGCCCACCATCAAGGACGAGGCCGTCATCCTGCGCCACTGGGAGTTCTCCGAAACCTCCCAGACCGCCTGGACCCTCACCCGCGAACACGGGCTCCTCCGCCTCCTCGCCAAAGGTTCTCGCCGCCCAAACTCGCCGTTCTCCGGCGGCCTCGACGCCCTCACCCGCGGCCAGATCGTCGCCATCATCAAACCCGCCGCCGAACTCGCCACCCTCACCGAGTGGGACCTCCAGGAAGTCTTCTGGGCCCCGCGCCGATCCCTCGCCGCGCACTACGCCGGCCTCTACATGGCCGACGTCGTCTCCCAACTCATCACCGACCACGATCCCCACCCGCGCATCTACGAGGCCCTCGTCCTCGCGCTCCGCGCGCTCGACGATCCAGCGCCCGTCGCCGCGACCGCCCTGCAACTCCAGTGGGCCGCCCTCGCGGAGGCCGGGTATGCGCCCTCCCTAGACCGCGACGCCCGCTCCGGCGGACCCCTCGCCCCCGCCCGCACCTACGCCTTCGATCCTTCCGCCGGAGGCCTCACCGAAGACCCCGGCTCCGGACAGCCCGGCGTCTGGCGTGTCCGCGCCGAAACCGTCCTCCGCCTCCGCCAACTCGCCCTCGGCAGCCCCCCTCAGCCCCCTCAGGATCCCGCCGCCGACGAGCGCGCCTGCCGCATGCTCGCCGCCTGGATCGCCGCCGTCGCGGGAGCCGAACCACGCTCCCAAGCGGCCTTTCTAGGGGTCATACCCCCCTCTTCGACCCCCAAGAAGGGGTGAAGTGCGAACGCCGTTCGGTCGATGAATGCGAGCGGTTTGTCCAGAACGCCCGCGTGAGGGTTCCGGGGGGCGGTTGCCGTGTGTCAGGGAGAGGTCTGCGCCAGATGAACCCAAAGACGCTTGAGCGTGTCCTGTCGGCGCCGCGGCTCCCCACGCTCCCCGCCGTCGCCATGCGCGTCATCGAACTCACCGAACGACGCGACGTCTCGTTCCGAGAGATCGCCGACACCATCCAGAACGATCAGGGCCTCGCGGCCAAGATCCTCCGGACCGTCAACTCCTCCTTCTACGGTCTGCCGAAGAAGTGCGCCACCATCAACCAGGCGATGGTCGCCCTCGGCCTCAACGCCGTGAAGACACTCGCCCTGGGCTTCAGCCTCGTCAAGGTCATCAAGGACGGCGCCTCCGAGGGCTTCGATTACGAGGATTACTGGCGACGAGGCGTCTTCACCGCCGTCGGCGCCCGCGCCATCGCCAAGGCCACCCGCGCCGCGGACCCCGAAGAGGTCTTCCTCGGCGGCCTCCTGCAGGACATCGGCGTCATCGCCCTCTTCCAGGCCCTCGACCAGGAATACCTCCGCGTCCTGGCCGCCGCCAAAGGCGACCACCGCGCGCTGGTCAAAACCGAGATCCGCATGCTCGAGGTCCAGCACCCCGACATCGGCGCCATGCTCGCCCAGCGCTGGAAACTCCCCGAATCCCTCGTCGCGCAGATCAAGTACCACGAGCGGCCCACCGCCGCGCCCGTCCAGCACACGCGCCTCATCCGCTGCGTGGGGCTCGCGAACATCGCCGCGGACCTGCTCTCCCAGGTGCGCCCCGGCGAGAACCTCGCCCGCTTCAACACCTACTGCGACCAATGGTTCGACTTCCCCCGCGACTCGGCCGAAGCCCTCCTGACCGAGATCACCGAGGGCTCCCGCGAGGTCGCCCAACTCCTCAAGGTCAGCATCGGCGGCAAGCCCCCCGTCGAAGAGATCCTCAGCGCCGCCTCCGAGCGCCTCGTGAGCATGTCCCTCGAACAGGAGCACCAGTCCGAGGAACTCGCCCGCGAGAACGAACAACTCCACCGAGCCGCCGTCACCGACTCCCTCACCGGCGCCGCCAACCGACGACGATTCAACGAAGCCGTCGCCGACTCCTTCAAACGCGCCGCCGCCGACCAGTCCCTCATGGCGATCGCCTTCATGGACGTCGACAAGTTCAAGCCCGTCAACGACACCCACGGCCACCAGGTCGGCGACGCCGTCCTCGTCGAGATCGCCTCCCGCCTCTGCCGGCACTTCGAGCCCCGCGGCGGGATCGTCTGCCGCTACGGCGGCGAGGAGTTCGCCGTCATCCTCGACGGCCTCGGACGAACCGAAGCCGGTCGCCTCGCCGAAGAGTTCCGCGCCCTCCAAGCCGCCGAACCCGTGGACGTCTCCGGCTGCGCCGTGGACGTGCAAACCCTCAGCGTCACCGTCAGCATCGGCATCGCCGCCTACGAACCCCAGACCGCCCACGCCTTCGCCCGCGCCGAGCAACTCGTTCAGGCCGCCGATCAGGCCGTCTACGCCGCCAAGGGCTCCGGACGGAACTGCGTCCGCATCTTCAACCCGCGCCCGCTGAAACTCTCGGCCTGAGCGCCGCGCCGCCCAGCGCCTCCACAATCCGCGCCGCGGCGCCGCGCGGATCCGTCGAACCGCACACGAACGACGACGCCGCCACCCCGCGGCAGCCCTCCCCCGCCAACGCCGCCGCGTTCTCCGCGGTGATCCCCCCGATGGCCAGGTGCGCCGGCGCGCCGGGCAGCGACAGGTACGCGCGCAGCAGCGCCGGGCCCACGACCGGCCCTGCGTTCTTCGTGCTCGTCGGGAACATCGGCCCCACGCCGCAGTAATCCGCCCCCGCCGCGATCGCGCTCCGCGCCTGCTCCACGCCGTGCGTGGACACGCCCACCAGCAGCCGCCGCCCCGCCAGCGCCCGCACCGCCTCCACCGGCAGGTCCGTCTGCCCCACATGCACCCCGTCCGCCCCGGCGAGCAGCGCCACGTCGGGCCGGTCGTTCACAATCACCGCAGGCCGCGACGGCGCCGCGCGCGCGATCTCCACCAGAAGGCGCGCGCGACGCAGCAGTTCCGCCCCGTCCATCGCCTTCTCGCGCAACTGCAAACAGTCCGCCCCGCCCGCGATCGCCTCCTCCGCCACGCGCTCCCACGCGAGCCGGCACAGCGACTCGGTGACCAGCACGCACAGCCGCCACGGCGCCGCACGCCCGCCCCCCAGCCCCAGACGCAGCCGCTTCTCCACCTCGTACGCCTCGTACCGCATCGCCTCGAACGCTCCGGCGCCCCCAAGCGAGCACGCCTTCGCCGCCTCCTCGATCGAGCGCAGCGCCTCCGTCAGCCGCGCCGCCGCGGCGCCGGCCACGTCCCCCAGCCCGCGTCGCCGCCCTTCCTGCTCCGTCGCAATCCCCGTGCCCACATCCCCCGGCGTGTCCCGCGACGCCGCCAGCGCCAGATCGTCGAGCGCCAGCGCCCCCAGCGCCTCCCGCAGTTGGTGGCGCAGGCGCTTGATCGCCTCCGACAGCGCCGCGTCGTTCAGCCCGAACCGGGCCGCGTCCTCCATCACGCGCAGCGCCTCGCGCGCGCGGTTGGCGTTGGCGTCGATGATGCGTGCGAGCGCGTCCACCGGCGTGATCCTAGGCGGGGGCCTCAGCGCAGCCCGGCCATCGCCTGCTCGAGGTCGGCGATCAGGTCGTCCGCGTCCTCGACGCCCACGCTCAGGCGCACCAGCGCGTCCGAGATGCCCAGCGTCTTGCGCTGGTCCGCCGGCACCGACGCGTGCGTCATGATCGCCGGGTGCTCGATGAGCGACTCCACCCCGCCCAGCGACTCGGCCAGCGCGAAGATCCGCACCCGCTCGAGCATCCGGCGCGAGGCGTCCAGCCCGCCCCGCATGTAGATCGTGATCATCCCGCCCCCGCCGCCCTGCTGACGCCGCGCCAGTTCGTGCTGCGGGTGGCTCGGCAGGAATGGGTAGACCACCCGCTCCACCGCGCCGTGCTTCTCCAGCCACTGCGCCACGCGCAGGCCCGTCGCGTTGTGCCGCTCCATCCGCAGCGCCAGCGTCTTGATCCCGCGCAGCGTCAGGTACGCGTCGAACGGCCCCATCACCGAGCCGATCGCGTTCTGCAGGAACCGCAGCCGCCGCGCCAACTCGAGGTCCCCCGTCGCCAGCATCCCGCCCACCACGTCCGAATGGCCGCCCAGGTACTTCGTCGTCGAGTGCATCGCCAGGTCGAAGCCCAGAGCCAGCGGCGTCTGATTCACCGGCGAGGCGAACGTATTGTCGCAGCACAACAGCGCCTTCGGGCTCTTGCGCCGCGTCAGGTCCGCCACCGCGCGCAGGTCGGCCAACTTCAGCGTCGGGTTGGTCGGCGTCTCCACCCACACCAGTTTCGTCTTCTCCGTCAGCGCCGCCTCCAGACGCCCAAGGTCCGTCATGTCCACGTAGGACACCCGCAGGCCCTGCGACCGCTCCCGCACGCGGCTGAACAGCCGGTTCGTCCCCCCGTACAGATCGTCCATCGCCACCACGTGGTCGCCCGCGTCCAGCAACTCCAGCGCCGTGCCGATCGCCGCCATGCCGCTGGCGAACGCGAAGCCCCCGCACGACGGGTCGTCGTCCTCCGCGATCGTCGAGCCCTCCAGCCGCGCGACCATCCGCTCCAGCGCGTACCGCGTGGGGTTGTGCGAGCGGCTGTACTCAAAGCCCTTGTGCACGCCCGGGGATTCCAGCGCGTACGTGCTCGACGTGTAGATCGGCGGCATCACCGCGCCGGTGGTGGGGTCCGGGCGCTGGCCGTCGTGGACCACGCGCGTGCCGATGCGGAGTTTGCTGGTGTCGTGTGCCATGGGGTTCGTCGGGCCTCAGGCGGGCGCCTGCGTGCGGAGATAGTTGATGAGGTCCACGCGCGTGATCAGCCCGTAGTACGCGCCGTCCGCGTCGCTCACGATCGCCACGCGGTCCGCGCGGAAGATCGGCATGAGGTCGCTCACCGGTGCGTTCGGGCCGATCGTCTCCAGACGGCTGGTCATGAACTCGCCCACCGGACGATCGAACGCCGCCCGGTCCTGCAGCAGCGCCAGCAGGATGTCGCTCTCGTCGATGATGCCCACCACCCGGTCCTGCTTCTTCGGCCCCACGGCGTCCACCACCGCCAACTGCGACACGTCGTGCAGCTGCATCACCTTGAACGCCTGCTTCACCGGGTCCGCCGGAGACACCGTGAAGTCCTCGTGCTTGTAGTGCCGACGCGCCACCAGGTCGCGCAGGTCGCCGAAACGCTCCCGCTTCATGAAGCCCTGGTCCATCATCCAGAAGTCGTTGAACATCTTGGACAGATACTTCGCGCCCGTGTCGCAGATGAACGTCACGACGTTCGCCGGCTTGCTCTGCCTCCGGCACCACACCAGCGCCGCGTGCACCAGGCAACCCGCGCTCGAGCCCGCCAGCACGCCCTCCGCCCGCAGCAACTCCCGCGCGCCGAAGAACGACTCCGCGTCCGTCACCGGGATCGCCTCGTTCACCAGCGACAGGTCGCACACGTCCGGCACGAAGTCCTCGCCCATCCCCTCGATCATCCACGTGCCGGGCGGAACCTGCTTCTTCTCGTTCACCAGCGGCGCCAGCACCGACCCCACCGGGTCCGCCAGCACGATCTGAACGTCCGGGTTCTTCTCCCGCAGAAACCGCCCGCAGCCCGTCAGCGTGCCCCCCGAGCCCACGCCCACCACCATCGCGTCCACCTTCCCGCCGAGTTGCCCCCAGATCTCCGGGCCCGTCGGGCCGTAGTGCGCCCGCCAGTTTGCCTCGTTGCAGAACTGGT
>JACVCK010000077.1 GCA_016742055.1 Phycisphaerales bacterium
CCCCCGCCCCGCCCGTCGCGCCCCTCCCCCGCGCCCGGGCGCCCCCCCGCCACCCCGCCCCCAGCACCGACCCGACCACCCCCCCCACCTGCCCGCCCCCCCCCCCCCGCCCCCCGCGCCCGCCGCCCCCCCCCGCCCCAGCAGCGCCCGCGCCTCGCCCCGCAGGCGCGCCGCCTCGCCCGCGTCCCCGCCGAACCGCGCCAGGTCGCACCGGTGCAGCAACTCCTCCACAGCGCCCGCCTCCGAAACCCCCGCGCCCCGAAGCAGACCCGCGCAGTCCGACGCCGTCAGCCCCGCCGTCGGACGGTGCAGCCGCTCGCCGACATACCTCCGAACGATGCGGCTGACCTCCTCCGCGCTGCTCACGTGCCCCGGCTCCGTCACCGCCGCCAGGTCCGCCAGCGCCCGGCGCAGCGAACCACGCGCGGCGCTCTTCGGCCCCGCCGCCTGCGCACGCCGGCGGAACACAGCCAGCGCCGAAGCGCCGATCCCCAGCGCCGCCGGCGCCCCGAACGCCGCGAGCGCCAGAGGCCGGCGCATCTGCTCGCCCAGATCAAAGCCCTGCGACGCCAGCAGGCGCGCGCCCACCCGGTTCGCGGCCAGCCCCGCGCTTGCCGACTCCAGCGGCGCCGGCGGCTCCTCGTCGAACCCGTCCGCCAGCGTGAACTGGGACGTCGGGCTCACCCGCACCGGCACGGGCCTGCTCTCCGCGCGGACGTACGCCTCCTGCTGCGGATCGAACGTCCAGAACCCCAGCGGCGGCACGCGCTCCACGTCCGCCGACCTCGCCCGCACCACGCGCTCGATCGTCTTCGCCCCGCCCTCGATCCGTGGCGGCGAACCGCCCGCGGCGAGTTTGAACCCGCTCGCCAGTTCCTCGTGGCCCTCGAGGTCCGGCATCGGCGCATCCTCGATCGGCTCCGGCCCGCGCACCGCGATCGTCAGCGTGATCGGGTCGCCCACGCTCACCGTCGTCGGCGTCGCGCCCACATCCACCTTGTACGCGCCCACCAGCCCGTTGAACCCGCTCGGGCGGCCCTCCGTCGGGAGCGCCCGAACGCTCAGCGCGATGGCGTTCGACGGCACCACCAGCCGCTCCGTCACGGGCCGGCTCATCAGCAGCAGGTCGTTCGTGCGCCGACGCGCGACCACCACGTCCATCGCCACCGTCGCCGGACCCAGCGAACCCGCCCCCGCCCGGCGCGCCGTCATGATCACGTCGAACGTCAGCGTCGTGAACTCCCGGCCCTCCACCACCTCGCTCCCCACAAGCCCCACCGTCGGACGGCCGTTGATCGTCACCTGCACCGCGCGCCCGGCGCGAAGGTCGATCTGGCTCACGTTGGCCTGCGGCGCCGGGACGAACTCCAACGCTCCGTCCCCCTCGGGCACGGCGAACCGCAGATCCCGCGCCTCACGACCCGCGATCAGCATCGTGAACCGCGTCCGCACACGCTCCCCAACGAACGGGCTCGTCCGCGACGTCTCGATCCGCAGGCGCACGTCCTCCGTCTCCATCGGCGGCGTCGCCTGCACGAACGCTCGCTCCGCCACGTAGATCTTCCCCGCCACCTCGACGCCGATGCCCGGGATCTCAAAGTCCCCTGCCCGCGTGGGCGTCAGCCGCCAGCGCAGAACCGTCGTCCGCGACTCCGTCTCCGTGCGCCGGCCGTTGACGATCCGCATCGAATAACTCGAACTGCGCTCCGGCGGCAACTCCTCCACCGTCAGGCCCGGCACATCGGGGAACCGGACCACGCCCGGCTCCGTCCCGTCGCCCGTGACGACGATCGCGTACAGGAACGACTCGCCGACGAACACCCGGTCGGCCTCGATCTCCGCGCGCACGCTCACGTCCTGCCCGCGCGCGCCCGAAGCGAACGCCGTCAGCGCCAGCAGCCACGCCAGAGCCCATCGCGCCGCGCCGCTCACCAGTCGCGCTCCACCGGGGCGAACCCGGGCTGGCGGGCGCGCTGGTCGGCCCGGCGGCGCTCCCGCTCGCGCTGCTCCTTATTCAGAAGCGACTCCACCAGCCGCTCCGTCGGGTCCGGCGCCTGCGCTTCGCCCTCGCCCTCCTTCGCGTTCTGCTGGTCCTGCGGCGCGTCGGCCTCCTGCCGCTCGGCCTGCTCGCCCTCCTTCGCCTCGCCCTCGCCCCGGCGCTCCTGCGCCGAACGGCTCAACTGCTCCGCCGCCTCCCGGAGCCGGTCCGCCGCCTCGCGCTGCTTCTGCGCCGCGTCCTGAGGCCGGCCCTCCTCCATCGCGCGCTCCGCCTCCTCCTGCGCCTGACGCGCCTCCTCCAACGCCTTCTTCGCGTCCTGTGCGGGCTGGTCCTGCGGGTTCTGCTCCGCCGCCTGCTCCGCCGCCTCGCGCGCCTGCTCGGTCTGCTCCGAGAGTTCCTGCTGGTCCTTCCGCTGCTGCATCTGCTCCGAGGGCGAGGGCCGGCTCTCGGTCTCCTCCGCCTCGCGCCGCTGCTGGTCGGCCATCTGCTCGAGTTGCTCAGCCAGTTCCTGCTGCTGCTGGCGCTGCTGCTCCATCTGTTCGAGCATCTCCTCGATGGCTCGAATGGACCGGTTCACGACCTCGATGTTCCGCGCCGCGTCCCGGTCGGCCGGGTTCCGCTCCAGCGCGCGCCGGAACTGCGCCGCGCTGTCCCGCAGACTCGCCAGCGACTCCGCCGGGCTCTGCTCGAGCATCCCCCGCGCCCGCTCGAACGCCAGAACGCCCAGGTTGTACGCCGACGAGCCCGCCAGCGCGCCGTCCCGCGTCAGGCGCTCGGCCTCGCGGAACGACGCCGCGGCCGCGTCGATCTCCCCCGCCTCCCGCTCGGCGCACGCCCGGTTGTACCACGCCTCCGGCGACAGCGGATCGGCCTCCACCGCCGCCGAGTACTGCGCCCGCGCCGCGGGCCACTCGCCGCGCCCCGCGAGCGCGTTGCCCTCCGCGATCGCCCGCCGCGCCGGCGCGCTCGACGCCCCGTGCGCCGCGCCCGCGAGCAAACCAATCGAGGCCAGAATGACGGCTGCGTGCTTCATGCGGTTGTCCGTCGGAAAGGCGAGATCAACGCCTCGGCCGTGAGCGCCAGGAGGGCCAGCCCCAGCAGCCACTGAAACGCCTCGTCGTACACGGTCGCGGTCGCGGAGTCGATGGCGCCCTTCTCGGCGCGCCGGATCAGCGAAGCGTAGACCTCGTCCAGGTTGATGTTCCCCGTCGCGACGTTCAGATACACGCCCCCCGCCGACGCCTCCGCAATCCGCCGAAGCGTCTGACCATCCAGACGCGACAAAACCTCCTGGCCCTGATGCTTCAGCGTCGTCGGCCGGCCCTGCGCGTCCACCACCGGGATCGGCGTCCCCCGCGCCTCGTCCCCCAGCCCGATCGCGATGATCCGCACCCCCGCCTCGCCCGCTCGCTTCGCGGCCTCGAGCGGGAAACTGTCCTGATCCTCCCCGTCCGTGATCAGCACGATGTCCCGCTTGCGGTCCTCGCGCAGATCGAACACCTCGTCCAGCGCCGTCCGGATCGCGTCCCCGATCAGCGTGCCGCCGCGCGGCGCGCTGTCCGTTCCGAGTTCGTCCAGCGCCAGACGGAAGAAACCGTAATCCACCGTCAGCGGGCTCTTCACCGACGCCGCGCCCGCGAACGCCACCAGCCCGACGCGATCCCCCTGGATCGCCTCCAGCGCGTCGCCGATGGCGAGTTTCGCCCGCTCCAGGCGGTTGGGGTAGAGGTCCGTCGCGAGCATCGAGCGCGACACGTCCACCACGAAGACCACGTCCCGGCCCACCCTCTGGACCTCCTTGGCGCGCGGGTTGAACCCCGGGCGCGCCAGCGCCGCCGCCGCCGCCGCCGCCGCCAGCGCCACCAGCCCCGCCCGCAGCGCCGATCGGCGCACGCTGAACCCCGCCGCGATCTCGCGCAGCATCGCCGCCGACGCGAACCGCAGCAGGTCGCGCCGGCGCAGCGCCACGCCCAGCGCGCCTCCCGCCGCCACCGCCAGCGCCGCCCAAAGCCAGATCAACTCCTCCGGTCGCTGCAGCGCTCCCATCATGCCGGCGACCTCCTCAGGAGCGTCGCGCCCAGCGCGGCCTCCAGCAGCAGCGCCCCCAGCGCGATCCGCGCCAGCGGCGGGAAGTTCTCGCTGTAGTCCGTGTACTCCAGCGATTCGATCTTCGTCTTCTCCAGACGATCGATCTCCTCGTACACCTGCCGCAGCGAGTCCGCGTCCGTCACCATCCACGCGCGCCCGCCCGTCGCCTCCGCCAGCGTCCGCAGCGTGTGCATGTCCGCGCCGCCGCCGGGGATCGCCATGTCGCCGAACGCCGTCCGCACGCGCCCCCCGCCGATGCCGATCGCGTACACGCGGATGCCCCAGCGCCGCGCCAACTCCGCCGCCTGCGCCGGCGAGATCTCCCCCACGTTCTGCAGGCCGTCGGTCAGCAGGATGATCGCCTTGCTGCGGATCGTGAAGTCCGGCCTCACTTCCCTGCCCTTGGCCGACGCCCGCTTCGCGCGCGCCGCCAGGTCCGCCTCGGCGCGCTGCAGGCGCGCCGCCGCCAGCGCCACCCCGTCGCCGATCGCCGTGCCGTCCATGCTCCCCCGCGCCGACTCGATCCGCTGCGCCACCGCCACCAGCGCGTCCGGGTCGCGCACCAGCGGGCACACCGTGTCCGCCAGGGCCGCGAACGTCACGATGCCCACCAGGTCCTCGCCCCGGCCCCGGAGCGCGTCGCCGTCGCCCTTCACGAAATCGCTGAACACGCGCTTGACCACCTCGAGGCGCGACATCTCCGCGCCCGCGTACGGCATCCGCTCGTTCATGCTGCCCGAACGATCGATCGCCATCATCAGCGCCACGCCCTCCGTGGACACCCGCGTCCGCCCCACGCCCGTCTGCGGGCGCGCGATCGCCACGACCAGCGCCGCCATCGCCGCCAGGCGCAGAACCTTCAGCATCGGGACCGCGCGCTGGCGCCACGACGCCGGCGCCGGCAGCCGCTCCACCGACGAGAACACCGCCGACGCGCCGGCGCGCCACCGGCGCCAGCCCCACAAGGCCAGCGCCAGACAGACCAGCAGCCCCAGCGCCCACGGCGAGTGCAGCCTCATCGGACCGGCCCCCCCGGCGCCGTCGGCGGCGCCTCCACGGGGATCGTCGCCTCCACAAACGCACGCGCCGTGTCGTGCGCCCGCCCCGCCTCCTCCATCGGCGGGCTGTGGCGCGCGAACTTCACCATGTCCGCCAGCCGCAGGAACCGCTCCAGATCGCGCACAAACTCGGCGCGGATCGCCGAAGAGGCCCGCGCCCGCTGCAGGAACTCGTCCGTCGTCAGCGTCGGCGCGTGCAGATCGAACCGGCGCTCGATGTACCGCCGAAGGATGCGCGACAACTCCGTGAAGTACGCGTCGAACTCCCCTCGCTCGGCCAGCGACAGCGACGACAGCGCCCGCAGCGCCGCCAGCGCCTCCTCGTGCGCCGCCGGCGGCGCCGCGCCCTCCCGCGCGCGCCGACGAACCGCCGCAACGCCCGCCGCCGCCAGCGCGCCCAGCGCCGCCGCAGCGCCCACGCCGCCCGCCACCCACGGCCACCGCGGCGCCGGCGGCGCGTCCACCACGCCCCGCGCCTCCGCCAGCGACGCGTCCTCCGCGTCCAGCAGCGATCGCACCGTCACCGCCAGCGGCTCGGTCCGCACCAGCACGGGCTCGCCCCCCTCACCCGACCCGGGCAGCGGCGCAAAGCGCCACAACGTCTCGGGGATGCTCTCCTCCCCGGGAAGAAACGGCAGCAGCACGTACTCCGCCCCGTCCAATCGCCAGCCCCGCGCGTCCATCGTCGGCGCCAGACGGCGGACCTCCGCGACCGTGAAGTCGCCCAGGCGCGCGCCGGGCTGCGGGTCCTGCTCCGCGGCGCTGGAGGCCCAGCCCGGCGGCGCCGCACGCTCGATCCGCAGCGTGATCCGATCCGCGGGCGTCGCCTCCACGCGGTCCAGCGTCATCAGAACCGTCGGACCCTCGCTCCCGAACCGGCGCGACAGCGCGGGGACGTCCGCCGCCGAATCCGACGGCCCGCGCGCGCACGCGCTCAGCGCCGGCGCCGCGAGGGCGATCAGGAGCGCGGTCCGACCGGCGCGCCGGCGGGTCACCGTCGCCGCTCCCTTCTTCGGAACAGACTCAGCAGGTCGTTGACGTAGGGCCGCCCGCACACGATGGACGCGTGGTCCACGCCCGCGCGGGCGAGCGCCCGCTCGGTCTGGTCGGCGAACCGCGCGGCGCCGGCGTCGTACGCCCGGCGCACCGCCGAAGCGCCCTCATCCGCCGCGATCGCCGTCTGCGTCATCCTCATCGCCGCGGCCGTGAGTTACGTCCGGGCCCTGGTCGAGATCGCCGCCGTCGGGCCGTCGATGCTGCGTTATGCGGCGGCGCCGTTCGGCGTTCTGATCGTCGCGACGGTGGCGCTCGCGGCGTTCGCGTGGATCCGGCGCCAGGACGGCGCCGAGGCCATCCCGCCCTCGAAGAACCCCGGCGAACTCGGCGCGGCGCTCACGTTTGCCCTGGTGTATGCGGCGGTGCTGTTCGTGGTCGCCGCGGTGCGGGACTGGCTGGGAGGAGACGCCCTCTACGCGGTCGCCGCGCTGTCCGGCGCCGTGGACATGGACGCCATCACGCTCTCGATTTCGCGGATGGTTTCGCAGGGCCAGATCGAGCCGACCGAGGGCTGGCGGTTCGTGATGATCGCGACGGCGTCGAACATGGCGTTCAAGACGGTCTTCGCGTCGGTGGTGGGGGCGAAGGCCCTCGGGCTGCGCCTGGCGCCGCTGTTCGGGCTGACGATCCTCGCGGCGGTGGGGATGGCGCTGCTCTGGCCTGGCGGGGCGAAAGGGCCGTAGAGGCGCGGGTCAGTCGAGGAGTTTCTCGAAGATGACCAGGTTCTCGCTGCGGTCCGGGTCCCAGCGGATGCCGACGATGTCGAACCCGGCGGAGATGCCGAACTGCAGGAACGCGCGATGGCGGTTCTGGCACTCGAAGCGGACGGACGAGTAGCCCTCGGTCCGGGCCCAGTCGATCGCGGCGTTCATGAGTTGCGTGGCGACGCCGGCGCGGCGCATGTCGGGGTTGACACCGCAGAGCCAGGAGTAGAACGTCGCGGGCTTGAGTTCGAAGCCGACGAGGAATCCGACGGCGTTGTTGTCGATGCGGGCGACCAGGACGAGCGTGTTGTGCCGGCCGAGGAATCGGCGTGCGAAGAACTCGGGGGTGCGTTCGGGCCGGAAGACGTTGTTGTAGAGGTGGCTCAGCGTGGCCGTGTCGGAAGGGCTCAGTCTGTCGATGACGACGTTGGCCATGACTCTCTCAGTGTGATCGACGACCGGGGGCCGTCAAACGAGCGGAGCGTGAAAGCGTTGAAATTCTCCCTGTCCCTGATCCCTGGCGGGCGGGGCGCCTTTCTCGGACGCGCACGACCTGCGCAGGAAACCCCTCCCGGCCGACGATTATTCGCAGGCCGCGACCCCCGGTTGCACGTTCCGAGAATCCCCTGACGACGGTCGGCCCCGGCGCCTCAAGCGCGGGACATGTAGGAGCCGTCCTCGGTGGAGATCTTGAGGGTCTCCCCGATCTCGATGAACGACGGGACGCGGGTCTTGAGCCCTGTCTCCATCGTCGCCTCCTTGAGTTGGTTGGTGACGGTCGCCCCCTTGATGCCGGGGGGCGTGTCGGTCACGGTCAGTTCCACCGTCGCCGGCAGTTCGATGAGCACCGGCTTCTCGTCGTGCACGAGCATGAACACCTTGGTGTTGGGGCGGAGATAGAGCTTGCCGTCGCCCATGAAGTCGTCGTCGAGCGTGACCTGCTCGTAGTTCTCGCTGTCCATGAACGTGTGCCCGGTGTTGTCGGAAAAGAGGTACTCCATCTCGCGTCGGTCCAGGTTCACGACGTCCACTTCGTCCGCGGAGCCCAAGCGCTTCTCGAGTTGGTTCCCCGTCATCACGTCCTTGATCTTGATCTGGATGAACGCGCGCAGGTTGCCCGGCGTCCGGTGCTCAAACTTGGTGATGACGTACAGCTTGCCGTCCATCTTGCAGGCAAGCCCGGGGCGAAGCATCGTGGCCTTCATAGCGCTCTCTTCCGATCGTGTTCGTATGACGGTTGGGTCCGGGGGAGGCGATTGTAGCGCCCTCCCCCGCGGGGTCGAGCCCACGCCCAAACCGCGCCCGTCCCTCAGCCCGGCTTCCGCGCCTCGATCGTCGCCGACGCGACGAATCGCCCGGCGCCGGACCCCGGAAGCCACTCGTCCACCATCGCGCGGCTCTCTTCTCGCAGCGTCACCCGAACGTCCTGGAAACCAGCGTCCGCAAGCCAGCCGGTCAACTCCTGAACCGTCGCGGCGCCCGAGACGCACCCGGTCAGCGCCGCCGCCTGCGCCTTGAGCGCCTCGGGCATCGGAGCCGTCGCGACGATGTCCGACACCGCCAGTCGCCCGCCCGGCCGCAGAGCGCGGAAGGCCTCGCGCAGCGCCGCCGGCTTGTCCGGTGAAAGATTGATCACGCAGTTGGACATCACCACGTCCACGCTCGCGTCCGCCACGGGAAGCCGTTCGATCTCGCCCAGTCGGAACTCGACATTCTCGTAGCCGCCCTTGCGGGCGTTCTCGCGCGCCTTGGCGAGCATCTCGGGCGTCATGTCCACGCCGATCACGCGCCCGGTCGGGCCGACGCGGCGCGCCGCGAGGAAGCAGTCGAAGCCGGCGCCCGCGCCCAGATCCAGCACGGCCTCGCCAGACTTCAGCGCCGCGATCGTCTGCGGATTGCCGCAGCCGAGCCCCAGGTTGGCGCCCTCGGGAGCGGCGCCGATCTCGTCGGCGCTGTAGCCCATCCTCGAAGACATGTCTGCGACCGCCGAGGGCGGGGCGCCGCAGCACGTGGGGCCGCAGCATCCGGACGTCCCGGCGGCGGCCTGCGCATAGGCGCTGCGCACCTCCGCGCGGACGGCGTCAGGGTTGCTGGGATCGACGGTTCGGGAGATGACGTTCATGGGTTCAGTCCTTGGCTGCGACGGCGGAGACGCCGTCAAATTGGTGAAGCAGGGTGCGCAGTTCGGCGACGGCCTGCAGGTCCACGCCGCACTCCACACGCTGGCCGTTCCGCTCCACGCGGATGAGGCCGGCCTGACGGAGTTCCTTGACGTGATGGGAGAGGGTCGATGGGGCGATGTCGAGGTCGGCGCCGAGGTCACCAACGCACGCGGCGTACTCGGCCTCGGTCCCGCAGCAGCGCCCGGCGCCGCAGCAGTCCACCAGCCGAAGGAAGATGCTCAGACGGTGAGGGTGGCCCAAGGCCTTGAGCATCGCCGCGGCGCGGTCCAGCGTCGGCTTATTGCGAAACTTCGACATATATCGAAATATAGCATCGTAACGGGACCGGTCAAGACCCGAGCCGAAAAATCCTCGTGTCGGGGGGCCCGCGGCGCTCAGCGGGACGCGGGCGAAGCGGCGACATCCCCCGCGCCGGCGCGCAACTCGACCACCGTGGAAGCGCCGGGCTTCTCGGCGTGCAGACGCCGCGCCCGGTGCGCCGACCAGTCCGTCACCGCCAGGTCCGGGCAATAGCCCGGCCTCCCCGCCAGCGCCCGGTCGTGCACTCGGAGCAGGTCGTAGGCGTTGTCGCGCTGCGCCGGCGTGAAGCCCGCTTCCCGGATCAGCCGGCACAGCACCGCCTCGTTCAGGCAGTACGTCGTGCCCGCCGAAGACACCACGTTCTCCTCCATCATCACCGAGCCCATGTCGTTGGCGCCGAAGTGCAGCGCCGTCTGCCCGATGTGCGGCCCCATCGTCACCCACGACGAGCCGATCGAATACACGTTGTCCAGCATCAGCCGGCTGACCGCCTGCGTCCGCAGGTAATCGATCGCCCCGCTCATCCGCAAGCGACGGCCAAACTCCGCGTGCGCCTTCGGATCGCCGTCGCCCCGGAGCGTCGCCACCACGTCCCCGGGGAACGTCGCGCCCAGTTCGCCCTCGCGCTGGCCCCACTCCCTGAGCCGGCCCAGCGGCGTGTTCTCGCGCTGGAACGGCCAGGAAATGAACGCCTTGTAACTCCCGCCCGCCCGAACGCGCCCGTGCTCGTCCTCGACGCCTGGGCCGAAATCCCGCAGCGCCCGGTCCTGCCACTCGCGCACCAGGGACACATGATGCACGCGGTCCGCCAGGCCCTCGATGTGCCCGAACATCATCGTCGCGCTGGTGAACATGCCCAGCGAGTGGGCGACGTACATCACCGTCAGCCACGACTCCGCGTCGCACTTGCCCAGGCCGATCTTCCGCCGCACCGGGCCCGCGAAGATCTCGCCGCCGCCGCCCGGCACGCTGTCGAGCCCCGCGTCGCGCAGGCGCACCATGACCCACCTGACCTTGTCGGCGAACGTGCCGCCGGGCGGATCGAAGAAGTGCACGAACTCGACGAACTCCGGCGGCGAGAACCCGTGCACGTGGACGCGCGGGAACCGCGCCTTGATCGCCCGCAGCAACTCGAGGTACCAGTCCAGGCCCAGCGCAGGGTTCATCCCGCCCTGCATCAGGATCTGCGTCCCGCCGATGCCCACCAGTTCCTCGATCTTCGCCAGCAACGCCCCGTGCTCGAGCGTGTACGCGTCGTGGTCCTCCGCGTCGCGCCGGAACGCGCAGAACGTGCACTTGGCCGTGCAGACGTTCGTGTAGTTGATGTTGCGGTCGATGACGTACGTCCGCACGTCGTCCCCGTGCAGCGTGCGGCAGCGCGCGTCGGCCCAGCGCGACAGCATCGTCAGCGGCGCCCGAAGGAGAAGGTCCAGGCCCTGCTCCGCCGTCAGCCGCGCCCCGCCCGCCGCCACTGCCGCGAGCAAGCCCTCGTCCAGCGCCGAAAGGTGCGGGAAGGCCTCGGGCTGTCGGTCGTGTCGCGTCAAGGCGATGGGCTCCGGGTGGGTCGGCGGGGGGCATTGTGCCGGGCCGATCCCGATGCTGCTTTCAGAAATCATTGAAAATAGTAGGCAGCCCACGCCCCTAGGCCCTGGGATGGTGCTTTTTCATCACCGCCCGCAGGCGGCTCTGGTCCACGTGGGTGTAGATC
>JACVCK010000078.1 GCA_016742055.1 Phycisphaerales bacterium
CGCCGGGGGGGGGCCCGACGCCCCGGGTGGGGGTGAAGGGGCGGGGGGGGGCGCGGGGCCGGTGCCGGTCGGGGGTTTTTGCGGGGCGGGGGAGACCGGCCCGGTGGGTTCGGCGGTGTTCCTGCACGGGCACACCGCCTGCGCCGCGGTGTTCCGGGCCGGCCGGCGCGACGAACTGGACGCCTGAGTTCGCTCGCCTGCACCCCGGGCGGCGGATGGGTCGATAAGGAAGGCATGGCCTGGCGCCGCACACTGCGCTGCGTCCCTGCGCTCGCCGCGCTCGCGGCGGGTCCGGCGGCGCCGTCGCAGGTGGAGCGTCCGCTGTCGGCGAGCCGCGTGGTGCACCTGTTCGATTTCGAGGAGCGTCCGCAGAACCCCGAGCCGGTGCCGATGCACTGGGTCCGGGCGCAGGATGCGCCTCCGGAACGTGTGCGTCCGGGGTTCCCGGAGTGGAACAAGGCGGCGTTCGACACGGCGCAGCGGGTGAGCGGCGCGCACTCGGTGATGCTGCCGACGCGCGGCGGGAGCGTGTCGCTGCGTCTGTCTTCGGGCGTGCTGCCGGCGATCCCCGGGGCGGACTACCGGATCGTGGCGAAGGTCCGAACCGACGGGCTCACGCACGCTCGGGCGCGAATGTCGGCCCGGTACCTGGACGCGATGGGCCGGCCGATCCCTGCTTCGGAGGCCGAGAGTTCGCTCGCGTTCACGAACGGCGCGTGGGAGTCGGTCGAGTTGGCGCTGGAGGGCGAGTGGAAGGACGCGGCGTGGATCCAGATCGATCTGGAGTTGCTCCAGCCGCGGGATCAGGCGTCGCGCCTGGCGTCGGTGTCGGACTGGGCGGCGGACGACGCGGAGGCGGGACTGGCGGCGCGGCACCGGGTGTGGCCGGAGGACGTGTCGGGCGCGGCGTGGTTCGACGATGTGGCGGCGCTCCAGGCGCCGCGGATCGAACTGGGGACCACGAGCCCCGCGAACATCGCGATCGGCCCTGATCGGCCGTCGATCCGGCTGTCGCTGCGGGACCTGACGGGCGAGCGTCTTCGCGCGCGGGCAACGGTGTTCGATCTGCGCGGGAACGTCGAGGCGATGCAGGAGTTCATGCTGCCGGTTGGCGGCGGGCAGACGGACTGGTCGCCGGAGTTGAACGGCTACGGATGGCGGCGCATCCGTCTGGACACGATGAGCGACGGGGACGTGATGGCGACGGACGAGGCGGCGTTCGTGTGGGCGCCGCCGCTGTCGGGCCTGATGGAGCCGGAGCGCTTCGCGCTGCTGGTGGAGGGCCTGGCGCCGGAGGAACTGGAGCGCCTGCCGGTGGTGGCGTCGGCGTCTGGCGCGGGGGCGGTGCAGATCTCGGTGTGGGAGACGGGCGTGACGCGCCGCTCGCTGCCGGAGATGATCCAGACGCTCGACACGCTCGTGCGCCGGCTGTCGGAGGCGGGCGTGCAGGTGGGGTTCTCGCTGGGACGCTCGCCGGTGGAACTGAGCCGGCGCCTGGGGCTGGAGCCCGACAACGTGATCGGAGCGCTGCTGAGCGTCGATCCGTCGGACGCAGCGGCCGCGCCTCCGAGCGAGCGGTACCTGGGCGCGATGCTGAGCAAGTTCGGTCAGCGGATCCGTCGCTGGCAACTGGGGCGCACGGGCGACGCGGGCGCGTTCTGGCGTCCGGAGTTGCGGGAGGAGTTGCGGGCGGTGGAGGCGATGTTCCAGCGGCTTGTGCCGCGCCCTGAGATCACGCTGCCCTGGGGTCTGGAGCAGTCGGTGGACGATCGGTTGACGCAGGGTCAGCGCCTGACGGTGACGCTGCCGGCGGGCGTTCCTCTGGACGCGATCGAGGCGTACGCCGAGCACTGGCGCGGCCGCGCCGAGGTGACGGTGGCGCTGGAGCCGGCGAGCGGGGGGGACCCGCACGACGCGGCGGCGGGGTTGCGGAAGCGGGGGGTGATGGCGTGGGCGGCCGGCGCGCCTCGGCTGGCGATCGAGCGTCCGTGGCGGATCCGGGAGGGCTCGCTGCATCGCGAGCATCCGGACGCGGTGTTCGCGGTGTGGCGGCAGGCGGCGCAGCGTCTGGGGGGACGGCGGGTGGTGGGGGAGTTGCCGATGGGCGAGGGCGTGCGCTGCCTGATTCTCGAGGGGCCTCGTGGCGGGGCGCTGGTGGGCTGGCGCGACTGGGCGGCGCCGGAGGACGCGGTGATCGAGACGCGCCTGGCGGACGGCACGGTGACGATGGTGGACGCGTTCGGGAACGAGACGATCCTCGAGACGGTGGACGGCCAGCACCGGGTTGAGTTCGGGCCGGACCCCGTGTTCATCGAGGGGATCGACGTTCCGCTGGCGCTGTTCCGAGCGGGCTTCCGGGTGGTTCCGGCGCACCTGCCGGCCGAGGCGCGCCTGCACCGACTGGAACTGGAACTGAAGAACCCCTGGCCCATGCCGATCAGCGGCGCGCTGCGGGTGGTGGAGCCGTCGTCGTGGCGGATCGAGCCGCGGGTGGTGGCGTTCGACATCGCGGCGAATCAGACGCTGCGCGTGCCGGTGGACGTGTCCTTCGGGCTGGGTGAAGAGGCGGGGATGAAGCGGCTGGTGATCGACGCGGAGGTGCTCGCGGACAAGAAGCACCCGCGGGTGCGCGCGGCGACGCCGATCGAACTGGGGCTGATGGAGACGGACCTGACGCCGAGTTTCAGTTTCGTGCCCGACGCGCAGGGCCGGCTGGTGGACATGGCGGTGACGCTGTCGATCACGAACAACGGCACGGAGCCGGTGACGCTGCAGGCGTTCGCGATGGCGCCGGGCTACCCGCGCGAGCAGGCGCCGGTGAGCGGGCTGGGTCCGGGCGAATCGGCGGTGCGCCGCTTCGTGTTCCCGGGCGGCGCGGAGCGGCTGATGGGCAAGCGGATCCGCGTGGGGCTGATCGAGGTGGGCGGCACGGGCCGGCTGAACCGCAGCCTGGTCATTCAGTAGGGCCGGGCTCGTCGTCGCCGCCGTCGGGGGCGTCGGACTTCATCACTTCGCGCATCACGATGGTCGCGAACGCGCCGGCGGGCAGTTCGAACGCGCAGCGGATGTAGTGGCCGTGCTCGTCCACACCGCCTTCGACCTCGGGGTCGATGACGGGCGCGCGGAAGGGCCGTCGCGCGCCGGAGATCTGCTGGCGGGAGCGCTGGGCGAAGGACTCCATGTCGGCGAGCGTGACGCCGGTGTCTTCGAGGGCGGCGAGTTCGATGGCGTCGATGACGCCGCCGGCGCGCATCATGCGGGGGCCCCAGAGCGGGCCCGAGGGGCTGATGTCGAAGTTGCGGAGGCGCTCGGCGGTGGATGGGTCGGCGGCGAGGGATTCGTCCACGGCGAAGAGCGCGCCGTTGTGGCGCTTCTGGGCGAGGTCGCCGGGGAGGAGGCGGTCGAAGGCGCCGGCGTCGATGCGCCCGCTGAGGACGCGGTTGAAGATGGCGGACTGGAACGCGGTGATCCAGAAGCGGCGCTGGGTGTCGTCCACGGCGCGGAGGGCGCGGGACGCGTCGGCGCCGCGGACCAGAGCGCGGAGCACGGCGCGTTCGGTGCGGGCGGTGGGCGTGCAGCGCTCGAGGGCGGAGGCGTAGTCGGAGCGAGCGTACGCCTCGCGCGCCTCGGGCATGTTCTGAGGATAGGCGGGGTCCGGGCCGAGGAGTTCGTCGAGGAGGGCCTGCTCGTCGCCGAGGAGGTCGAGCCGGCCGAGCGTGTGGTTGTTGGCGCGGGATCCGAAGCGCTGCTCGCCGGCGAGGTTGGGCACGCCCGAGACGGCGAGGCGGTCGAGAATGCGCTTGGCGGCGGGCGCGCGGCTCATGTCCACGCCGCGGATGCGGATGGAGAACCGGTTGCCCTTGAGGTGTCCGGGCCTGAGTTTGTTGGCGTGGAGGTCTGTCCAGAGGACGGCGACGCGCTCGTGGCGGAGTTCGGGGAAGTCTTCGGGCTTCTTGCCGGGCGTGTGGACGGAGAAGACCTGCCGGGTGACGGCGTGCTTGTCCTTGAGCCCGGCGTATCCGACGTCGGAGGGTCGGACGCCGAAGTGGCGCGCGAGGATGGAGACGGCCTGCGAGGTGGTGAGGCCGATTTTCTGCACGAGGAGGTAGATGTGCTCGCCGGCGCCGGCGGGCTCGTACTGGGGCTGCTCGTCGACGAGAAAGTCCTCGGGGCGCTGCTTCAGGACGCCGCCGACACCGGGCAGGTCGGCGGTGAGCCACTGGGAGTGAAGGCCCGGGGGCGTGGATCGCCGGGGGGCGCTGGCGTGATCGCTGTGCATCAGGAGGGCGCGTCGTTCTGCGCTGCTTCGAGGACGTGCTCCTCGACGTAGATGGGGGCCCCGGTGGCGACGCCGAGCGCGATGGCGTCGCTGGGGCGGGAGTCGATGCGGATGATCTCGCCGTTCTTGCGCACGTTGAGGGTGGCGAAGAAGGTGTGCTCGGCGAGGTCGTTGATCGAGATGGATTCGAGTTCCCCGCCGAGGGACTCGATGACGGAGGCGAGCAGTTCGTGGGTCTGGGGGCGCTTGATCTCGACGCCCTTGAGGCGGCGGTCGATGGCCTGCGCCTCGGCCAGGCCGATGAGGATCGGGAAGGAGCGGTCGCCCTCGACCTCCCGGAGTTCGATGAGTTGGTAGTCGTGGAGTTCGCGGATGAAGATGCGCGAGAGCTCCATGTGGACCGCCATGGGTGAACCTCCGCCGGGCGGGGGCCCGGTTCGTCGCAGGATGGTTCGGCGCCGGGGGGCCGGAGTCAATGGGGCGTCAATCCGAGACTTCCGAGCCCGGCCGCCCGCGGTAGTGGTCGCGGACCGCGTGCAGCAGGTCGCGCAGGGGCATGGGCTTGACGCCCATGCGCCGCCGGGCGTGGCCGATGCGGACCAGGAGCCGCCAGTGGCGCGCCAGGAGGGCGTAGGTCCAGAAGATGGACCGGGTGGGGTCGTACATGTTGGTGGATTCGCTCATGGCGCCGTTGAGTTCGACGATGGCGAAGCCCTCGCCGCGGCGGAGTTCCTCGTCGCTGGTGTAGCGGATGTCGAAGCGTCCGAAGTCGAAGTCCTGTCCTTCGAAGGAGAGGGCGATCTGGTCGAAGCGCTTCTCGAGTTCGGGCGTGATGAGGTCGGCGCCGTCGAGGAACTTGGTTCCCTGGCAGTGGTTGCCGGCGATGGCGAGGCGTTTGGTCTGCCCTTCGGCGAGGATGAGGTCGCGTTCGGCGTCGTGGCGTTTGAGGAATGTGTCGGCCTGCATGCGGAAGCGCGGGTGCTTCCAGATGAGCCGGTCGAGGGCGTCGCGTCCGTTGCCGGTGATGACGGGGAAGACCTTGCGCGTGACGCTGAAGATGAACCCGCGGGGCTGGCCGGGGATGCGCGCCCAGAGGATGCCGGCCTCTTCGGGGCCGGGGTGGTAGCGCTGGAGGAGCGCCGGGCGGGTCATGTCGCGGAAGTAGTCGCGGACGTCGTCGTCGGAGCGGGCCAGGCGCAGGCCGTGCCCGCGTTGTCCGGCGTCGGGCTTGAGGATGACGGGGTAGCCGCCGAAACGGGCGTCGTCGCGGATGAGCGTCAGAGCGCGCTCGGCGCGTTCGTCGGGCCCCGGCCCCGCGTCGATGAACGCGGTGGGGACGACCCAGGGGTCGGCGTCGCTCAAGCGGCTGAGGATGTGGATGCGCGATTCGCCGACGACGCCGCCGCCGTGGGGGATGCCGGGGTTGGCGCAGGTGAAGGTCATGGCGCGCCATCGGAGCGCGAGCCAGAGGAAGTAGGGCGTCATCGGCAGGTAGAACGCCCAGGAGGGCCAGAACTCGGCGCGGAAGGGGAGCGTGGCGTCGCGGAGGAGGCGGCGCCGGCCTTCCCACGTGAAGGCGTAGGTGAGCGTGCGGAGCGTCACAAGCACGACGACGATCGCGATGATGACGGCGACGGGGCCGGCGAAGACGCTGAGCAGCGCCTCGAGCACGCGCGGGCCGAGCAGGATGGCGAGGGTGAGCACCACGGGCGTCCAGAGAAACGCGGCGATCGCGGCCCAGATGAGGAAGTGGTGCGTCTTGCGCGTGAGCAGGCCCGCGGCGATGTACGTCGGCATGCGCGTCCCGGGGATCACGCGCGCGAGGAAGACGGCTTTGACGGTGTGCCGGTCGAACCAGCGGCCCCAGCGTTCGAGCGAGGCCTCGGAGATCCAGGCGCGGATGAACGGCCAACGGAGGATGCGCCGTCCGAAGACGCGCCCGATGAGGTACAGCCCGCCGTCGCCGACGGCGATGCCGATGAAGCAGCCGAGCAGGCCCACGCCCAGGTCGATCTGCTGGTGCGCGATCGCCAGGCCCACGGCGATGACGGTGGCGTCCTCGCTGATGAAGGTGGCGACGATGATGAGCAGGATGATGAGCCACCAGCGCGAGCCGCGCTCGCCGTGAACGGGCCCAAGATCGAAGCGCGTCTCATCGGTCCGGGGCGCGAAGTCGGCCTCGCCGGGCAGCGGGGGAACGCCGGGGACGTCGTGGCGCGCGAGGAACGGCAGCAGGTGCGCGGCCGCAAGGTCGGGCTGGGTGAAGGGCATGAAGTGGCTGGCGTCGAGCATCACCAGCCGGCTGCCTGGGATCGTGCGGTGCGAAAGTTCGGCGCACCAGGGGGCGATGAGGAAGTCTCTCCGCCCGTGGACGATCAGCGTCGGGACCGAAAGGTCCTTCATGATGCCCTTGATCGGGCGCTGATCGCTGTCCCAGAACGAGCGCACGGTGGCGAGCCGGAACGACCGCTCTCCGAGCAGCCCGAAGTGCGGGATCAACTCCGGGAGCATCACGAGGCCGACGAAGCCCGCGCCGTACTTGGCGTGCTCGAACCGGTAGGAGCCGGAGCCCTCGGCGTCCTGCCGACCGATCGAGGCGAGCAGGGTTGCGGAGGCGACGCGGTCCGGAGCCAGGTGGCTCATCCAGATCGCGGCGCCGCCGCCCTGCGACCAGCCCAGCACGTGGGCGCGCTCGATGTGCAGATGGTCCATCAGCGCGAGGATGGTGCGGGCGTCGGCGGCGATTGAGTAATCGGGCGGGCCCTCGCTGGCGCCGAAGCCGTGCAGGTCGGGGGCGATCACGCGCCTGCCGGCCGCGGCGAGCAGCGGGGCCATGCGCCCGAAGTCCGAGCCCTGCCCCGGGCAGCCGTGCAGGAGGATGACGGGCGGCGCGGGCGGGGAGCCCTCGGGCGGCGGCCAATCGAGGAACGAGGTGACGACCGTGCGCCCTTCGACGGGCCCGTCGGCGCGCTGCGCGGGCAGTGGCGCTTCGCTCCGCACGGCGCCCTCGGGGAGCAGGGGCGGCACGAGGCGGACGAACGGCTGGACGATGTTGGAGAGGATGAGCGCCGCGATCCACGCGACGAGGGCCACGCGCCAGCGGCGCAGCGAGCCGTCGGTCCGCCGGAAGAATCGCCTGAGCATTACGCGGTTCCGAGTGCGGCCGGCGAGTGCGATCGGACGTGGACGTCGGCGCCGTCGCGCCCGGGGAGGCGTTCGACGGCTGTGAGATCATCGGCGGCGTATCGCATCTCGACCCGTGCGGGCTCGGGGCCGATCACTTCGACCTCGGTGCGTGAGACGGTGCGTGCGTCGGGCCGGCTCATCCAGACGCTCAGGTGCGGGCGGTCGGGCCAGACGTGGGCGTGGAACGCGTCCTGCATGCGGCGCGTGGGGCCTTCGGCGCGGAGGCGCTCTTCGAAGAGTTCGAGCCGTTCGCCGACGAGGTCGTCGCCCAGGCCGGAGGACGTCAGGCACATGGGCCGGAGGGCGGACCGTTCGGCGACGAGGCGCGTTCGGTCCCAGCGGGCGACGGCGATCGAGGAAAGGTCGATCGCCACGAGTCGGAACGGCGCGAAGGCGTCGAGCCGTCGCTCGGCGAGCAGGGCCATGGCCTCTTCGGCGTCGCGGCAGCGCGCGAGGCCCGGGATCAGCAGGCCGCGGGAGGTCAGCGCCTCGCGGGGGGGCAGCGCGGGGCGCGGCGTCGGGTTGAGGTTGAGGATGCAGAGGGTGAGGCCGGAGTCGGAGGCGCCGATCCAAGAGCCGCCGGCGAGGCCGTCCTTGGGCCAGAGCCATCGGCGGCCGTGGCGCACCTGGGCGGAAGGCGGCAGCCCGACGGGTCGGGAGCGCTGTTCGTCGCGGTTGGTGACGAGCCGATAGCCGGCGTCGGCGCCGATCGGGATGATGGTGACGGTGCACATCGTCGGTCGTGGCGTGCGTCTTAGCGGTGGCGCCCGGGGCCGGCTTCGTGGCGGATGGTGGAGGGGGCGCGGCCGAACCCCTGGGGCGGTTCGACGCCGTGCTCCCGCGCGATGGAGGCGATCATGGCGTAGTGGTGGATGGCGTGGTGGGCGGCGAACGCCAGTTCGCGCGCCATGGTGGAGGAGAGCGTGGCTTCCTCGCCGTCGCCGCTGAGCATGACGCGCACGCGGACGGCCGCGGCGCCGGCGGCGGGGTCCACCTGGACCACGGAGGCCTGGAGTTCGCGCATGCGGGCGACGGCGGCGGCGCGGTCGCGCTCGATGGGCGTGTCGCGCTCGCGATGGTCGTAGGCGATGACGGCGCCGTCGAGGGCATGGGCGGCGGCGGCGAAGTGGTCGAGGGCGTGGCGGACGTGCTGGCCGATGGTGGAGCCGGCGATCGCCGAGGAGGGTCGGGTGTAGGCGGCGTCGGAGAGGCGCTGGATGAAATCGGCGCACTGCCGGAGCGCGGCGGCGGCGGCGGCGGCGGTGGCGTCGGGCGCCTGAGCCGTGGGGCTCGCCGGGGCCGGAGACGATGCAGATGTCGGGCTCATGGTGGGTTCTTGGGAAACCGGGCGTGCGGCGCCGGGATCAGGGTACCGTCGTGGAGCGGGGCTGTCAGGTTCGGGCGGAGGCGGTCTGCAGGACGGCGTCGATGATGTCGCGGTGGTTGGCGCAGCGGGGGCACTTGTGCTGCCCGCCGAGTTTGCCGCGGCTTTCCATCCAGGCGTGAAAGGCGCCGGGGGGGATGGGTGTGACGGTGGGGGGCGCCATGCCCAAGTCGTCGCGCCGTTTGGTGGTGTAATCGACGTTCTGGTCCTTGAGCGCGCCGTCGAAGGCGTCGCGGAATCGGCGCAGCGCATCCGACGGGGCGCCGCTGGCGATCTCCACGGCGAGTTCGAGCCCGGCCCGCACGCCCCTCACCGGATCAGGGTAGACCGGCGCGGCGGTGAACTCTCCAACGGTGAGCGCGGCCTGGTCCGCGGCCCTGGCGACGGCCTTCTCGATGTGCTCGACGATGAGATTCTCGCCGAAGGCATTGATGAAATGCTTGTGCCTTCCGACGATGCGCAGGCGGGCGGGCCCTGCGGGGGGGATGGTGTCAAACTCGACCACGTCTCCCAAGATGTACCGGAACAGCCCGCCGGGTGTGGAGAGGACCACCACGTAACGGACGCCCGGCTCGACGCGGTCGCAGGTGAGCGCGACGGGGTCGGGGCGGTGGATCTCTTCGACGGGGACGAACTCGAAGAAGACGCCGTGGTCCGCGCACAGGCGGAGGCCGGCGTCGCCCGGCTCATCCTGCATGGCGACGAACGCCTCGCTGGCGGGGTAGACCTCGAGGCGGTGGGGGACGTCGTCGGCGCCGCCGGACCAGACTTCCTGCACGCGTGGGCGGAAGGGGGTGTAGTTGACGCCGCCGTGGATGAACAGGTCCATGTTGGGCCAGAGTTCGCGCAGCGTGCGCACGTCGCGCCCGCGTTCGCGGGCCATTTCGAGGGCGCGCGTGAAGAGCACGAGGCCCCAGGACGCCATGCCGCTGACGGCGCGGACGTCCTGATCAAGGCACGCGGCGGCCATGGCGTCGATTTTCTGCTTCCAGTCGCTCATCAGCGCGATGCGTTTGCCGGGGAGGTAGACCTCGGAGAGGGGCCACTTGATCATGGGCGTGACCAGGCCGGAGAGGTCGCCGGTGCGCAGGCCGTGGCGGTTGACCGCCAGGTCGGTGGAGCCGCCCAGGAAGAGGATTCGTCCGGCGAACAGCCGGCGGAGGTCCACGCCCATGCGGTGGGCGTGGGCGAAGATGTCCATGGACGCGCGGAAGTTGTGCCGGAGCAGATCGCGCGAGACGGGCATGAACTTGTCGCCGGCGGTGGTGCCGCTGGTTTGGGCCCAGTCGAGCACCACGCCGGGCCAGCAGACGTCGGGCTCGGCGTGGTCGCGCATGCGGGTGATGTAGGGCGCGTAGCGGAGGTACTCGCGGATGGGCGTCTGCGCGCGGTAGGCGCGGAGCAGGTCGTCGCCGCGCAGGTGGGCCAAGCGGTGGAATCCGTGCTCACGCCCGAAGGAGGTGTGCTTGGAGAGCGCGATCAGGCGCTGGAGTTGACGGGCCTGGAGGCGCCCGGAGTTGGTCGCCCAGTACGCCCGGTCGGAGAGCAGGGCGATCCGGCGCGACAGCGCCGCGCGGAGGCCGAGTCCGACGAGGCCGGTCCAGCGCCCCCGGGCGGGCGGGGTCATTTCAGGCTTCCTCCGCGGCCTCGACGTCGTCGGCGATGCGGGGGACGGGGTAGCGGAGGGCGAGTTCTTCGGTGAACTCGCGGACGGACCGCGCGAAGGGCTCGGGCCTCTCGAGCATGGGCGTGTGCCCGCAGTTGTCGAGCCACACGAGTCGCGAATCGGGGAGGAGTTCGTGGAACTCGTCGGCGACGCTCGGGGGCGTGACGTTGTCCTGCCGTCCCCACAGCAGGAGCGTGGGCTGCCGCACGCCGTGGAGTTTGGAGCCCAGGTGGTCGGACTTGGCGCTGCGTCCGAGTTTGACAATGGCGCGGGCGGCGCGCCGGTCGGACAGTTCGGCGTAGGCGCGATCGACGCAGCCATCGGGGATATTGGCCTCGTCGTAGAAAAGGTCGCGGATCTTGCGCTCGATCCAGTCGCGGCTGGGCCGGTGCTCGACGCCCTTCTCGAGCGTGCGCTCGAACAGGCCGGAGGAGCCGGCGAGCACGAGGCCCCGGCAGAGGTCGGGGCGCTGGAGGGCGATCTTCTGGGCGCCGTGCCCGCCAAGCGGGTTTCCGATGGGG
>JACVCK010000079.1 GCA_016742055.1 Phycisphaerales bacterium
GGGGGGGGGCGGGGGGGGGGGGGCGCGGGCGTGGTGGGGGGGGGGGTCGGCGCGGGAGCGGGGGGGGTGGTGGTCGTTGCCGGGGGGGGGGGGTGCGGGCGCCGGGGGGCAGGGGCCGGGGTTGTGGGGGGGGGGGAAGGGGGGGGGCGGGGGGGGGAGTGTAGGGGGGGGGGGGCGAGGCAGCGAGGGGGGGGTGGGGGAGGGGATGGGGGTGGTTTGTAGGGGGTGTGCGGGCTGTGGGGATGGGGCGGGCGGCGGGGCGGTCCGACCGATAGCCGCGGCGTCGCGGGCATTGAGGCGGGGCGCGGGGCTGCCGATCAGGAGGTCTGGAGGTCGGCGCGCCCGGAGTGGGCGGGCAGGCCGCACGCCCCGCTGGAAGAGATGCAGAGACGAGGATCCCCCCTTGGACAAGGCCAGCGTCATCGGAACGTTGATCGGCGTGATCTGCCTGGGAGCGGTCGCGCAACTGGCCTCGCACGGCAACTGGGCGCTGTTCTATTCGGAGAAGGGCCTGATCATGGTCGGCGGCGGCACGATCTCGGTGCTGTTCATGGCCATGCCGATGGCGAAACTCAAGTGCGTTCCGGGGTACGTGAAGAAGTTCTTCTTTTATAAGGGCAAGTCGCCGTCGGACGTGGTGAAACTGATGTCCGACCTGGGCGAGAAGGCGCGGCGCGACGGCATGCTCTCGCTTGAGAGCGAAGTCGAGAAGATGGACGATCCGTTCCTGGTGTCGGGGCTGAAGATGGCCATCGACGGCGTGGACCCGGACTCCATCGAGGCGACGCTGCGGGCCGAGATCATGGCGATGCGCGAGCGGCACACGGCGGGCAAGAAGTTCTTCGACCTGATCAAGATCTACGGGCCGGGCTGGGGCCTGGCGGCGACGCTGGTCGGCCAGATCGGCATGTTCGCCAACCTGGGCGGCGACATCGCCACCATGGGCCACATGCTGGCGGTGGCCGTCGTGGCGACGATGTACGCGACGGTCATCGCCAACGCGGTGGCGGGCCCGATGGGCGACAAGTTGTCGCTGCGTTCGGCGGAGGAGATCCTCTCGAAGGAGATGATCCTGCAGGGTCTGCTCTCGATCCAGGCGGGCGACAACCCGCGGGTGACGATGGACCGCATGATGGCGTTCATCCCACACGCCGGGCGCGACGCGTTCAAGGAAGCGGCCTGACCGGCGGTCTAAGCAGGGAGAGCGCCCATGGCCGACGATCACGGCAAGGACGGCAAGCCGCACAAGAAGCACAAGAAGCACCACGCGGACCATCCGCACGAGGAGCATCACGAGGGCTGCCCCGAGTGGATGGTGTCCTTCGCGGACAACGTGTGCCTCATGATGGGGTTCTTCGTCATCATGCTCGCCATGAACATGAAGCCCGCGCACGGCGGCAGCGGCGAGGGGCCCCAGGACGGCAACACTTCCTACACGCCCCCCAGCGCCCTGCTCGACGCCGCGATCGCCATCCGCGAGGGGTTCAAGAACCCGGTGAACATGAACTCCGCGGCGCCGGAGGACCAGCCGCTGATTCGGCGCCTGCAGGAGCGCAAGGGCACGGGGCGCGCGAGCACAACGGGCCAGAGCGGTCCGACGGACTCGGTCACCAGCGTGCGGACGAGCGACTACTACTCGCTGGGCGGCGTGGTTCCGTTCAACGATGGGGCGGTGGAACTGTCCGGCGCCGGCGAGCGCGCCGTGGCGGAGATCGCCGACAAACTCAAAGGGCCGCGGTTTGTGATCGAGGTGCGCGGGCACGTGAGCGCCGTTGAAGCGGCGGCGGGCGTGGACGTGGCGATGAGCGTTTCGCACCGGCGCGCGCTGGCCGTGGCCCGCGGGCTGAACATCCTGGGCATCCCCTGGTCGCGGATGCGGGTGGTGGCGTGCGCCGACGGGGATCGGGTGACGCCGATCGCCTACGACGAGGCCGGCCACCGCGCGAACCAGCGCGTGGAGGTGCTCGTGACGCGGGAACTCGAGGCGACCGACCCCTTCCTGCGTGAGACGGCCAAGCCCTCGACCGCCGGGAACCCCGCCTCGGCGCCCGTCCCCGTGGCGCCGGCGGGCGGCCATTGAGGAAAAACGCGCCCCGGCCTCCCAACAATGTCGCCATGGACAGGGCCGGACCGGACCGGCGCGGCGGGCCCGCGCGCAAGAGGGTGATGCTCATGACGCTGACCGTCTCGTGCTGCGCCGCGCTCGTGCTCACCGCGTCGCTCTGGCTCGCGGGAGGCCTGCCGGGCGCGGACCGCGATTCGGCGCTGGACACGGACCGCGCGCGGGCCGAAGCGGCGCTCGCGCTGGCCGACCTGGACGCGCTGATGGCCCACGGCACGGCGGTGCGATGGAGCCGGCTGAAGAACGAGGCGCCGTCGAACGCGCCGGCGACGATGGTGGAGCGCTGGACGCGGGAACTCAACGCCACGGCGCGGCAGCGACTGGCGGAGGCGGCGGCGGTCGCGGAGCGCCGTGCGCGGGAGCGGCTGGGCCTGCGGCTCCTGGAGCCGCAGACCGACCTGAGCGGCGGCGTGTCGTGGTCGCGCCTGATCCCCGGCGAGCCCACGGCGCGCCGGGTCGTGCTGCTCGTGCACGGTCTGGACGAGCCGGGGGAGATCTGGGACGACCTGGCGCCGCTGCTTCGGAGCAAGGGCTACCACGTGGCGCGCCTGGACTATCCGAACGATCAGGGCATTGCGCGATCGGCGGACGCGATGCTCGCGGCGCTGCGGGCGCTGCGCGCGTCGGGCACGGAGCGCGTGGACATCGTCGCGCACTCCATGGGCGGGCTCGTGTCGCGTGATGCTCTGACGCGCCCGGACATGGATTCGACGCCCGGAGCGTTCCCGAAGATCGAGCGGCTCATCATGGTCGGCACGCCGAACCGCGGCGCCCCTCTGGCGCCGATGCGCCTGGCGCTGGAGTTCCGCGAGCAGGCGCTGCGCTGGATGGTGGACGGCGCGCTGGTCGATGCGCTGACCGGCTTCTTCGCCGAGGGCGCGGGCGAGGCGGGGCGCGATCTGACGCCCGGATCCGCGTTCCTGAACGACCTCAACGCGCGCCCGCTGCCCAAGGGCGTGCGGATCACGCTCCTGCTGGGCGTGGCGTCGCCCGTGCGCGAGGACGACGTGCTCGGGATGCTGGATTCACCGCTGGGCCGGGCGCTGCTGACCGGCGAGGACGCCGCGACCGCGGCGGCGCAGGCACGGGCGTGGCTGGGCATGGTGGGCGATGGTGTTGTGCCGCGGGATTCGGCGCTGCTGGACGGCGTGGAGGACGTTGTGGAGATCCCGGCGCACCACCGGGGGCTGCTGCGCGGCGCGCCGGCGCCGGGCCGGACGGTTCCGCGCGGCGTGGAGGTGATCCTGGACCGGCTGGAGCGGAGCGTGTCGCAGCCGGCGGGCGGGGTGTGAGGGGCGGGAGTGACGCCCCCCCACGACGTGGCTAACAAAGTACAAATCCGCGCAAATCTGCGTTCATGTCTTGTACTACGTCCGGGGGAGGGTATAACACGATCGGATCGTGTTCCTGGCCGCAAGGATTGACCATGAGTCACACCAATAAGGCCGCGGGGGCCGTGAGAGGCGTGGCGACGCTCGTGATCTTCGGCGTTCTTGTCTATTCCGGCTTGCTCAAGTTGCAGGAACCAACGACTACGGCGGGGTTTCTCGAACGTCTCGTCGGGATTTCCTGGCGGTGGACGCCGGGCGCCATCGCCGTTCTGGAGATCGTCGTCGCCCTTTGGTTGGTGAGCGGGTGGGCGCCGGGGCTGGCGGGCCTCTCGGCGGCGGGGCTTTTTATCGCGTTCGCTGTCATGCACGCGATGGCCTGGTCGCTGGGCATTGACGGTGCGTGCGGATGCCTGGGACAAAGCGATCTACTCGAGCGGCTGCCCCATTCGGTCTGGATCGCGCTGACCGTCACCCTCGCGGCGATCAGTCCCTGGACCGTGAGAAGCGTTCCGCTCCGATCCGGAAGGGCGATCTCAATGGAGGCGCCTTCATGACGCGTCGCGCCGTCACGCTCGTGGAGATGCTCGTGGCGATGGGGATCGTCGCGCTGCTGACGGCGGTCCTTATCGTGTCGCTTCGCGGCGTGCGGTCGCAGGCGACCGACCTGCAGAACCTCAGCAACATGCGGGCGACACTGGTGGACTTTGTTGCGTGGAGCGTAGACCACGGCGGCGTCATGCTCAATGCCGGCCTGCCCGATTCGCAGGATGGATCGTGGTATTACAACGGTGAAACGGATCTTGTGCTTCGCCGGCATTTCTATTTGGCGCAGTCGATACAGTGGCCGCGCGTTCTGCACCGGTGGCTGGACGCAACGCATGAACACTGGCACGCAACAAGAGGGCCAAACGATCTGGATGGCGACATTGATCTTGAGGAGCTGGCGGATGCCGGACAGTCGCAATGGGCGCCTTCGCGGTTCGCGTACTCCGCCACCATGCTCGCCGCTCCTGAGAGCTGGACATACCCCGGGCGGGGGTGGACGCTTGACTCCTTTGCAGAACGGTTTGAACGGGTTGCGATGGAGCGCATCCGCGCGCCCAGCCAGAAAGGGATTCTGACTTATTACAACGCGGCCGCAAGCGAGGGGCGAATGGTGAGCTTCTTTGATGGGTCCGCCTCGTTCCATGCGGATGCCGATTTGCAGGCGCCGGGAGCCAATCCACAAGCCATACCCCCGACGGTCCGCGGGCGACCGGTCTTTGATACGCTCGATGGCTGTCGCGGAGTTGACCGTTGATCCACGCCGGACCGCGCGACACGCCGGATCGCGCAAGAGGAGAGTTCCATGAGTCGCTCGCGGATCATCGTTTCGTCAATCGTCTTTCTTCTTGCGGCCGTAGCGTCGCTACGCGGCAACGACCCGATCGGCGGAGTCGGCTGCTGGCGTTGTGGCTCAACGACCGGATTGTGGAGCGGGACGAGGGGACTGTCGTGCGCCTCCATCATCGACCTGCTGATCGTTGACGGGAACTGGTTCAAGCCGCCCACACAGGCCGGATGCATCAACGCGAAAGACAAGCCCTGCGATCCAAATGACGAGATCAACTGGAAATGTTGTGTGAGCGGCTCAACCGCGTACTGGGCCTGCGTGCAACGATATACGTTCGACTGTCAAAGCCTTCGACGATGCGACAGCCGCTGCTGTCCGACAGGAACCGCGACATTGGTTCAATCCATCAAGCCGGGCTGCAATCAGAATCAGGTCAGTCTGACCTGCCTTGGCGCCCGGTGACGGCTCGAATCCCAGCGTCGCGCTTCAGTCACTCCGGCGGCGTTCCGATATCCTCATCCCACAACTCCGGCCGGTCGGCGATGAATCGGCGCATCAACTCGATGCAGCGCGGATCCTGCACCACCGTCACCTCCGCCCCGCTCGCTCGCAGCCAGTCCTCACGCCCCTGAAACGTCTGGTTCTCGCCGATGATCACGCGCGGGATCCGGTGCAGGACCGCAGTGCCGCTGCACATGGCGCAGGGGCTGAGGGTGCTGGCGAGCGTGAGCGTGTGCCAGTCGCGCCGGCGACCGGCGTTGCGGATGCAGACGGTCTCGGCGTGGGCCGTGGGGTCGCCGGTCTGGACGCGCAGGTTGTGGCCGCGGGCGACGATGGAGCCGTCCGGCGCCATGAGAGACGAGCCGATAGGTATGCCGCCCTCGCGGAGTCCGGCGAGGGCTTCTTCATACGCGGCTTCGAGCGCTGGGTGGGCCATGCGAGTCTCCATGCAGTAAGCGACGAACTCAAATGGGGGCGTGAGACGCGGGGAAAAGGCGGTTCAGGCGATTGTTGGATTCCTGCAGGCGGCGCGGGGAGAGGCCGAGCCGCTTGTCGAAAGCGGCGCGGGCGAGCGCTTCGGTGAGCAGCGGCGCGGGATTGTCGCGCGCGGGGCCGGGGCTGTTGAGCGCGTCGAGGATCAGGTCGGCGCCGGCGCCGGCCGCACGGGTCGCCGCCTCGGCGGGCGAGTACCGATCGGTGATCGCGCGCATATCCAGCGAATCGGTGACGACCACGCCCTCGAAGCCCAGGGCCCGGCGCAGCGCCCCCTCGGTGTGCGCGGGAGAGAGCGACGCCGGATGGTCGGGGTCCGTGCGCCGGTGCAGGAGGTGGCCGGTCATGACGGCGAAGGGCCACGCCGGCGCACGCAGGGACGCGTCGGGCGAGGGCGTCTCGCGCCGGAAGCGGGCGATGAGCGAGGCGAACGGCGCGGTTTCAGCGCCCTCGTCGTACACGCGCGACACGTCGGGCAGGCCCAGGTGCGAGTCGGCGCCGGCGGAGCCGTGCCCGGGAAAGTGCTTCACGCAAGTGCGCACGGCGCACTCGTCGTGCGCCGCGATGACCTCCGCGGCGCAGTGGGCCACACGCCGGGGGTCGGCCGAGAACGCCCGCTCCTTGCCCGCGATGATGGGGCTGCGCGGGTTGAGCGCGACGTCCACGCAGGGCGCAAAGTTGAGGTTGACGCCGGCGCCGGCGAGCGTTTCGGCAAGGTGGTGTGCGGCGTCGGCGCGCTTCGCGTCGGCCATGTCCGCGTAGGCGGCCGCGGAGGGGAACTCGGGGAAGCCCCGCCGCGGGTTGAGCCGCGCCACGCGTCCGCCCTCCTGATCGACGGCGATGATCGCGCCGGGCCCGAGGGCCTCGCGCAGGTGGCCGCAGAGTGCGAGGAGTTGCGCGGGGGAGAGGATGTTGCGCGGCGCGTCGGCGGCGGAGGCCCCGGGGTTGTTCTCGCGCAGGGCGGTGAGCGTGGGGAGGTCCACGTCGAAGAGCACGACGGCGCGGCCGTGGGCGTCGCGGATCGCCGCGAGGTCGGCACGGAAGAGTGGATCGTCCGGCGAGGCGCCGCGGACGCCGACCATCACCATGCGCCCCGCGAGGCGTTCGAGTTCGCGGGCTCGGCTCACGGGGACGGCTCCGCTCCCGGCCCACGCCGTCCCGCGATGCACACCAGGAACGACGCCGCAGTCCCCGCGAGCATCCACCAGCCGAGCGAGAAGCGCAGATCGGGCTTGCCGAGCAGTTCCGGCAGGCGGATCAGGTGCGGGCGCTGCGCGAGGAACACGGCGGCGGCGCCGGCGACCAGCGCGAGCGCGGCGCTGATCGAGTTGCCCCGGCGCGTGAAGATCGCGGTCAGGAACACGCCGAGGATTCCCGCGTAGGCGAAGATCATCACGCCGATGGCGAAGGTGAGGAGCCCCTGCCCGGAGCGCTTCTGCCACTCCATGCACACGACGGCGACGGCCGTGAGCACGCAGCCCCAGATCACGACGGCGGCGCGCGAGGCGCGGACGTAGTGCGCCTCGCTGCGCCCGGGCGCGAGGGGGCGGTAATAGTCGCAGATGGCGGTGGAGGACAGCGAGGTGAGCGATGAGGCGAGCGAGGACATCGCGGCGGCGAAGACGCCGGCCATCATGAGGCCGCGGACGCCGGAGGGGCATTCGGTGAGGATGAAGTCGAGGATGACCTGCCGCGAGTCGGCCGGGCGTGCGTGCGCGGCGCCGGCGAGATCGGGGCGGGTGTAGAAGATGAACAGCAGGAGGCCGATGACCAGGAATAGCGCCGCGACGCCGAAGCCGATGAACATCGAGAGCACGGCGGACTTGGCGCCCTGAAGGGCGTTGCGGCAGGAGAGCATGCGCTGGGCGAGGTCCTGATCGGCGCCGTAGACGGCCAGGTTGAAGAGCGTGAAGCCGATCAGGGCGGACCAGAGCGTGAAGGGCAGGGCGGGGTCGGTGCGGGCGTCGATGAGGGTGAGTTTGCTGGAGCCGTCGGCGGCGCGGGACTCGCCCAGCGCCGCGACGATCTCGGGGATGGAGGCGTCGATCCGCGTCAGCAGCAGGACGATCAGGACCACGGCGGCGCCGATGAAAATGAGCGCCTGGGGCGCCTCGGTCCAGACCACGGCCTCGAGCCCGCCGAGCAACGTGTACACGATCGACACCGCGGCGACGATGGCGATCGACATCGCGATGTGCGTTGAACTCAGGTCGCCGAAGGCGATGAGCGAGACGGGGATCGCGGCGATGTAGAGCCGCGCCCCGCTGGCGAAGAGCCGCCCAAACATGAACGCGCCGGAGCAGGCGCGCTGGGCGCCCGTCCCCTGAGCGCGGGCGAGCAGTTGATAGACCGTGGTGACGTTGGCGCGGTAGAAGGCGGGGATGAAGAAGACGGCGACGATCACCACGGCGAGGGCCTGGCCGATGTTGACGGCGAGGTACGTGAGGTTGCCGTTGTAGGCGTCCTCGGGCGCGCCCAGGAAGGTGGCGGCGGAGACGGAGGTGGCGACGATCGCCAGCGCCGCGGCCCACGCGGGGACGCGCCGTCCGGCGCGGAAGTAATCGTCGGCGGACCGCTGACGCCGGGCGAGCGCCACGCCCACGGCGACCATCGCGGCGAGGTAGACGGCCACGATGCCCCAGTCGAGGACGCTCATGCGTCTGGCCCGGCTTCGAGCGCGCCGCGGAGCGATCCGCCCGCGCCGTGGATCGCGCGCTCCGCGAGTTCGCGCGTCAGATCGCGTTGGTGCATGACCACGGCGGTCTTGACCGCGCCGCCAGCCGCGTCCAGCAGGTCGAGCGCTTCCTTTCGCGGCAGGCCGGTGAGGGCCGCGACGATGCGCGCGGCGCGGTCGCGGAGTTTGGCGTTGGTGGCGCGGAGGTCCACCATCAGGTTCTCGTAGGTCTTGCCCTGCGCGACCATCAGCGTGGTGGAGATCGCGTTCAGCGCCATCTTTGTGGCGGAGCCGGCCTTCAGACGCGTGGAGCCCGTGACCGCTTCGGGGCCCGTCTCGATGAGGATCAGCACGTCGGCGCTCGCGGGTCTGGGGACGGGCGAACAGGTGAGCAGCCCGGTGGACGCACCGCGGGACTTGGCCAGGTCCAGCGCGCCCAGGACGTAGGGTGTCGTGCCGCCGGCGGCCACGCCCAGGACGGCGTCGTGCGCGCCGACGTTCAGCCGGTCGAACTCCGGCGCGGCGCCGCGGGGGTCGTCCTCCATGCCTTCGGAAGATCGTCGGAGCGCGGCGTCGCCTCCGGCGATGAGGCCGACGACCATGTCGGGATCCGTCTGGAAGGTCGGCGGCAACTCGGAGGCGTCGAGAACCCCCAGCCGCCCCGACGTGCCGGCCCCGATGTAGATCAGCCGTCCACCGGCGCGGAGCGCGCGGTCGGCGAGGCGCACGAAGTCCGCGATCCGCGGCAGCGCGCGCGCGACGGCGGGAGCGACCAGCGCGTCCTCCGCGTTGATCGCCGCCAGACACTCCTCGATCGACATGCGGTCGAGCGACATGGTGCGCGGGTTGCGCTGCTCGGTGAGGATGTGGCCTCGGTCGGGGACGGTCATGGGGCGTCAGTCGCGTCGGAGGAGCGCCGGCGCGTTCATCCACGCGCCCGAGACCGGCGCCGGGGATCGGACGCCGGTGACAGCGGGCAGTGTGATCGGAACGCCGTCGGCGCACAAGGCGCCCAGGACCGCCATGGCCGCGGCCTCGCGAGCGCCCACGGGCACGCCGAACTCGTCTGTCGGCTGAACCGGCGCCCCCACCGCCCGCTGGATGTGCCCGACGAGCGCGCGGTTGCGCGTGCCGCCGCCGGCGACCAGGACCAGATCGGGGCGGAAATCCCGCAGCGCCGCTCCGATCGCCTCGCCTACCGCCGACGCGGCGGAGGCGAGGAGGTTGTCGGGCGCGAGGCCGTCGGCGTGGCGCTCGATCCAGGCGAGCGATTCGTCGCCGGAGCCGAGCGAGCGGGCGATGCGCGACTGGGCGCCAAGGGCGTCCCTGAGGTCGCGGACGGCGTTGGGATCGGGCGCTCCCCGGAACGCGCCGGCGCCGCCGTCGTCGAAGGGCTTGCCCAGCGCCCTCCGTGCCGCGGCGTCGAGGACGTGGTTGCACGCGCAGATGTCGCGTCCACGGACGGCGCCGAGCCAGGCGCCCTCGTCGCGCTCCGCGCGTGGGGGAAGGAGGGTGACGTTGCAGAAGCCGCCGAGGTTGACCACGGCGCGGGCCTGGGCTGGGTCGCGGAAGAAGACGAAGTCGGCGACGGGCGTGATCGGCGCGCCCTGTCCGCCGGCGGCGAGGTCGGCGGCGCGGAGGTCATAGACCACGGGGCAGCGGAGCGCGTCGGCGATCGGCGCAGGGCTGAGGAGTTGGAACGAGCGGGGCGGGGCGTGAAAGACCGTCTGGCCGTGCGCCGCGACGAGATCGGGAGGGCCAACGCGCTGAGCGAGACGCGAGGCCAGATCGGCGTGAAGCCGACCGAGCGCCAGCGCCGCGGCGCTGATTTCCGCGGCGGTCATGCGCTCGCCGCAAGCCAGGGCGCGGAGGGTTGCGGCGAGGGCGCCGAGGGGCGCGTGCTCGTGGGCGAGCAGTTCGGCGCGGAGGGCGAGCCCGGAGCCGACGACGCGGACGGCGGCGGCGTCGATGCCGTCGATGCTGGTGCCGGTCATCAGTCCGATGGCGGTGCGCATCGGAGGAGTGTAGTGGGAGCGCAGGAAAGCGGCCCGGCGCTGAGCGCCGGGCCGCGGGGAGGATCATTCGTGGCGAGATGGCGGCGCGCGCTTACGGGCAGGTCGTGTTGAAGTTGGAGATGATGTTGTTGAGGTCGGCGAAGTTCACGAAGCCGTCGCCGTTGGTGTCGTTGGGGCAGGCCGAATCAAGGTCCAGGCAGAACGCGCGGTCGGGGACCGCGGACGAGCCGGCCCAGGAGCCGTCGTTGGGCGAGCCGTCCTGGAGGGAAGCGCCCGAACCGGCGCTGCTCGACCAGTACCACGTGTTCGCCGAGGCGAGGTTCCGAACCTCGACCCAGTAGCGCTGGCCGCGGGCGACGGGGACTGGGGCGTGGCAGGCGCCGTACTCGGTTTCGGGCAGACCGACCGGAATGACCAGCCCCGTCAGCGTGCGCCGCACCGACAGCGCCCCGGCGCTCTGGGGGAACGCCGCGAGGGGCGGGCCGGGCGGGCCGCCCCCACCCCGGTGGGAGCGGATGGGGAGGCGTTCGGGGTTGGGGGG
>JACVCK010000262.1 GCA_016742055.1 Phycisphaerales bacterium
CGGTCGATGGGGGTGAGCAGGGCGCGGCGGGCGCGGGGGGCTGGATGGTATTCGGCGGGCGGGGGAAGGCGCTGGTCGGGCCAGGACTCGGCGCTCCAGCCGCGGGCGAGGAGCCAGGCGTCGGGTGGGAGCGTTGCGGCGGTTTCGCGGACGAGCCGGAGGAGGTCGTCGCGGCTTGCTGCGGGGCGGAGGTCGAGCGCCTCCATGGTGCGGGCGGCGTTGGCGAGGTGGAGGTGGGCGTCGATGAGCCCGGGCACGATGCGGGCGCCTCGGGCGTCGAGGATGCGAGTGGCGCTGTCGGCGAGGGCGAGGGTGGGGGCGTCTGCGCCGATGGAGGTGAAGCGACCGTCCTGGATGGCGAAGGCCGTCGCGGCCGGGGCGTCGGGGTTGGCGGTCCAGACGAGGGCGTTGTGGACGATCAGTTCGGGGGCCGCGGCGGCGAGGGAGGCGGCGAGCAGCGTGGCGAGGGCGAAGGGCTGGCGCATGGCGCCATGCTACCTCAGCCCTCTCGGAGCGAGCGGGTGATGGCGACTTCGTGGAGGCGGACGGAGTCGCGGTCGAGGGCCTCTTTGGCGTTGTGGAAGTCGTTGGCGTTGACGGCGCGCCAGTCGGCGGCGGCGGCGGCGATGAGGCGTTCGAGTTCGGTGAGGCGGGCTTCGAGGGCGGCGGCGTAGTCGGGTTCGAGGTCGTCGGCGGTGCGTCGGAGCGCGTCGCGGACCCACTTGACGTCGAGCCGCGCGTTGGCGACGAGGTCGGCGACGCGGTGGCGGGTCATGTCGTCGCGGGCGTGGTCGAGGGCTTCGCGCTCCATGAGCGCCACTTCTTCGCGGGACAGGCCGTGGGACGGGACGACCTGGAGGGCGGCGCGTTTGCCGCTGCGTCGCTCGACGGCGCTGACGTTGAGGACGCCGCTGGCGTCGACGAGGAACTCGACTTCGACCTGCGGCATTCCGGCGGGCATGGGGGGCAGTCCGGCGAGGTTGAAGACGCCGAGGGAGCGGCAGTCGTCGACCATCTCGCGTTCGCCCTGCACCACGTGGAGGCGGATGGAGGTTTGGCCATCGACGCTGGTGGAGAACATCTCCGTGGCGCGGGCGGGCGCGGACTGGTTGCGCATGATGAGTTTGGCGACGCCTCCGCCCATGGTTTCGAGGCCCAGGGACAGGGGGATGACGTCGAAGAGCAGGGCGGCGCGGGAGGTTCCGGCGAGGACGGCGGCCTGCACGGAGGCGCCGAGGGCAACGACGCGGTCGGGGTCGAGGGCGGTGTAGGGCTCTCGGCCGAAGAACTCGCCGACGCGCCTGCGGACGATGGGTGCGCGGGTGGAGCCGCCGACGAGGGCGACGGTGTCGATGTCGGAGGGTTCGAGGCGGGCGTCGCGGAGGGCCTGCCGGCAGCGGGAGATGGCGCGTTCGACCCATGGCTCCATGAGGGTTTCGAGTTCGGCGCGGGAGAGGCGGCGGACGAGCGTTCGGCCGGCGCCGAGGTCCACCTGGATGGTGGCGTGCTCTTCGGCGCTGAGGCGGATCTTGGCGGTTTCGGCGGCGTCGCGGAGGGTCTGCCGGACGGCGCCGGTGTAACTGAGTTCGAGGCCGAAGCGCTCGCGGACGTCGTCCATGAGGAGGCCCACGATCTTCTGATCGACGTCATCGCCGCCCAGGTGGGTGTCGCCGGCGGTGGAGACGACCTCGAAGAGGCCTGTCTCTCCGTGGCGTTCGGCGGGGGTGACGCGGAGGATGGAGACGTCGAAGGTTCCGCCGCCGAGGTCGAAGACGGCGAGGGTCTGCGGGCGGCCGGCGCGGAGGCCGACGCCGTAGGCGAGGGCGGCGGCGGTGGGCTCGTTGATGATGCGGAGGACGTCGAGCCCGGCGAGGCGTCCGGCGTCGCGGGTGGCCTGGCGCTGGGCGTCGTCGAAGTAGGCGGGGACGGTGACGACGGCGCGCCGGACCTCGACGCCGAGCGCGCGTTCGGCGCGGTGGCGGAGGGCGCGGAGGATGACGGCGGAGACTTCCTGCGGGCTGATGACTCGGGGGCCGACCTTGACGCGGGCGGTGTTGTTGTCCCCGCCGACAACCTCGTAGGAGAGGTACTTGCGGTCGGCCTCGGAG
>JACVCK010000263.1 GCA_016742055.1 Phycisphaerales bacterium
CGGTGGGGCTGATCGCGTGGGACGGCGCGCGCGTGGGGCTGCCCGAGTGGGAGGCGGCTCGCGTGGACACGCTGGCGGTCGGCGACGGCACGTGCCACCTGGTGCGCAGCGGGCGCGACGCGGCGCTGTGGGACTGCGGCGGGTCCGCGCCGGGTCTGGGCGTGCGCTTCATCCCCGGCGCGGTCCGCGCGCTGGGCGCCTGGAAAGTCCGCACCGTCGTGATCTCGCACCCCAATCTCGACCACTTCTTCGGACTGCTCGACGTGATCGAGCCGCTGGGCGTGCGCCGCGTGGTGGTGGGGGAGGCGTTCGCGAGCGCCGCCGCGGCGAGGCCGAGCGGTCCGGAGGCGACGGCGCTGGCGTCGCTGCTGCGGCTGGGCGTGCGTGTGGACCTGGCGGGCGCGGGCGACGTGCTGGCGCTGGGCGGGGCGCGGCTGGAGTTTCTGGGCCCGCTCAGGGGCCAGGTGTTTGACGACGCCAACGACGCCTCGCTGGTGGCGCGATTGTCGGTGGCGACGAGCGCCGGGGAGCGGCGGTTTTTATTGACGGGGGACATCGAGCGCCCGGGGATGCGCGCGCTGCTGGCGCGGGGCGTGGACGTGGGGGCCGATGTGCTGGAGGCGCCCCACCACGGCAGCGCCGCGGGCGGGGCGCCGGAGTTCTTCATCGAAGCGGCGCGTCCGTCGGTGGTGGTGCAGAGCACGGGGTCCGGGCGTGTGGGGGACGAGCGTTGGGACGGCGCGAAGCGCGGGCGGGTGTGGTGGACGACGGCGGCGGACGGGGCGGTGTGGACGTCGTTCGGGCGCGACGGTGAAGTGAGGACGGGCGCGCACGCGGCCGGAGCGGGGCCGGATCGGCGCCGGGCGGGGCGCGGGCGAACTCAAGGACCAGTTCAGTTGGAAGCGGGCAGGACGCCGGTCCCGGAGAACGACACGGTTGGGCGGGAGAGCCCGGTGTCGAACAGGAGTTCGGCGATCGCGCCGGGCGCGAGGTAGACGACCGTGCCGTGGACGCGGTACTCGGCGCCGCTGAGGTCGCCCTCGAACTCGGACGCGGGGACGACCGCCGGGAGCAGGAAGCGCTGGGAGCCGAGGCGTCGGAGCGTCGCCTCGGCGGACCGTTGCCCGCTGAACACCCGGCGGCCATCCACTTCGAGCGCGTAGGAGACTTCGCGCATCGGCAGTTGCACCGCGTTGGGATTGTCGCCCTCGAGCGTGAACTCAACGACCACGCCGGTGGGGGCCCGTTCCACGATGCGCGCTTCGACCACCTCGAGCCGTGGCTGTTCGACGGAGCGGCACCCCGCGCCGGTCAGGCCGGCGAGCAGGAGCAGCGCAGTCGCGGACGCGCATCGCATGGGCACAGCATAGCGGCGCCCCCTCTTGCGGTGTCAAGCGAGCCCGCCCGGTCAGCGTCGCGTCGGCGAACCGGCGGGGCGCGTCAGGGACGGGTCCGCCACGACGGTGATCGGCATCGTGCGCTCCGCCACGGCGCCGGTGGCCTTGTCGCGCATCGTCACCTTGAGGTTGTACGAGCCGACCGTCAGCGTTTCGGGAAGTTCGATCTTCTGCACGACGAAGAAGTCGCGACGCTGGTTGCGCGAGAAGTCCGTGGTGTCCTGGTCGGTCTGGCGCCAGGCCAGCGTCCCGTCCGAGTGGTACAGGGAGACGCCCTGCGTCAGCGCGACCTGGTAGCCGGTGGCGCCGGCGGCGTCGGCCGCGGGCGCGGCGGTGAAGCGGTCCACCTCGACGTAGACGATCGCCCGGTGACGGCGCTGGGCGAGGAAGGCGGTGGAGGCGAACTCGTCGAACTGCCCAAAGCCGTCCACGCGGGTGCAGAGGGCGAACCGGGGGATGTCGATGGAGCGCCCGCTCCGGAGGTTCTCAAGGAGGGTTCGGGCGACGCGTTCGAGGGCCTCCGGCCCCGCGCCGGAGCGGAGTTCGGACGACGCCTGCGACAGCGCCGCGCGCCACGCTCCCAGGGCCTGGTCTTCGGCGCCGCTGAGCGCGGCGTCGGACGGGGGCGCGCCCAGGCCGGGGCTGATGACCTCGAGCGTCCCCAGCGCCCCGAGCGCGCCGAACGGCGGGGCGGCCTCC
>JACVCK010000080.1 GCA_016742055.1 Phycisphaerales bacterium
CACCAGCACCTGACAGGCACGTCTCGCGGGCAGCTGCGACGTGTGATAAGACCCGCGTCCCGATCTCCTACACCGCCTCCACCAGTTGCGGATTGCTCGCGGGCCGGGATCGATTACACTACGACGGTGGACCGGCGTTTAACGCTGCCAGTTGCGGATTGCTCGCGGGCCGGGATCGATTACACTGCACTCGAGCCCGACCACCACGGCGCGCTAGTTGCGGATTGCTCGCGGGCCGGGATCGATTACACTTGCACCATCGAGCGTTGTTCGGGCGCGATGGTTGCGGATTGCTCGCGGGCCGGGATCGATTACACTGTCGCTCCGCCGCGCGGTGGAACGGGCCAGGTTGCGGATTGCTCGCGGGCCGGGATCGATTACACTAAGACCGCCGCAAGCGAATCGACGCGCTGAGTTGCGGATTGCTCGCGGGCCGGGATCGATTACACTCTCCTCGGGCGTTGGCGCGTAGTCGCTCAGTTGCGGATTGCTCGCGGGCCGGGATCGATTACACTCGCTCGGGTGGTGGTGGTATGCGGGCCATGGTTGCGGATTGCTCGCGGGCCGGGATCGATTACACTTGCAGCAGTCGTTCAGGACGCAGACCTCGTGTTGCGGATTGCTCGCGGGCCGGGATCGATTACACTCCAGGCCGTGCGCGTGCGGCGCCTGTGCATGTTGCGGATTGCTCGCGGGCCGGGATCGATTACACTGGAGTCGTGGTCCTTGAACACCCACACCTCGTTGCGGATTGCTCGCGGGCCGGGATCGATTACACTTGCATTGGATGCAATCCATCAAGTTTGTGGTTGCGGATTGCTCGCGGGCCGGGATCGATTACACTTGCGGAAGCCGAACGCGCCGGCAAGTCCCGGTTGCGGATTGCTCGCGGGCCGGGATCGATTACACTTCGACGGCCGCGTGGCCTTCGCGTTCGAGGGTTGCGGATTGCTCGCGGGCCGGGATCGATTACACTTCGACCTCGTGGGCGCTGTGTCTGAGGCCGGTTGCGGATTGCTCGCGGGCCGGGATCGATTACACTTTCGCCACTTCGTCTTCCCGCTCTCGTCGGTTGCGGATTGCTCGCGGGCCGGGATCGATTACACTTGGGGGAGATCGACATGATGTCGGCCACGTGTTGCGGATTGCTCGCGGGCCGGGATCGATTACACTGGCGGTCGTCGTGTAGCGGTCGAGCCAGCGGTTGCGGATTGCTCGCGGGCCGGGATCGATTACACTAGACCCCGTCGAATCCGGCCTCCGAAGCCGGATTCGACGCGATCCGCGTCAGAAAAGAGCCAACTGGGCCGGGGGCGGTTCGGGTGGCCTGCGGCGTTTTCCCCAGAAAATGCGCATCCGCTCAAACTGCTTGTCGGTCACCAGGATCAGCCGAACCTCGCCGTCCGAGGGCACGGCGTCCTCCACCCGCTGGATGTGGACGGCCGCGTTCTCGCGGCTGGCGCAGTGCCGGATGTAGACCGAGAACTGCATCCGCCGGAAGCCGTCCTTGAGCAGGGCCTTGCGGAACCGGGCGTAGCGCTTCCGGGCCTCCTTGTCGTCCACCGGCAGGTCGAACATGGCGACGATCCACATAAATCGGTACCCGCTCAGGTGTGGCACGGCGGCGGCTCCGGATCGTCCGGGAGGTCGTCGAGCGTTTCGTCGTCGGCTTCGGGCGCATCAGCCGGGAGGGCCTCGCCGCTCCAGACCGGCGCCGGGATGTCGAGCAGGGCGTCGTTCCCCGAGGCGAAACACCGGGCCAGCGACGCGGCGTACCGGGCGAGGGCGACCGTCAGAGGGCCGATGCCCGCCTCGGTTCGCACCGTGGCGTCCTGCAGCCGGATGAACTGCGCTTTGGTGAGTTGGTCGAGGTCGTGGTCGTCGCCGATCATGAGTTCGCGGGCGCGCCGGTCCACCAGCGGCCGCAGCGGCTCCATGAGGTCGTCGGCCAGTGCGAAGGTGTTAGACCGGTTGCTGTGGCTGATGCCGAGCGTGGGGTGAAGCCCGGCGCCGATGAGGGCGCGGGCGACCGCGGCGCGGAGGACCGCATAGCCGTAGTCGAGCAGGTTGTTGGGGCACTCCCGCTCGCCGGGAACGCGCCGGAACGACGCGATGCGCTGCGAGAAGACATGGCCCCAGTAGGTTCGCGCGGCCTGGGCCTCGACGTTGGCGGCGTCGCCGGAGCGGACGCGCCGGGCGAGAGCCAGCAGGCGAGTCTGCGCGGCGGGAGCGTGGTCGAGGTTGCCGGCCTGGGCGCGGACCTTGGCGACGACGATCCGCTTCCAGAGTTGCTTGGGCAGGACGGCGCCTGCGTTCATCTGGTCGCGCATGCGGGCGGCGACCTCGGTGTGCCCGGAGACGGGCAGGAGGATGGCGGCGGGCAGGTGGTCGGCGCCGCAGACGACGAGCGAGGCGCCGTGTTCGGCGAGGGCGACGAGCGCGGAGTGCGAGAAGGTGACCTCGCGGTGGTCGGTGACGACGAGGGCGATGTCCTCGCAGGGGATGCGGGCGTCGAAGCGGGCGTCCTGCTTGCGTTCTCCGGGCCGGAGGATGAGCAGTTGCCCATGCTCCACGGCGAGGTGAGCCGGATGGCGGCTGATCTCGATGGAGCGTTTGAGCATGCCCCCGCTATCGGCGCCCTCGCGTCGGTGGATAACGGGGGATTGACCGATTCGTTCGGCTTCGCTGACAGCGGAAGTGATCGGACGTTTCAGGTCAGTCCATGTCGAGGGCGGTCACGACTCCCAAGGGCGAGACATGGACCTTGACGGCGTGGGCGTGTCCCGGGGGCGCGAGCGTCTTCAGATCCGATGGGGTGACGGAGAACTGTTCTCGCTGAGAGTCGGGGACTCTTCGGCCGTCCGAGTCCTTGCGTTCGGTGGCGGACCTCGCGTCCCAATGGGGAGCGACGACGATCGAGCGGGGTTTGTCGAGTTTGGCGACGACGAAGTAGCCGGGCTCGCCCGTGTCTTTGTGGAGCATGTAGAGGGTTTCGCCTTCGCTCAGACTCATCACAAAGCGGCCGCCCTTCTTGGGATCGTCTCGGCGATCGACGATGGGGTGCGCCTGCTCGACGGCGCGGAGTGCGGGTGCGTGACGGCGCCGCTCCTCCTTCGAAAGCGCCCTGAACGATCTGAACGATGGCAGTCCGGCTTCGCGGAACGCCCGAAGCCGAGCCAGTTTTCGCTGTCCTGCCTCGAACGCGGACACGACCTCGCCGTTCCAGAGGTCGTTGCCCTTCTTGTCCTTGGCGACGCGAATCTCGATGTGGTGGTTGTTGCCGCCGATGTACGCACGAAGAGAGGCCGGTCGTCCATCGACAACCGTCCGTGAGGCGCCGTACACGGGGCGTCGTCGCGGAATGAGGACCGGATCATTCATGGTTCGAAGCAGGACCACGCTGCGCACGGGGACGCCGGAGGGAAGCCGCACGCCGCCCGATTCATGGAGTTTCTTGATCTGGTTGGCGCCGAAGTTGTCGGGATCGACACCGGCGGACCGCAGGCAGCGTCGGAGGTCTGCACGAAGGTTTCGATCGCGGACGATGCCACTCTTGCCCGGAGGCGGATCCGTCAGCGCCGCCAAGCGTCGCCCGATCGAACGTCGCTCCCCCTCGCTGCTGGCTTCGCGCAGGCGCGACTCGAGGTCGTCCCACTCTTCCGGCATGCGGAGGTGATTGGATGTGAGCGCCAGCACAGACTTCTTCGCGGTGAACCCGTTGGTGGGCGATCCGGCGGCGCTGACGATGGGCCCGAACAGCGTTTCCTCGTGCAGAGCCCCGATCAGTTTGCGCTTTACGGGCCTGTGGCAGACAGGTTTGATCTCGCCGCCATCGCCGTAGACGGCTTCGCGCACGGCGTCACGAAACTCCTCGCGCGACTTGTAAGGGGAGGGAGGCGGGAGGGGGTTTGCTCGCCGGTAGGCGTCCATCTCGGACTCGTCCGCGGTGTTGACGCCCGCCAGGTCGGCTTCCCGCTCGCGTTTGTCCCAAGCGATTCGGACCTCGGCGGTGGTCAGCGCGATGATGACGGCGTCGATGGCGTGGTGGCGGTGGTCGCCGCGGTCCTTCTCCTTGCGGATGTGTTCTTCATCGACGCTGAGGCCCTTTGCCTTCCTGTCGTGTGGATCAAAGAACAGCCCCCATTCGCGACGAAGCCGGCTGGTCCAGAGCCCGTCTGTGGCGTAGATGCGGCGTTCGCCGCCGCGCTCCGGGAGGCCCTTGCCCTCGTAGAGCGCGTCGGCGATGTAAGCCATGACTTGGCGGGCCGCGTACTTGGTCGCGGCCTCCTGGCGCGCGGTCATCTCCTGAATGTCCTTGACGTCCTTCTTGAACTGATCGATTTTGGCCCGATCGTCTCGCGTCCCGAAGTAGCACGCCCACAACGAGGGGCCGCTCGCGCCCTTCATCTCCGAGGGCTTGGGCCGGCTGACTTCGGCGTAGATGCTCTCCACCCAGCCGATGCCCTGATCGAAGCCGGCGCCGTCGGACCAGAATTGACGCGGCGTGCGCCGTCCCATGTCGCGGTTGCACTTGCGGTGCGCCAGGACGATGTTGGAGAGCCCATTGTGGCCGCCGCTGGCCCGGGGGATGATATGGGCGACCTCACAGTCGTCGCCGTTCGCGGCCTGTCGGTCGGTGAGTCCGCCCTTGCCGCAGAGCGGGCAGGCGCCGTTCTGCTGGACGCAGAGCACGACGCGATCCACGGCGGCGCGCTGTTGGGTCGAGGTGAGCCCTTCGAGATCGAGGGAGACAAGGATGTCGCGGCGGATGCGGTTGCGGAGCCGGTTCCGGAAGAGGTGGAAGTCCGCGTCCTTCTTGCCCATGCGGGCCTCGCGGGCGAGTTCGATGTAGACCTCGTCGGGCTTGCGCCCAAAGGTGGTCATATACTCGACGATGTGGCGGCGGACCTCGTGGATGGCCTTGCGGACCACGGGGTTGCTGATGAGCGGTGCGGGGGGCGGCTCGGCGAGCGGCTTGCCGTCGGGGCCCATCACGGGCTTGCCGTCCTTCATCAGGACGTGCTTGCGCATGTAGTAGCGGTCGCGGGCGGTGGCGCCCTTCGCGCCGGTGGCGTACCGGCGGCGGGCCAGGTCGTCGAAGGGCTGACCGGTCGTCGCATCGCAGAAATCGCCGTTTTCGGCGATCTGCTTGCGTGCCTGGATCTCGGTCAGCCAAGGGCGAGGGGCGTCCGGCTGGTCGAGGGGCGCTGGCGGGTCCATGATTGTCAGCAGGTTCCGCACGGCCTTGCGGCTGATGTTCAAGCGCTTGGCGTCCGGCTTTGGGCGGCGCCTCCACGCCGCGACGAGAGTCTCAGCCTGGTTCGCGTTGAGACCCGCCCATGTGGAGGCGCCGATGCGGAGTTTCGCCTCGTCGCCGTCCTGATCGGGATCGAACTTGAGAAGGGCGCGGTTCAGGCCCTCGCGGATTCGCTCCGGCATCTTGGCCCATGACTCGGGAGTGACGGCGCCATGCACGATTTCGCGGCTGAACCAGTCGGTGTTGATGAGACGATCTTCGTCGCTCTCGATATTGAACCGAAACGCCGTGGTTTTCGTCGCGCGGCCCCATCCCATGAGTTGGCGAAGGTCCGTCACTGTGACCGATCGTTTGGGCTGGCCCTTCTGCTTGCCCTTCTCCACCACGCCAAGCGGCCCGCTCAGATAGGCGAGAATCTTGTCGCGTTCGAGAGTGGTGAGAGCGCGGACCGCTTTCCCTCGCTCGATGATTCTGAGGTTGTTGACCGTCTCGACGACCAGGTAGCGTGAGGCGTACATATCGGCGTGCGGGGCGCAGCGCTCCGTGGGCTCGAGGGTGCAGCGTCCGAGCGTGCCGAGGTCCCAGGATTGGCGGCGCTGCCCGAAGAGCAGCCCCTTGTGACGCCAGACATGGTCGCCCGATTCATCATCCAGCAGGCGGCGGAGTTCGTCGGTGAGGAGATGGGCGGTTTGGCCGCCCGCACGGCGCTGAGCGTTCCACAGCCGGCAAAACTCGTCACGGATCATGGCGCGATCGGCGCAGTGCTCGTAACTCGCGGCCTTGTTGCGGACGGCGGCGCGCCATGCACGCTCGCCACGCCGTCTATCCGGAGGGCGCCGATCCTCGCTCGTCAGGGGATGCACCCGCTCCTCACGCACCTTGGCGATGTACTCACCGAACGTGCGGGTCTTTCGTTCCAGCATCCGGGCACGCACTTCGCCGATGGCGCGCTTGACTTTGCCGTCCTCTGCTTCGTTTTCGGCGTCTTCGTCGTCCGGATCGGGGAGGTTGAGTCCGAGAGCGCCGCGGCGTTGGGCCAGGTGGAGCAGGACGCGTCCGAACTCGTGGGGCGACAACGCAGAGTCAAGTCCCTTCCGACGCAGTTCCCACGGGTCCGTCGAGTCGATCAGGTTGACGAACTCGTCCTCCGTCTGCGGAAGGAGCCCCGCTTGGATAAGGGCGAGCCGCAGTTTGCGTTTCCGAGCGGCGCGGCGGGCGAGCGTGATCCGCGTTCGGCGGGTCATCCGGCGCTTGGCGTTCTTCGGATCGCCGCGCTTATCGTCCGACTCATCGACTCCGGCGGGGAAGATCGCCACACCCGCGGCGATCGTCGCGGCGCTTCGGTCAACCCATGCGGATCCAACGGAGTTTGATCCGATGTCCAATCCCAGAGTATTACAAGTCATGTCGCCCCTTGACAGCCAAAGACTGGAGAGTAAACTGGGCCCAGTGTAATCGATCCCGGTCCGCGGTTTTCAGCAACAAGAGAAAATCGCAGGCACCGCCGAAAGGCGACCGCCGCAGCCCGCACAAACGGCCTGCGGCTTTATTTGCGCGCGGAGGACGGAATTCGGGGGCTGACAACCCGCCGTCAGCGTGATTGACCCGCCCCACCCCACCTCGCCTCAATCCCGTGCTCCACCCCCAACAGGTCCAGCACGCGCGCGGCCATGAAGTCCACCAGGTCCTCGATCGTCCGGGGCAGTAAATAAAACCCCGGCGACGCCGGGCACACGATCGCGCCCGCGAGCGTCAGGCGCTCCATGCTCTGGATGTCCATCAGCGTCAGCGGCGCCTCGCGGTGCAGAAGGACCAGCGGGCGGCGTTCTTTGAGGGTGCAGGCTGCGGCTCGGAGGAGCAGGTTGTCGCCCAGGCCCGCGGCGACGGCGTTGAGGGTGTGGGATGAGCAGGGGACGATGGCCATGCCGTCGTGCTGGAAGGAACCGGAGGCGATGGGGGCGCCGATGTCTTTGTAGTTGTGGCGGAAAAGGCCGCGGGAAGCGGGGTCGGCGCCTTCGGGGAGCCCGGCGAGGCCGCAGAGGTCCACGCCCTCGTGCCCGAGTTCGTCGTGGAGGAGTCGGGCGCCTGGGGGGCTGATGACCAGGTGGACCTCCTGGCCCAGTTCGACCAGGTGGGAGACGACCCGGCGGGCGTACAGGGCTCCCGAGGCCCCGGAGAGGCCGATGACGACCCGGTTGTGTCGTTTGGAGGATGGGGGCATCGGGCGTGGACTCCGGCGGAGCGTATTGTCTGAATAGTAGGGGCCGGGCGGCGTGGCTCGACCCCTCGAAGGCCACCCTTGGTTTCTCGCAAGGACGCGATATGGATGCACCCCGCATGCGATCCCCCCGCTCCGCCTGCCTCCTGGCGCTGTTCGCCGGCGTCGGCCTGAGCGCCTGCGTCGGGTACACGCCCTCGCCCACGCCCGGGCGCGGGGAGTTCGTCGGCGAGACCGTCACGTTCCCCGCGGCGGAAGACATCCTCGTCGCGGCGCTGAGCGAGGTGGTGTGGCGCTACCCGGTGGACGGGGAGTTCGCCATCTCGTTCCCGCCCGCGCTGCCGCGCGAGCGCATCGAGCGCGTCCTCCAGCGACTCGACGAGCCCCGGGCGCACATGCTCACGGCGGACCGACTGGGGCTGCCGACGTACCGCATCGAGAGCATCCAGGTGGTGGGCGACGCCGCGACGGTGCAGTTGCACCGGCCCGTCGGCCTACCGCGCCCCGCGACGGGCGAGTCGCTGACGCAGGCGTTCACGCTGCAGTTGCGCGGCGGCGTTCGTCCTTGGCGCGTGGTGTCCACGCGCGCGTGGCCGGTCGGGTCGATCGCGGCGCCGCTGCTCTCGGTCGTGCCCGAGCCCCCGCCCCCTGTCCCGCGTTCGCCCGCGGCGCCGAAGTCGGCGAGCGACTACGCCGACCCTTCGCGCCGCTGACGCCTCACGCCCCTTCACTCTCGACCACGACCGACGTCACCTGCCCCATGAGCAGTTCGATCCGCACGCGCTGGCCGACCCGCGGCGCCTGACGGCAGGCGTGCGAGGGCGCGCGGACCTTGACGCCCCGGTTGTTCGCGGCGTCGGTGCGGGCGGTGAGGTCGTAGTAGAGGTCGCCGTGGATGGAGGCCTCCTGCACGGCGACGAGTTCGCCGCGGATCGAGGAGGCGAAGGGGCCAAACCCGCCCTGTGCGTCGGCGCCGGTCACGGGCCCATCCTAATAAGAGGGCGGGGGCGGCCAAACGGGGGCGGGACGAAGGGCCTGCGCGCGGGTACACTCGGCCCACCCATGGGCAAGGCGCTCCTTTCACACGAATACCGGCCGGGCCAGCGCGTCCGGATCGTCCAGCAGTTGGCGCGCGTCAAGGGCGCCACCACCACGACGGTCGAGGGCGTGGTGCGCCGGTTCGGCCAGCAGAAGACCGGATCGTGGTTTGCGCACGGGCGCGACGACAAGTTGTGGCTGGACCGCATCGAACTCCAGAAGTCCGACGGCGAACTGGTCGTGGTCAACCTCGATCAGTACTCCCGCGTCGAACTGCTCGAAGAGGCGCCGGAGTCGGCCGGGGCCTGAGTGGCCGCGTTTGTGCGCGCGCCGCGGCGCCGGGACGCTCGAAAAACCATCGGTTCTGCAAGTTTTCGCAACTCCGTGTTCGGGGCGGGTTTCCGTGCGCGCGCGGGGGCGCGTTGGGCCGCGGGCGCGCGCACGATCGCGTCCGCCGCTCCGAGGGTGAGGGCCCGCTCGCCGCCGGCCCCGATCTTCACGGAGCCGCCCCATGCCCCTGGACCTCGCGCCCTTCGCCGACATCCCGCTCACCGAGGCGCTGCTTGAGCACCTGCTCGAGCGGCACGACGCCCGCGCGGCGCGCCTGCGGAAACTCTGGGACTACTACCGCAACCCCGAGGTCGGCTCACGGGCGGGCCGGGCGCGACTGGCGCAGGAGCGGGGCCTGCCCACGCGCCTGACCGGGCGCGTCGATCCCCTCGACGACGACCGCTTCGGCTGTGAACGCGAGATCGTCGTCGAGAACGACATCGCCTGGCGCGTGCACACCCTCGTGGACTTCCTCGCGGGCCGGCCCGTGTCGATCCTCTCCGCGGCGCCGGACGAGGCCAAACGGCGCGACATCCAGGCGCTCCTCGACGAGGTCTTCGAGCGCTCGGGCGGCGGCGCGCTGCTGCAGGACGCGGCGCTGCTGTGCTCGGTCTACGGGCACGTCGATCTGCTGATCCGCGCCGACGCGCTCTTTTCCCCCACGCGGGCCGGCGCGCCGTCGCTGGCGCGGGCGATGGCCCGCGCGGCGGACGTGCGCATCGAGCCGCTGGAGCCCACGCGCGCCATCCCCCTCATCAACCCGCACGACTACCGCCGCCTCGACGCCATGATCCTGCGCTTCCAGCGCGACGCGCACGAGGCGTCGCGCGCCCCGTCGGTCCGCCGGTTCCTCTCCCGACGCGAGGGCGCGCCGACCCGGCGCGCGACAATCGAGGTGCTGGAGGTGCACTCGGCGAACGCCTGGCGGCGCTTCGAGGACGGCGAACTGGCAGGCGAGGGCGCGCACCATCTCGGGGAGGTCCCGGTCGTCCACGTGCAGAACGTCGCGCAGCCGTTCGCGTGGGAAGGCCTGTCGGACGTGGAGCCGCTGATCCCGCTGCAGGACGAACTGAACACCCGGCTGAGCGACCGCGCCAACCGCGTGACCATGCAGGCGTTCCGGATGTACCTGGCGAAGGGCCTGGACGGCTTCGCCGACGCGCCGATCGGCCCCGGGCAGGTGTTCGCCACGGACAACCCCGACGCGTCGGTCGAGGCGATCGGCGCCGACGCGCCCTCGCCGAGCGAAGAGGCGCACATCGAGGGGCTGCGCGAGGCGCTGGACAAGGCCTCGTCGGTCACGCCGGTCGCGGCGGGGGTGCTGCGGGCGGGCGTCGGGCAACTCTCGAGCGAGAACGCCCTCCGCGTGACGCTGCTGGGCGCGCTGGCCAAGACCGCGCGCAAGCAGGCGACGTTCGGGCGCGCCCTGGCGCACGCGTCGCGCCTCATCCTCCGCGCCTTCGACGAGGCGGGGATCTACCGCACGGACGAGGCCGATCGGGCCGTGCGCATCGTCTGGCCCGAACCCGTGCCCGCCACCGAACGCGAGCGCCTCGACGGCGCGCGCGCCCGCGCCGAACTGGGCGTGCCCCGTGAACGCGTCCTGGCCTCAATCGGCGAATCGCCCCTGGACGTCGGCGTCGAGTGATCGCGCCGCGGCCTTTCCGCACGCACGCACCTTCGCAAGGAGACCCCCATGCCCCTGGACGCCCCCATCCCGCCCGAAGACGGCAAGCCGCCCGCGCCGGCGACCGAGGCCCACGCGCCGGCGCCGCCCCGCAACGACGCCTCGCACTGGCGACAGCGCGCCGCCGCCGCCGAGTCCGCCGCCGAAGAACTCCGCGCCTCGCTTGAACAGGCCCGCGCTGAACTGGCCGCGGCACACGAGGCGCTGGACTCGTGCGAAACCAGGCGCGCCATCGACGCGGCGCTGTTCGAAACGGACGCGCTGGAC
>JACVCK010000264.1 GCA_016742055.1 Phycisphaerales bacterium
CATCGGGGGGGGGTGTCCGGATCGTGATGGGCGCGGCGCGGCGGGCGCTCGGGGCCGGCTTGCCGGACGGCTGGCCTGCGGCGCGGGGCTTCCCGGGGTCTGTGTTGGGGCCGTCGGCGGGCGTGTGGCCGTTCGAGCAGCCGGAGGGTCCGATGGAGGAGGCCTCGGAGGCCGCGATGTCGCGCCTGGCGACGGAGGGCTTGCTCGCGGCGACGGCGGCGGCGATGGAGTCGCTGCACGGGGCGGGGGCGTTGCCTCAGGGCGAGATGCTCGAGGATGCGCTGCGTCGGATCGGGCTGCCGACGGATCTGTACGGGTGTTTCACGCTCGCGGTGGAGGAGGGCGGGCGCGCGATCGACGGCGCGGGGATTCCTGCGTGGATGGCGCAGCGCGTGCGCGCGGGGGAGGGCGGGGAATCGCTGCGCGCAGCGCTCCGGGGCGCTTCTTTCGCGTGGTCGCCGACGATCCCGGGGTATGCGGCGGCTTCCGAGAGCGGAGAGGAAACGTTCGGCGCGATGCGTCTGCAACTCACGCGCGGCGACGACTGGCTGGCGCCGGGCGACGGCGGGTCGATCGACGTGCTGCGCCAGTTGGCGGCGGCGCTGCCGGATGTGGACTTCACGGTGAGCATCGAGCCGGAGTTTGTCGAGACCTTCGTGGACCTGGCGCGGCAGTGGCCGCTGGAGCGGGAGCGGCGGATCGTGGCGGTGGTGGAGGAACTCGAGAAGATCACGCAGTGGGCGCACGACAACGCGAAGGCGGGGTTTGTGACGGGCGAGACGGGGGACGGCCCGCGCGGCGTGGGTCCGGCGTCGCTGGCGCCGCGGTACGCGTCGCTGGGCGAGTTCGGCACGCGGTTCATGCAGGGCGACACGTTCCTGCTGGACGGGCTGCGGCTGGCAGGTCGGCGTGTGGAGCAGTCGCGTCTCTTGTTTCAGGGTGGGGACTTGATGACGGTGTCGGAGCCGTCGTCGGGCGAGCGGGTATTGCTGATCGGCGAGGCGCAGGTTCTCCGGAACGTGGCGCTGGGGCTTTCGCGGGAGCAGGCGCTGGAGGCGTTCCGTGTGGAGTTCGGGGTGGACCGCTGCGAGGTTCTGCCGGCGGTGTCGTTCCACATCGACTACGAGGTGTCGGTGCGCGCGGTGGAGGGGCGTCTGGTGGCGTTCATGAACCACTCGGAGCCGGCGTGCCGCCTGATCATCGAGGAGGGCCTGCGGGTGATGGCGGGGGCGGAGGTGATGGACCCCGAACAACTTGACGAGACGGTGGCCATGACCCGGAAGGGCGAGTGGTTCGACCTGCTGGGCTTGATCGGCGGGGTGCGGACGTTCTCGCACTTCCCGGAGCGCTTTGCGGAGTTTTTCTCGAAGGGCCCGGGCGACATGGGCGCGGGGAACCTGCAGCGGTTCCTGCTGGCGCTGGACATGGGGGCCCGGGAACCGCCGAAACAACCCCCGTCCACGGCCCCGCCCGCGGGGGGAGCCCATCTCCGCGCGGCGCGGTCGCGGGGGGCGGGACGGGGGGGGCTGGGGGGGGCGCGGGCGGGCGCGGCGGGGGGGCGGCCTTCGCGGCGAAACTCTCCGTGCGTGTCCTCTCGCGGGCCTGGCAGATCCTGCTCGCGGGAGCCGGCGAGGTTGAAGCCGCGACGCGGCCCCTCGCCGCCGCGGAGATGGTGCTGGTCCGCCTGTGCTACGCCGCCGATCTGCCCACCCCCGACGAAGCCCTGAAGGCCCTGCGCAACGGCGCCACCCCTCCCCCCGCGGCGCCGCGCTCTCCGGGCAGCGGCGGCGGCGGTGGCGGAGGAGGCAGCGCGGCGAGCGGAGGCGGTCCCGTTCTCGCGGCGAGCCGGGCGGAGCCCCTGCCGCGCGCCGAGGCGGCTCCGCAGGCGGCCCCCACGCTGCGCCTCGCCCGCTTCGAGGATGTCGTGGCGCTGGCGGGCGAGAAGCGAGAACTGGTGCTCCGGGCGGCTCTGGAGCGGGACGTGCGCCTCGTGCGTTTCGAGGACGGGCAGATCGAATTCGCCCTGGCGGAGGGCGGCTCTCGCACCCTCGCCAACGATCTCACCCGCGC
>JACVCK010000081.1 GCA_016742055.1 Phycisphaerales bacterium
GGGCGGGGGCTGGGAAGTGCGCGAGGGGGCGGAGTTCATCGACGCGGAGACGGCGCGCCGGATGCGCGAGCGGACCAACTGGGGCGATGTGCTCGCCCCGGACTGGCAGGAGGGCAGCGACCTTGGCTTCGCCCGCCCCACAGAGAAGCAGGAGGCCGCGCCGGAGGGGCGCGAGCCGTGAGATGATCCAACCGGAGCCACGGATGCTTGAAGCGCCGAATCTGCCACGATTACGCACGAGCCCGCGGCGAGCGGGATTTCGAGCGTCCGCGATCCTCGCCCTGAGCGCCCTGGCGCTCGCGGGCGCCTGCAAGCGTTCGAGCGAGGCGAACGTCTACGCGCCGCCGCCGCCGCCGGAGGTTCTGGTGGCGAACCCGGTGGAGCGCGAGGTGACGACGTTCCTGACGTACCCGGGGGTGATCGAGGCGTCGGAGTCGGTCGAACTGCGGGCGCGGGTGCAGGGGTTCCTGGAGTCGATCCACTTCGAGCCGGGCCAGCGGGTGAACGTGGGCGACCTGCTGTTCGTGATCGACAAGCGTCAGTATCAGGCGTCGGTGGACCAGGCCGCGGCGTCGCTGGAGGCGCAGAAGGCGACGCTGCTGGGCGCCGAGAACGACGCGCGTCTGGCGCGGGAGTTGGCGGACCAGCGGGCGGGGCCGGAGATCGACGCGGTGATCAAGGCGGCGCGGCGGGACACGGCGAAGGCGGAGGTCGAGTTGGCCGAGGCGCGTCTGGCGGACGCGCGTCTGAGTCTGGAGTTCTGCGAGGTCCGGGCCCCGATCGCGGGGCGGATCTCGCGCAACTTCGTCGATACGGGCAACCTGGTGGGCCGGAGCGAGCCGACGCTTCTGGCGCAGATCGTGCAGGCGACGCCGAGTTTCGTGACGCTGGCGGTGAGCGAGTCGGACGTGCTGGCCGTCCGGCGGGAGCGCGAGCGGATCGGCGAGGACCAGCATCTGGAGCCGGGTCAGATCTCGCCGGGCGTGTGGCGTCCGTGCGAACTGGCGCTGACGGGGCAGCAGGGGTTCGCGACGAAGGGCCGTGTGGACTACGTCGATCCCCAGTTGGATACGGCGACGGCGACGCTGCAGGTGCGCACGCGGTTTGAGAACGAGAACGAGACGCTGATCCCGGGGCTGTTCGCGCGGGTGCGGTTTCCGATGTCGAGCCGCCGGGCGCTGCTGGCGCCGGAGGCGGCGCTGCTGACGGACCAGCAGGGCCGGTACGCGCTCGTGGTCAATGACGAGGGCACGGTCGAGTCCCGGCGCGTTCGCGTGGGCACGCTCGAGGGGTCGATGCGCGTGATCGAGGAGGGGCTCAAGCCCACGGATCGGGTGGTGGTCGTGGGCGTGCTCAAGGCGCGTCCGGGGTCGAAGGTCACTCCTAAGCCCGCGGAGCCCCCGGCGTCCGCGCAGTCCGCGGCCCCCGGCCGCTGAGGAGCGCGCATGCTCGCCGAGTTCCCGGTCCGCCGTCCGATCGTCGCGATGGTGATCTCGATCCTGATCGTGATCGTGGGCGTGGTGGCGTACCCGACGCTCCCGATCGCGCAGTACCCGGACATCACCCCGCCGGTGGTGCAGGTGACCTCGACGTACCCCGGCGCCAGCGCGCAGGTCGTGGCGGACACGGTCGCCTCGCCGATCGAGCAGCAGGTCAACGGCGTGCCCGGGATGCTCTACATGGAGAGCACCTCGGCCAGCGACGGCTCGTACACGCTGAAAGTGACGTTCGAGTTGGGCACGGACATCGACATCGCCTCGGTGCTGGTGCAGAACCGCGTCAACATCGCGATGCCGAAACTGCCCGACGAGGTCAAGCGCAACGGCGTGACGACCGACCGGGTGTCGTCGAACGTGATCACGGTGTTCTCCCTCGCTCCCAAGGACGAGGCGGCCGCGGCGAAGTACGACGACCTGTTCATCTCGAACTATCTGACCATCAACGTCCTGGACGAACTCAAGCGCATCCCCGGCGTGGGCGACGCCAAGATCTTCCCGGCGAAGGACTACGGCATTCGGATCTGGCTGGACCCGGACCAACTCAAGAGCCGGGGCCTGACGACGATGGACGTGATCAACGCGCTGCGGGAGCAGAACGTGCAGGTCGCGGCGGGCACGATCGGTCAGCCGCCGGCGCCGGAGGGTCAGGCGTTCCAGTACAACGTTTCGACGCTGGGCCGGCTGAGCAGCGTGGACCAGTTCGAGAACGTGGTCGTGCGGGCGGAGGGGAACCGGCTGGTGCGCGTGCGGGATGTGGCGCGGGTGGAGTTGGGCGGCAAGAGTTACGACCTGCTGGCCCGGTACAAGGGCGTTCCGGCGGCGGCGATGGTGGTCTACCAGGCGCCGGGCGGCAACGCGGTGCAGGTGGCCGAAGACGTGCAGAAGTTGCTGGCGGCCAAGTCCCCCACGCTGCCCGACGGGCTGTCGTTCGAGACGGTGTACGACACGTCGGAGTTCGTGCTGTCGGCGATCGAGGCGGTCTACCACACGTTCTTCGAGGCGCTGGCCCTGGTGCTGGCGGTGGTGATCGTGTTCCTGGGGAGTCTGCGCCTTTCGGTGATCCCGATGCTGGCGATCCCGGTGTCGATCATCGGCACGTTCTTCTTCGCGAAACTCTTTGGGTTCTCGGTGAACCTGCCGGTGCTGTTCGGGCTGGTGGTGGCGATCGGCATCGTCGTGGACGACGCGATCGTGGTGGTCGAGAACGTCGAGCGGGTGATGAACGAGTCGCACCTTCCCCCGAAGGAGGCGACGATCAAGGCCATGAAGGAGGTGCTGGCGCCGGTGGTGAGCATCACCGTGGTGCTCATGGCCGTGTTCGTGCCCACGGCGTTCCTGCCGGGCATCTCGGGCCAACTCTTCCGGCAGTTCGCGCTGACGATCGCCGCGAGCACGTTCATCAGCGGGCTTTGCGCGGTGACGCTCACGCCGGCGCTCTGCGGCGTGATCCTCAAGCCCCACAAGCCGGGCAAGAAGCCGTTCATCCTGGTGCGATGGTTCAACAAGGGCTTCGACGCGACGTCCAACGCCTACGCGCGGCTGGTCCGGTTCCTGGTGCACCCCGCGATCATCGCGTTCACGCTCGCCTCGTTCGTCGCGGTGGTGTTGGTGACGGGCTGGTCGTTCACGAAAGTGCCCACGGGCTTCGTGCCGCTCGAGGATCGGGGCATGGTGATGATCGACGTCTGGATGCCCGACGCCTCGTCGCAGGCTCGGACGCTCCAGGCGGTGCGCCAGGTCGAGGAGATCCTGGGCGAGACCGAGGGCGTGCGGAACTTCACGGCGCTGCCGGGCTTCTCGATGATCAACGGGAACGGATCGAACTACGCCCTGTTCTTCATCGGTCTTGAGGACTGGGACGAGCGGCTGCCCAAGGGGCGCGACCTGGCGACGATCACCGCCGAACTGCAGCAGCGGACGGGACGCATCCCCGACGCGATCTGCGTGGTGTTCTCGCTGCCGGCGGTGGACGGCGTGGGCAACGCCTCGGGCTTCGACCTGCGCATCCAGGACCGCGCCGGCGTCGGCCGATCGGCCCTCGGGGAAGTCATCGACACCATGGTGGTGGACGGGAACGCGCAATCGAAACTGCGGGGCGTGAACAGCGCGTACCGCGCGGCCGTGCCGCAACTTTACGCCGACCTCGACCGAGAGAAGGTCAAGCAACTGGGGATCCCGCTGCAGGACGTCTTTAGCACGATGTCGGGCTACCTCTCGTCGGCGTACGTGAACGATTTCAACCTGTTCGGGCGCACGTGGCAGGTGAACGTGTCGGCCGACACGCCGTTCCGCGCCTCGGCCGACGACATCAAGCGCCTGGACGTCCGCGCGCCCGACGGCGGCATGGTGCCGCTCGGCTCGCTCCTGAACGTGCAGGAAACGATGGGGGCGGACCGCGTCATCCGGTACAACATCTTCCCCGCCGCGGTGCTGCAGGGTCAGCCAGCGGCGGGCGTGTCTTCCGGCGAGGCGCTGGCCGTGGTCGAGAGCATGGCCGCGGCGAAACTGCCGCCGGGGACGACCTTTGAGTGGACCGCGCTGTCTTATCAGGAGAAGTTGCTGGGCAACCAGGCGATCATCGTCTTCGGCATGGCGCTGCTGATGGTGTACCTGATCCTGGCGGGGCTGTACGAGAGTTGGTTCATTCCGCTTTCGGTGATCTTCTCGATCCCGCTCGCGGTGCTGGGCGCCATGGGCGGGCTGATGCTGCGTGGCATGGACAACAACATCTACACGCAGGTCGGGCTGGTGCTGCTGGTGGGTCTGGGCGCGAAGAACGCGATCCTGATCGTCGAGTTCGCGAAGGCCTACCGCGAGCAGGGCAAGGGCATCGTCGAGTCGGCGGTCGAGGCGTCGCGCCAGCGGCTGCGTCCTATCCTGATGACGGCGCTGGCGTTCATCCTGGGCGTGCTGCCGCTGATGATCGCTACGGGCGCCGGCGCCGCGAGCCGGCAGGCGATCGGCACCGCCGTGTTCTTCGGGATGATCGGCAACACGATGCTGGGCCTGGTGTTCACGCCCGTGCTGTACGTGGCGATCCAGGCGACGACGGAGAAGATCTTTGGGCGCCGTGCGCCAGCGGAGCCGGCGGCGGCGCCCACGCACGCCTGACGCGGTCGTCCGCCGCACTTGCCGTCCGCCGCACTTGAAGAGAGATCCCATGCGCACCTGTCTTCACCGCCATGGCCGCCTCGCCCTTTGCTGCGCCGCCCTGCTGGCCTTCGGCGCGCCGGTCGTCGGCCAGCCCGCGTCGCCGTCGCCTGTTTCGACGGCGCCCTTCAGCGCGGACGACTGGCGCGCGGACCTCGACCAACTCATCGTCGAACTGCCCAAGCGGCACGTCAACGCGTTCTTCCGGACTGCGCAGGCGGATTTCGTGGCCGCGGCGGCGGACCTGCGCGGGCGATTGGACGGCATGAGCGACACCGACCGCGCGTTGAGTTTCGCGCGGCTGGCGGCGTCGCTGGGCGATGCGCACACGTCGATCGACATCTCGCGGTTTCAGGCGGCGTCGCGCCTGTTCCCGATCGCGCTGTACCCCGCGTCGGACGGGCTGCTGATCGTGGGCGCTCCGGCGGAGGCGTCGGAGATGAACGGGTCGGAGATTCTCGCGGTCAACGGGACGCCGATCGCCGAGGTGGTCGCGCGGATGTCCACGCTGTATGCGTGGGAGAATCAGGCGTCGCGCCTGGGCTGGCTCCGGCGCTGGTTCGCGATGAGCGAGGCGCACCGGTTCCTCGGGATCACCCCCACCGCCGACGAGTGCGAGGTCCTGTTCCGGCCGCTCCTGACGCCCGACGCGCAGCCCCGCTCCGTGACGATCCGCGCCGTCACCCGACCGGAACTCGACGCCACGCTCAAGACGTTGCCCCGCCCCGCGCCGGGGCCCGCGGCGCTGTCGCAGCGACGCGAGACGCGCGCCCTGTGGTTCGACTTCGTGCCCGACGCGCCGGGCGTGATGTACGTCCGCTACGACCGCTGCGCCAACGATCCGCAGGCCACGATCGCGCAGTACGCCGAGAGCGTGCTGGCGCGGATCGAAGCCGGCGGCGTCCGCCGGCTCATCATCGACCTGCGCGCCAACGGCGGCGGCGACTCCTCGCTCCTGGACCCGTTCATCGCGGCGATCGCCGAACGCCCGGAGTTTCGGGGGCGCGGCGCCGTGATCGCCCTGATCGGGCGCAACACTTTCAGCAGCGCGCAACTCAACGCCCACTCGCTCCGACAGCGGGCCGGCGCCGTGGTGATCGGCGGGCCCACCGGCCAGAAGCCCAACGCCTACGGCGAGGTGCGGCAGTTCGCGCTCGATCGGACGGGGCTGCGCGTCTTTTATTCGACCAAGCGCTTCGTCACGGCCGAGGGCGATCCGGAGTCCATGATGCCCGACGTCCTCGCGGAGCCCACGATGCGCGACACGATCGCCGGGCGCGACGTGGCGCTGGAGGCCGCGATCGCGTTCACGGCGGGCCCGGCTTCCGGCGGAGAATCGCGGCCGTGAAGGGCTGAACCTTTTCCCACGGGGTGGTGTGATCCTCGCGTTCGGAGCGGACGAGTTCGAATCGATCGCCGAACTCCAGCGCCAGCGCCGGCGCGTCGTAGCGGCGCACGGGCAGGTCGCTGCAGCGCTCGGGGCCGTCCGGGGCGAAGGTCAAGAGGATGGCGTGCCCGCCCGGGCGCACGGCCGCGGCGGCCAGGTCCACGTACCGGCGCCGATCCGACGCTTCGGTCAGGAAGTGGAATACGGCGCGATCGTGCCAGATGTCCACGGGCTCGAGCGATGGAGCGGCGAGCACGTCGGCGACGATCCAGCGGATGGACTGGGCCGCGGCGCCGGCCCGGGCTTGCGCCCTTGCGATGGCGCTCTCGGAGACGTCGAGCGCCGCGAGGCGTCGGTGGCCGGCTTCGAACAATCGGGCGCTGAGGGCGGACTCTCCGGCGCCGACGTCGAGCACGGCGCTGTCGGGCGTTGCGAACGCGCGGATCAGGCGGAGCGATAGCGCGGGGTCGGCCTGGCGCCAAGAGAGCCGATCGTCGGGCCTGTCGCGGTACACGGCCTCCCAGTGCGCGCGTCGCGCGCCGAGCGGGTCCGTGGGTTCGTCTGCAATTCGGCTCACGGTGCGGTTTCTCCGCGATATCGGCTTGCTTCTCGGACGTTCAATGGTAGACTGCCATCCTCGTAGGTTGGGCTCCGGCGCTTGACCGGGTGTACCGGCGGGCACGGAGCAGCATCGTGGGAGTCCATCCGATGAAGAAGCGCATCCTCTGCGCTGTCGTCTGCGCCGGCCTCGTCGCCGCGGGCGCGGGCATCGCCGGCCCTGTCCATTTCGATCCCGGCGGCACGGGCTCGCGGGAGGCGGCGCCGCCCTTGGCGACGGACCGGGGCGACTGCGGCTCCGACGTCCTCACGCAGTCGACCAATCCCAACGTGATCGGCGCCGCGACCGTGATCTGCGGCGACTCGGAGACCAGTTCGGAGTTCTCGCTGGCGCGGTCGTTCGTTGCGCCGTACACGATGTCGGTGGAGTGCGTGACGTTCGGCGTTCGTCTGAACGTCGGGCCGGCGTGGCCGGCGCGGGTGCGCATCCTGCTGGGTTCGACGGGGGCGCCGTACGACTCGCTGACGCTGCTCGCGGAGGGCGTAGTCCTCGTTCCGGCGGACGCCTCGTTCGAGTTCCACACGGTGTCGATGCCGGACCACCTGATCCCCGCGGGGACGGAGTTCATCGTGGAGTTGCGGGCCGACAGCCGCGTGCCGGCCGACGGCGGCGACGGCGGCCTGCTGGGCTTCGGCTGCAACGTGCAGGGCCAGACGGCGCCAACGTACTACCGGGGCCCGGCGTGCGGCCAGCCGGACTTCACCAACCTGGCGGACATCGGGTTCGGGGGGAGGCATCTGGTCATGTCGCTGGGGGTGGAGGCGGTTGCGCCGCCGGTCAACGATGGGCCGCTCGATTCGACCTTTGTGTCGATGGGAACCGTCGCGCCGTTCACGACCGTCGGCGCCTCCACCGATGGGCCGAACAACTCGTGCGCCAACGCCGCAGATGTGTGGTTCACCGTGCAGGCGGGCGCGGAGAGCGTGCTTTCAATCGGCCTGCTCGCGCACGACGGCGCCGACATGGCGATCGCGCTCTACGACATCGGGCCGGCGGGCGTCTTCATGCCGGACCAACTCGAGTCCCTGCTGGTGGGCTGCGCGGACGCGCCGACGCTCGGCGAGGAGTCCGCGGTGTTCGACGTGACGCCGGGGAACTTCTACCTCGTGCAGATCGGCAACGGGGCGAACGGGATTCTGCCGGGCACGGGGGGCGTGGGGTTCTCGCCCGATCCCGGGACCCCGGCGGTGGATCTCTCCGTGCTGGCCTGCGTCCCTTGCGTGGGCTGCGTCGGCATGCCGTACAGCCAGTTCTTCGCCCTCAGCGGCGACAACGTCGGGGCTGCATGGATCAACGACTGCGCCGACTGCCCCGCCCCAGTCCCCCCGTGCCCGTGCATCGACGACACGTCCCGCCTCGTCGCGTACTGGCCCATGGAAGTGGACTTCGCCACGTACGGATTGCCCGCCGCTCTTGATCACATCGGATCGACCGACCTCATCATCCAGCCGGGCGGATCGCCAACCTACGACATCGTTCATGGCGTGAGCGGCGCCGCGGTGGCGCGGCGCTCAGCGTCCGGCCCGGCGTCCACAAACTCCGGCTCCGCCAGCCCCTTCACCGACGTGGGACAGGGCTCGTTCTCACTCTCCGCGTGGGTCCGAGCGCCGGCCGGGACGACTTCCAACGTGATCGAGGCGCCAGGAGCCGGGACCGGATGGTCCGTCAGCATCACGCCCAATGGCGGTGTGAGGCTGGACATCACTTCGGCCGGCTGCCCCTCCGGGTCTCCCGTTTCGCTCAGTCGAACATCCGACCTGAAGGTCGGTCCGCAGACATGGTCGCACATCGCCGTCGTGGTCAGCAAGCCATCCACGGGCTGCGCCACCGGCGGCGGCGTGATGATCTATGTCAACGGGGTGTTGTCGGGCTTCAATGGCGGTCCGGCGGGCCCCGCGCCGCTTCCTGGCCTGTACTTCGACTGCGCCGCTCAGGCGTACCACGTTGGCGGACCGGGCGTGTGGCTGGATGAGATGATGCTCTTCGACGCTCCGCTGCCGCCGACACGCGTGCAGGAGATCTTCGCCCGGTCCATTTCGGGCCCATGCACGTTCACGATCCGACAAGCGCCGTATGTGGATTGCTTGTTTCCTCAGGCCCAGTTGGAGATCTGCAATGTTCTCGGGGCCGCTGGCGCCTTCAACTACTCCCTGTTCGCGATCCCCGGCGCGTGCACCATCGGCGTAAGCCCTGCCAACGGCTCGATCTTCGTCCCGAATGGATCGTGCGTCACGGTTCCCATCACCCTGAGCCAACTGGGATGCGTCACCAACACCGTCTTCGGGCAGTGGGTCGCGACGGTCTCGGACGGCAGCGGATCCTCTCCCTCGCAGGCGAGGCTGAGCGCCGTGCGCTGTCAGTCCGTGGTGATCGGCGGCGGCCAGGCCGGGGGCTTGCTCGGCATCCGCACCGGCGAGGCACCCACAGATCTCGTGCTCGACCTCACGAATGTGTCCGGAGCGCCGATCATGGCGACCTACTCTCTCGGCGTCGTCAACCCCAACGGCGATCCCGACAACGCCATGTTCTCCATCAACGGACTGCCCCCGGGTGAACCCGTCCCGGGAGTCCTGAGCCTCGCGGCGGGCGGTTTCACGCCGGTTCCTATCTCGCTCGATGCGCTCTCCGTCGATGTCCTCGGCGTGTACGAACTCACGCTCTCCATCGACCTCGCCGGCGGCTCCAACTTCGAGCCCTCGGACTCGATCGGGCTCAAGGCGCTGCCGCCCCTTCCGATCGCCCCCTGCCCCGGCGACGCCAACGGCGACAACGTGATCGACTTCGCCGATCTCAACGTGCTCCTCTCCTCGTTCAACACCGCGGCGCCCAGCCCCAACTACAACCCGGCCGCCGACTTCGACAACGACGGCGACGTGGACTTCTCCGACCTCAACGTGCTGCTGAGCGTCTTCAACACCACCTGCTGAATGCAGCCGCATCTCCCTCCGCCGCCCGGCGCCGACCCGTTCGGCGCCGGGCGCTTTCTGCGCCCGATGACCGCCAGAAGGCACGAACGGCTTGCGAACCGGCGCCGCACGGACGCCGAATCTCGCAATCGCGCAACTTCCTCGTTGCCAGGCGTGATTGCGGTCCTTACCTTGACGCTCCGCGGCCCTCCGCGGGCCGCTCCGCATACGTGGTGGAGAACCCCATGCAACAGGGATCGAATCGTCGTGGAGGGCGCGCAGGCGGCGTGGCGCGCACCCTTGTTCCGTTGGCGGCGGCGCTGGGCGCCGCGGCGGCGCAGGGCCAGCCGACGCTGCCGATGAAGCCGGGCGAACTGGTGGTGACCTGCCACTCGGGCTATCCGAACTTCATGTACAGCCCGCTCCGGCCCGACGCGTTCGTGGTCGCGATCGTCAAGGCCGCGGACCCCGTCGGCCAGGGCGCGCCGATCGGCTCCAACTGGCTCGCGCAGCAGTTTCACAACGAGTTCCAGCCGAACCTGGGCCAGCGCTGGATCGCGCGCAACCCCGGCGCGGCGTTCGGCGTCGCCCCAGGCATGCCACGGGGTCGGCAGGAGGATGGCAGGCCGCCGCCAGCCGACGGTGGCGGGGGTGGCGACTTCGGTTGACTCGTACAGCGACACGGGACGGATGATGTCGAGCCGCTGCCGAAGGGAAGCGACTTCTGCATTGAGCGGCGCGTCTTCGAGCGGACGACTGCCAGCGATCAGGCGACGGACGGCGACCAGCCCGGCGGCGAGGTGAGCGGCGCTGACGACCATGCCTGCGAGAAAGATGGCAACGACGATAGTTGACCAATGCAGGAC
>JACVCK010000082.1 GCA_016742055.1 Phycisphaerales bacterium
CGGCTACGCCGGACGCTACCAGGAAGCGCTCGCGGTTCTCACGAAGGGGATCGAGGTTCACCCCTCCTCCTTCCGCATCCTCCGCCACCGAGGCCACCGCTACATCACCATCCGCGAGTTCGACAAAGCCATCGCCGATCTCGCCCTCGCCGACCAACTCTTCCAGACCCGCGACGAGATCGAGCCCGACGGCGCGCCCAACCGCCTCAACATCCCCCGCAGCACCCTCCGCTTCAACATCCTCTACCACCTGGGCCTCGCGCACTATCTCAAAGCAGACTTCGACAAAGCCCACGACGCCTGGACGCGCTGCCTCATCCCCGCACGACGCAACGACGACATGCTCGTCGCCACCACCAACTGGCTCGTCATCACCTGCAAGCGCCTCGGGCACGACGACGAGGCCGCGGCGCTCCTCGCCCCCATCCACCGCGACATGGCCGTCGCCGAAGAAGGCGCCTACCTCGCCCTCTGCCTCCTGCACAAGGGCGACATCACCGAGCAGGAAGCGATGGCCATGGCCGGCATCGACGAAAACCCCTCCCTCCCCGGCCTCAACAACGCCACCGCCGGCTACGGCGTCGCCATGTCCCGCATGCTCCGAGGCGACGACGCCGGCGCCCGCCAACTCTTCGACCGCATCCTCCAAGGCCCCACCTGGGGCGCCTTCGGCTACATCGCCGCCGAAGCCGAACAGGCACGCCTGATGCACGTCACCGGCTCGCGGCCGTAACGCTGGGCCGCTCGAAAGCCACGCCTTCGCGTAAAGCTATGGTCCCGACGCTCTCCGAAGCCGCAGCGCGGCGGCAGAACGTAGCCCCGGGCAATCTCGCCGCAGCGAGCGCAGCCCGGGGTTCAGCGTGCCAACGTCCGTGAGCCCCGGAGGGGCGCCACCTGATCACCGCAACCCACAACGTCTGAGGAGCGCCCATGATCCTGCGATTCCTGCTGCTGCTGGCTTTCGCCCTCGTGGCGCCAGACCCCACGCCGTTCAATCATCCAGACCTGTCATCGCTTACATCGCCCCGCGCCGGAGACACCGCGGCGCTCGACCTCGTGCATCGCACACCCGCCGACCTGCTCCTCCCCGCGCTGCTCGATGCCTTGGAGTCCTCCCCCGAGTTCCAGCCCGGCCAGCCCGCCGCCGACCGCGCGATCCATGCCCTCGTCCTGCTCCAGGAGCCGGCGAATCCCGCACGCTTCGCCGACCAGCGCCGATTCGATGCGCTCATCGACGCGATGGACTGGTCCGCCACGAATCGCTTGAGAATCCTGCAAATCCTCCCCGCGGCCGATCCCGTCTTCGCCCCACGGGTCCGCGAATTGCTTGCGGCCGCGATCGAAAGCGAGAACGCTCTGGAGGTGATCGCCGCCTTTCAGACAGGCGCCGCGTCGTTCGGATTCGACGCCGAGTCCCTGCCCCGCCTACGGGAGTATGTGCGTGATCCCAGCGAGGCGAACCCCGCCGCCTGGGCCGCGGCAACCAAAGAGACATTCATGAACGTCCAGCCCACGGAGCTCAAGGCCGGAGCAATCCATGCCCTACTCGTCTCAAGCAAGAATCCGGCCGACGAACTCGCGCTGATCGCGTCGCTGCCTCCGCAGGATGCCGACGCCGTCGGCAGGGCGCTGCTCACCTTGCCGATCACGCGGCAGGAGGTCCTCCTTGGACTGCCCGTGGACGCCAGGACGCAATATCTCGGGCTCATCGAGAAGGCGCTCATGAGCCCTGCATCGCGCCGTTTCGTGGAAGGCGACGCCTTCGGCTGCCTCGCATATCTCGCTGGTCTGAACGATCCCGCAATGCCCGCCGCAGCGCGACGGATCGCCACCTCGATGGTCGCGGCGCACCCCGACCCCGCAAACGCCGGCAAACTCGCCCATTTCCTCGAAGCCCTGAGCGGCCCTTCACGCGATCGCTAGCCCTCTACTTCGTGCGTCCGCGCCGCACATGCTCCAGCAACCCCTCGCACGCCCCCTCGATCAGGTCCAGCACGACCTCAAACCCGTCCTCCCCGCCCGAATACGGGTCCGGCACGTCGCGCAGCCCCCGTTCCACCGCCGCCTCCGAGAACTCCAGCATCAACCTCGCCCTCGGCGCCTCGCCGGGCCGGATCGCCTCCAGATACGACAGATTGTCCCGGTCCATCGCGACGATCAGGTCGAACAACTCGAAGTCCCGCGCTGAAACCCGCCTCGCCCGCTGGTCCGACAGGTCCAGCCCCCGCTTCAGCGCCGCGCTCTGCGTGCGCCGGTCCGGCGCCGAGCCCACGTGCCACGAGCCCGTCCCCGCGGAATCGATCTCAACCACCGCATCAAGCCCCGCGTCGCGCACGAGTTTCCGAAAGACGCCCTCCGCCGTCGGAGAGCGGCAGATGTTCCCCATGCACACGAACAACACTCTGAACGGCTTGGCGTGTTCTCTCATCATGTCGTCACGTCGTCGACCTGCTCCAGCATCCGCTCCGCGTAGCGCCAGGCGTTGAGTTCCACGCGGATCGCCCGCAGCGTCTCGGGGTTCGGGTTCGCGTCCGCCAGCGCCTCTGCGAACATCCGCGAGCACGCCCGCTCGTGTTCGGCGCGCATCCCCTTCGCCCAGGCCCGCGCATCCTCGACGCCCGCCCCGTCGCCGCGCGACTTCGCCTCGTCCAGCGCCTCCCGACGCTCCATGTACTCCACGAGCAACTCCGGCGGCAGCGATCGGTCGTCCTTCTCTCCCGGCCCGCCCAGCCGGCGCAGCAGCAGCGAAGCCCGCCTCTCCGCGTCGTCCAGCGTCCGCTTCGCCTCGTTCAACTCCGCCGAACGCCGCTCCGCGTCCGCCGGATCCCCGCCCCCCGCCGCACGATCCGGGTGCGCCGCCGCAGATCGCTCCAGCCACGCCCGCCGAACCGCCCCCGCGTCCACGTCGAACGCCGCCGGTATACCCAGCAGGTCGAACGCGTCCCGCGGCTCCGTGCGGCCAGAATCCATCGATCCCATCCTAAGTCCCGACACGCCCGTTGACTTGTCGGGCCCCAGCGCGGAGCATGACCCATCGGCCCCCGCCCGCCGCGGCGGCCCCAGCCCGCAGGAGCCCCGCGCCCCTTGCCCAAGCACATCGGCATCATCGCCGTCAGCCCGGAGGGCTCCGCCCTCTGCTACCGCAGCATCATGAACCTCTGCGCAGAGCGCCCGGGCCCCAAGCCCAGCGTCACGCTCCACAGCCGCCCATTCGCCGCGTACCTCGACGCCATCCATAAGCAGGACTGGACCGCCGTCGGCATGCTCCTGCAGGAATCCGCCCTGGCCCTCGCCGCTGCCGGCGCCGAGTTCTGCGTCCTGCCCGACAACGTCGCCGTCTACGCCGCGCCCCTCGCCGAAGCCAAGAGCCCCATCCCCTGGCTCAGCATGATCGACCTCGTCGCCGACGCCGTCACCAACGACCACCGCGTCAGCGTCGGACTCCTCGGCACCAAGGCCGTCTCCTACGGCTCCATCTACCAGGCCATCCTCGGCCTCCGCGGCGTCAAGGTCGTCGCGCCCCCCGAAGCCGAAGCCGACGTCATCGACCGCATCATCTATGACGAACTCGTCTACGGACGCGTCATGCCTCGTTCGCGCGAGTGCCTCCTGCACTCCATCGAGGCCCTCGCCGCCCGCGGCTGCGACGGCGTCATCATCGGCTGCACCGAACTGCCCCTGCTCCTCAACGGCGTCGGCTCCCCCCTGCCCTTCTACGACGCCGTGGGCCTCCTCTCCACCGCCGCCGTGGACCGCTCCCTCGCGCTCTGAAGCGCCCCGCCCATACCTTCAAAACAACAACCGGCCGCCCTCTCGGGCGGCCGGCGTGATCTCTCGTCAAACCTGCTGTCAATCCATCACTTCGCGTACTTCACCGAGCAGCCGTACGGCTTGGTGGTCGCCTCGGTGACCGTCTCGCCGGCCAGCGTCTGGCGCAGCGCGTTCGCGACGTAGTTCGTCGCCTTCGCGTCCTTGCCCGACGGATCGCTGTCGATCGCGCCGGCGTAGGTGATCATGCCGTCCTTGTTGATGACGAACATGTGCGGCGTGGTCTTCGCGCCGTACAGACGGCCCACGTCGCCCGACTCATCCAGCGCGACGGCGAAGGGGATCGCCCACTCGGCCTTCATCTTCTTGTTCAGTTCCAGGCCCGAGCCCTCCTTGCCCGGAGCGCCGGAGTTGATCGCGATCCACACCACGCCCTGGTCCTTGAACTCGTTGAACGTGTTCACCGAGGTCTTCGCCTGGTAGTGACGCACGACGAACGGGCAGCCGGGGTTGAACCACTCCAGCACCACCGTCTTGCCCTTCAGGTCGGCCAGCGTGTGCACCTTGCCGTCCGTGTCCGTCAGCGTGAAATTCGGCGCCGCGTGGCCGACCGAAGCCGTCGCGTGCGCCTTGTCGCCGTGGTTGTGCTCAGGCCCCGCGTACGCCGCGCCGACCAGAGATGCGCCCGCGATCGCCAGAGCGCCGACCGCCGCAAAAAAGTTCCGAGTCTTCATGCCAGATCTCCTTTTCCCAAATGGTTGAATCGCTTCGTATGGGCCGGGCCCCGTCCGGGACCGGCTCCCGATCGGGCGCACACGCGGCGCCCGGTGGGGTGCAAACCTCAAAGTTCCGGCGCCGACGCCGCCGGCTCCACGACAACACGCCAGAACAGGGACCGTTTCGACGCCTCCCGAACCTCCAGAGTTCCGGTCACCGGCGCCGAGGGAACATCATCGAAATCGACGATCAATCGGCCTCCGGACGCCTCCCCCGACTTCACCAGCCCACGGGCCGCGACCCCGGTGTCCGGATAGAACGCCAGCGACGCCGCCGTTGGGACGCGCAGGGTCAACTTCGCCCCCTCCCAGGACGCCAGCAGCGCTCCTTGGGGCGGCTCGACCGGGTGACGCGACCTCGCCAGCGCGAACAGCCGGGCCTCACGCGAGGGCTTGGCCTCCGTGCCCACCGGCGCCCGCAGCGTCGCCTCCGCGCTCCCGGGCACGCACACCGCGTCGTCGCACATCAGCCACCAAAGGTCCGCCCGAACCTCCGCCGTCTGCCCGACCGGCGCATCGGCGCGAACCTTCAGCGGCACGATCAGCGTCAACTCGCCGTCGTGGACGTAATCCAGAATGTCCCCCGGCAGCACGAGCCGGTGCGGCGTGGGCCACTGCACCTCGCCCGCCTCCAGCCAGTCCGGCAACGACAGGCGCACCCGCGCCGCCGCGCCCGACTCGCCCGGGTTCTTCCAGTACATGTGCCAGCCGTCCTCGATCTCGAAGCGCACGCCGAGATGGAACGTCTCGCCCGGAACCATCGCATCCAACTCACCGATCAGCCGCGCGCTCACGGCGCCCTCATCCGGTCCGCCGTCCTGCGCCCACGCCACAGCGCCAGCCCACGCCAATACGACGCTCAGACCGGCCACGACGCTCAAGAGATTGTTCATGCGGCGGGGAACCCCGACCATGGCGCCCGCGTCCGCTCCACCGCGTACACGAGCCCTGTCCAAGCCCGGCGTCCATATCTGGGGTCGGCGCCGGCTGACGACCCGATATTGTACCCGCCATGACGCACCGGATTGCAATCGGTTCCCGTTTCCGCCCCCGACCCCGGGCGCTCGCCGCCCTGGCCCTCCTGGGCGCCGCACTCGCCGGGCCCATGGGCTGCCGCTCGGTCAGCGACGACAGCATCCGCACCGTTGGGCTCCCCGAGGTCCAGCGCCCCTTCCAGAAGCAGGACGACTCCGTCCTCTTCATCGACCCCCGACCCGCCGAGGCCTTCGCCGCCGCCCGCATCCCCGGCGCCCGAAACCTCCGCCTCCCCGACATCGACATCAAGGATCCCGACCCCGCCCTCTCTCGCTACAAACTCCTGATCGTCTACGGCGACAACCCCGGCTCCTCCTCCGCCCGGGGCATGGTCAAGCGCCTGCTCACCGCCGGCTACAAGCACGCCCGACTCTTCCCCGGCGGGCTCGACGCCTGGAAGGCCTCAGGCATGCCCATCGAAGGGACCGACGCCCCCCGATGATCCCGCAGCCGATCTCTGGGCCCGGCGCGCCCCAGCGCCGATAATGAACCGGCGCGCCCACGCGGGCGCGCCCTTCAACCCCACGGATGGGAACAACCACTTGGCCCGGAGCGCCGCAGCGCGACGGAAGGGAGCAATCGGCGCATGGACGCATTCGTGATCGAGGGTGGTCGGCCGCTCCGCGGCTCGCTCCGCGTCAACGGCTCCAAGAACGCCGCGCTGCCCATCATGGCCGCCGCGCTCCTCACCGATCAGCCCATCGACCTCCGCGCCGTCCCCGACCTGGCCGACATCGACAACATGAAGCGACTCCTCGCGTCGCTCGGATGCCACGCGATCGAGTCCGCCCCCGGCGCCGTCCGCCTCCAGTCCATCGACGAATCCTCCAGCCACGCACGCTACGAGATCGTCCGCACCATGCGCGCCAGCATCAGCGCCCTCGGGCCCATGCTCGCCCGGCGCGGCGAAGCCCGCATCTCCATGCCCGGCGGCTGCGCCATCGGACAGCGCCCGGTCGACCTCCACCTCCGGGGCATGGAGGCCCTCGGCGCCGAGATCACCCTCGAACAGGGCGACATTGTCGCCCGAGCCCCGCGACGCGCCGGCGGCAAACGCCGCCTCCGTGGCGCACCCGTATTCCTCGGCGGACCCTTCGGATCCACCGTGCTGGGCACCGCCAACGTCATGTGCGCCGCGGCGCTCGCCGAAGGCCGCACCATCATCGAGTGCGCCGCCTGCGAGCCCGAGATCGCCGACCTCGCCGATCTCCTCATCGCCATGGGCGCCCGCATCGAAGGCGCCGGAGCGCCGCGCATCGTCATCGACGGCGTGGACGAACTCGCCGGCGCCGCCCACGAGATCATGCCCGACCGCATCGAAGCCGGAACGTTCATGATCGCCGCGGGCATCGCCGGCGGCTCGCTCACGCTTGAGAACTGCCCCCTCGACGCCCTTATGGCCCTGACCAACCACCTGGCCGAGATCGGCGTGCACGTCGAGGAGCATCCCGGCTCCGACCCGCGCCGCGCCCGGTGCGACGTGTCCTACGAGCCCCGGCGCGACGGGCGCCTCAAGCCCGCGCAGGTCACCACCCAGCCCCACCCCGGATTCCCGACCGACCTGCAGGCGCAGTTGCTCGCCCTGCTCTGCCTCGCCGACGGCAACAGCGTCGTCACCGAGAAGATCTTCCCCGAGCGCTTCCTCCACGTCGCTGAACTCTCCCGCATGGGCGCACAGGTCTTCCGCCAGGGCCCCACCGCCGTCATCAGCGGCGTCGCCCGCCTCGTCGGCGCCCCCGTCATGGCCAGCGACCTTCGCGCCTCCGCGTGCCTGGTCCTCGCCGGACTCGCCGCCGAAGGCACGACCACCGTCCACCGCGTCTACCACCTCGACCGCGGCTACGAAAAGATGGAAGAACGCCTCGCCGCCCTCGGCGCCCGCATCGAACGCGTGGACGCGAAAGAGTTAGAGAGCGCCCCGGCTCAGGGCTGACGCCCCCGGAAGCCGACTCTGAGGAGTCCGCGACCAAGAGTCGCATCGCCTTCTCAAAGCGGCCATAACAGCGACAGCGGCCTGATCGTCTTCCAAATACACCGCATGACCCCGGACGATGGACCACCACCAGCGCCCAACCGCATGGCCATCTGGGCGGTCGGCTTGCTGCTGATGTTCCTCGTGTTTCTGCTGCAGGGCCCGCAACTGGTCTGGACGGTTCGGATCGGCCATAGCCGCGGCTTTCAGTCGGGCAAGGCGAGTTACAGCATCGTCTGGAGCACGCTGACGCTCATGGCGAACAGCGCGTTCCTGACCGCCTGGTGCATGCTCCCGCGAAGACGCTGGCTCGATGCGCCGCTGGCCGCGGGCCTCATGCTCGTCGTCTGGCTTCTGCTGCTGCCGATCTCACTCATCATGAGCGGCCTGCTTCACGGGCTCGCGCCCTGAGCACGCTCACTCCTCCCCAAACCCACCCTCCACCAGCGCCTTCAGCGCCGCCACCGCCGACTCCGCGCCCTCGCCCTCCGCCACGATCTCCAGCGTCGAGCCCTTCGTCGCCGCGAGCATCATCATCTGCATGATCGACTTGCCGTCCACCGCCTGATCGCCCTTCTTTACCGTCACGGCGCACTTGTGCGCCACCGCGGCGTCCACAAACTGCATCGCCGGCCGGGCGTGCAGCCCAAGCCGGTTCTGGATCGTCACGGTCACAGTCGCGCGATTCGACAACGGGCGTCAGGTCCGACGGAGGGGTGCGAACGGGGAAGAACGGGCCGCGACGGGCTCAGCCGCCCATGTGCTGGCCGTCCGCCTCCTCCAGAAGGTCCATCACCGCCGCGTGCGTGCTGGCCTGACGGAGGAACCGGCGGAACGTGTCGTACGACAGATTCTTGAAGATCACCTCCATCGCCTTGAGGTGCTCCTCCGGGTTGTCCGCCGGGCTCAGCAGCAGGAACACCGAGTACACCGGCTGCTTGTCCAGCGAGTTGAAGTCCACCCCCGTCGGGCTCAACCCCACCGCCAGCGACACCTTCTTCGCGCTCGTGTGCTTCACGTGAGGAACCGCCACGCCCTTGCCGAAGCCCGTCGAGCCCCGCTTCTCACGCTCCAGCACCGCCTTCACCAACTCCTCGCGCGGGATCCCCGCCGCGGCGCCGGCCGCGATCAGCGCATCGACGAGTTCGCCGATCACCTCGTCGCGCTCCGACGAAGCAAGGGCGGGGATGACGGCGCCGGGGACGACGATTTCGGTCAGACGCATGGTGGATCGTTCCGGGGAATGTCGGGCCGCTGGACGGCGCCCGGGGGGTGTGCTCGCTCGCCTCCAGGGCCTCTTAGCGACGGTCTCTGAGTTTTTCCTTGAAGTCACGCAACTGCCGCGATGCCTTGTCCACCGCGTCGTCGATCGCCGCGTACACGTCCGGGCCCTGCACCTTCGTGATGAAGTCCTCGTGGTGGACCACGTCCACGATGATCTCGACCAGGAACTCCCCGTGCGGCGCCTTGTCCAGCACGCACGAGATCTGCTGGATCCCGTCGAAGAACTTCGTGATCTTCTCGCACTTGCTCTCGGCGAACTGGACCATCGCAGGGGTCAGGTCCACGTGCTTGCCGGTGACGTTGATTCTCATGATCGGGCCTCGCTCAGGGTCGGGTCTTCCTCCGCCCCGCCCCGTGCGGGCGTGCGGCCTTCCATCATCGCCGTTCCGGGCTGCGCCGCAAGCGCCCCCGCCAGGGACGGCGGATGGTGGTCTTTCTGCGATTCCGGCACCAGTACGCCGCCGCTGATCACGAACCGCAGCGCCTCCTCCACCGTCATGTCCACGTCGATCACCTCATCCTTGGGGAGGTTGATCGCGTACCCCGTGAACGGCGTCGGGCTCGACGGGATGAACACGCTCACGCACTCCACACCCGCGGCGCGGTTCACCGTCCGCAGCGTGTTGCCCGTGTGAAAGCCCACCGTCCAGATCCCCCGCCGTGGATACTCCACGATCACCACGCGGTTGAACGACAACTGGTTCTTCTCGCCCAGAAGGAACTCCGTCACCTGCTTGACGCTCGGGTACACCTGCTTGATCAGCGGCAGACGAGTGATGAACCGCTCCACTCGCCCATACATCTGCCGGCCCAGGAAACCGCCCAGCAGGATCCCCGCCAGGTAGAACAGCACGATCGCCACCAGAAGCCCGATGTTCCGCAGGTACCAGTGCGAGTTCCACCAATCCGCGAAGTTCCGCTCGCGGATCTGCGCCCGCAGCAGCGTGTCCGGCAAGGGCCGCAGACCCAGGCGCGCACGCTCCAGACGCGCCGCGTCCACCTTGTTGTCCGGAACGCTGAACCAGTCCGGCAGACGATCCGGAGCCACCGTCCGCGGCGCGATCTGGATCACCGCCTGTCGAAGCCCCCGATTGATCGGCTCCGCCACCGTCCGCTGCACGAACCCGTACGCCGCCACCAGCAGCCAGATCGTCAGCACCGACGGCAGAAGGATCGCCAGCCCGCGCAGAAAGAAGAGCCGAAAGTCTGCGCCGAACGTCCGCTTCTGCTTCGAGGCCGACGGCGATGGCGATGGCTTCGGGGTCATGACGACTCTGACAAACGCTCCGGCGGCTCACTCGGTTCGGTCCCGGACCGCGACGTCCGGGGCCCGGGGGGAGGGGAAGTCTACGGATTCCGCCGCGGCCGCTCCAACGCCTCCGCCTCCACTTCCTCCAGCGCCACCAGCGTAATGCCCAGCGGCAGGCGCATCTTCCCCCGCCGCACCGTCACCTCCACCGTCGCGCCCACGTCCAGTTCGGAAAGCGCCCGCACCAGTTCCTCGGACGTCGGCGTCGGCCGACCCCCAACGGACGTCACCACATCCC
>JACVCK010000083.1 GCA_016742055.1 Phycisphaerales bacterium
CGGGGCATCCTGCTGGGCGGCGTGCCGGGCGTGAAGCGGATCGTGGCGGTCGGCGCGGGCAAGGGCGGGGTGGGCAAGAGCACGATCTCGGTCAACCTCGCGGTGGCGCTGGCGCGGAAGGGCCTGAGCGTGGGGCTGATGGACGGGGACATCTACGGCCCGAGCGCGCCGACGCTGCTGGGCCTGGAGGAGTTCGAGACGCACACCATCGGCTCGATGCTGCAGCCCTTCGCCGTCCACGGCGTGAAGGCCATGACCATCGGCAAACTGGTGGACGCGGCGAAGCCCCTGATCTGGCGCGGGCCCATGGCGCACGGGGCGTTCAAGCAGTTGGTGCAGCAGACCCAGTGGGGCGAACTGGACTACCTCATCATCGACCTGCCGCCGGGCACGGGCGATGTGTCGCTGACGATGGCGCAGTTGCTGCGGCTGACCGGCGCGGTGATCGTGTGCACGCCTCAGAAAGTGGCGCAGGACGACTGCGTCCGCGCCGCGCACATGTTCAAGCAGTTGGGCGTGGACGTGCTGGGCGTGGTGGAGAACATGAGCCACTTCGTGGGCGACGACGGCAAGGAATACGACCTGTTCGGACGGGGCGGGGCCGAGCAGATGGCCCAGCGCCTGGGCTTGCCCTTCCTGGGCGGCGTGCCGATCTCGATGAACCTGCGGAAGAACAGCGACAGCGGCGAGCCGACGGCGAACTTCGACGGCCACCCGTCCAACCGCGCCCTGCGGGACGCGCTGGAGCGCGTGGCGGCGAACGTGGAGGCGCAGTGCGCCCTGGCGGAGATGAAGACCGGCGGCGCAAGGCCGCGGCTGACGATCGGGTGAGGCCGGGCGGCATTGGGGGGGCGCAGGGGCGGGTCTCCACAAGAAAACGTGGACATTCGAGGACGCCTGATTTACGCTGGGCGGGTCCGTCCTTACGCCCAGCCCGAAAGGCCCAGCCCATGCGTCAAGCCCGTCTCCGTGTGGTTTCCGGATGCTCGCTCGTTCTGACCGCCGGGCTCTGCGCCGGCCTGGCCTCGGGCGCGGCCGACCCGGTCGCGGCGCTGGAGCACGGCGGGGCGCTGTATCCGGTCCTGAAAGACGCGCGGAGCGGCATGGAGACGACCTGGGTCTTCATGGACGGCGCGTGGGTCGAGAAGGAGCAATGGAGGGGGATGATGGCGGCGCGCGGGGCGTCGGTGATGAGCGCGGCGCTGGAGCGCCGGCTCGCCGAGGCCGCGCCCGGGGAGATGATCGATGTGATCGTCGTGCTGCGCGATCAGCCCGCGGCGCCGGTGAAGCGTGCGGTGCGCGGCGCGGGCGCCGGGGTTCGTGCGGCGCTGGTGGAGGACATCCGATCGATCTCCAAGCGTGCGCTGCCGGCGGCGCCGATGACGCCCGCGGAGGAGCGCGCGTTCGTCGCGCCGGCGCTGGATGCGGCGTCGCTGGCGGAGCGCCGGGCGCTGTCGGCGCGGCTGGACGACCTGGACACGGCCGAGCGCGTGGAGGTGGCGGCGCGGGTGGAGGCGGCGGCGCGGGCGTCGCAGGACGCGCTGATCGCCGAGGCCGCGGCGCTGGGGGGCGTCGTGACGGCGCGGGTGTCGGCGGTGAACATGGTGGGCGTGCGTCTTCCGGCTGGGAGCGTGGCGGCGCTGGCGGGCAGCGCGCTGGCGGCGCGGATGGACCTGGACGCCCCCGGCGAGCCGGAACTGGACAACCACCAGCACTCGCTGGGCCTGGTGACGGGCTTCTGGGCGAACGGGATCACGGGCGGCGTGCACGACGTGGGCGTGCTGGACACGGGAGTGCAGCAGAACCACCCGGCGCTGTCGCCTCACTCGTTCATCTCGAACATGGGGGTGAGCGACACGAGCAACCACGGCACGGGGATGGCGGGGATCATGGCGTCGACCTCGACGCAGTTCCCGGGCGTGGCGTTCGGCTGCGACCAGATCGTGGTGGCGCTGGCGGGCTCGGCGACGACGTCGATGAACGGCATGCAGTTCATCGCGGGCACGGGCGTGCCCGAGGCGGTGAATTACTCGTTCGGCAACGGCACGGCGAGCACGGTGGACTACGCGGCGATCGACCAGTTTTTCGACGGCGTGATCCACACGTTCGGCTACATGGTGAGCAAGTCCACGGGCAACGGGGGCTTTGGCTCGGGCGCGCCGACGATCACGCACCCTGCGCCGGCGTTCAACCTGCTGGCTTCGGCGAACATGGACGACTTCAACACGGTGACGCGCGTGGACGACCGCATCACGTCGAGTTCGTCGCGCGGGCCGACGGCGGCGGGGCGGAAGAAGCCTGACATCACGGCGCCGGGCAACAACTCGATGTCCACGGCGCCGTCGGGCGGCTTCGCCAACATCGGCGGGACCAGTTCCGCTTCGCCGCACACGGGCGCGGGGTTCGTGCTGCTCTGGGAGATGGGCGCCGCGGACACCAAGGCGGGCAAGGCGATCCTGCTGAACACAACGGACCCGATGAACGACGCGAACACGTCCTCGACGGTGGACGACGTTCCGGTGCAGGGCTCGTTCTGGAACCGCCGGTACGGCTGGGGGTACCTGAACCTGGGGCAGGCGCACCTGCACGGGCTGAACTCCTTCCTGGGCTCCGTGCCGCCGGCGCCGGAGACGGCGGACTTCCGGCTGTACGCGGGGCCGATGTTCCAGCACGAGCGCGCGACGCTGGTGTGGGAGCGGCACGTGGCGTACAACGGGAACCTGAACCCCACGCAGGTGGATTCGCTCAGCGACCTGGACCTGTTCGCGTTCCGCGCGTCGGACAACGCGCTGCTCGCGGCGTCGCAGTCGGCGATCGACAACGTCGAGCAGTTGTCGGTGTCCGGGAACGAGGCGCTGGTCGTCTTGAAGGTCGAGGCGTTCGGGTCGTTCGATCCGGACGTGCCGGTGGAGGAGTTCGCCCTGGCGACGCAGGAGGCCTTCACGGCGCGGACGGGCCCGGCGTTCGGCGCGCAGTTCCAGCAGCCCCCGGGCGTGTCCCCCGGCTCGACCTTCACGCTGACCGTGCAGGCGCTGAACACCGGCGACCTGCCGGCGCACGGCGTGATGGTCACGCTCAGCGGCCTGGCGATCGTCTCGGGCGCGAACCCCCAGCCCGTGGGCGTGATCGGCCCCGGCGGCGGCGCAGCCGCGCAGTGGACGGTCACGGCGCCCGCGACGGCCGGACAGCACCCGGTGATGGCGACGCTGAGCAGCGCGAGTTACGGCGAGACGTTCAGCGGTTCGGCGTCCGGCTTCATTGGGGTGTCCAGTTGTCCCATGGACGTGGATGGCGACGGGGCCGTTGGATTCTCGGACCTGAACCTGCTGCTCGGCAGTTTCGGCCTGAACGGCGACGGCCTGCCCGGCGATGTGAACGGGGACGGGGTCGTCAACTTCTTCGATCTGAACCTGCTGCTGGGGGCGTACGGGGTGGGTTGCCCGTAAGGCGGATCAGCGCTTCGCAGACAGTTCGCCCACCAGCGCCGCGAGGCCCTTGACGTCCTTCGCGCCAAGGACCGTGCGCGAACGCACGGGATCGGCCTTGACGGCGGCGAGGGCGGTTTCGGCGCGCTTCCACAGCGCCGCGGCCTTCTTTTCAGAGTCGCACAGCGCCAGGTCGGACACGATCTCCGCCAGGCGCGTGACGACGATGGTGTCCTTGTTGTCGTAATAGCGGTTGACGATGCCCTGCTGATAGCGGCTGAGATGCTGGCCTTTGGCCATGGGGGTGGCTCCTTGGACGGATCGTAGGGGGTGAACGCGAAGAACACGAAGAGTCTCGAAGGGGGTGGAGGAGAGAGGAAGAAGGAGGGCATCGTTGGCGGGGATACTGAAGTGCGCGGCGCTGCCGCTCAGGAAGGGCGCTGGCGCTTACAAAGGTTGTTCTTTGAACTCCCGCGACCGCCGCGGCGCCGCGGGCTCGCCGGTGGCGATCCGCCACTCGGGAAGTTCGCCCTGCACGAGCGAGCGCGCGCCCACGACCGTTCCGCGGCGGATCACCGCGCCGGGGAGCACGAGCGAGTCCGCCGCGACCCAGGTGTCGTCCTCCATCGTGATGGGCGCCGCCCGGTCGGCGTGGGTGGGGGAGTCCGGGTCGGCGATGGCGGTGGCGAGGATGGCGTACTGCGAGACGACGCAGCGGGCGCCGATGGAGATGCGTTCGGGGCCGATGAGTTGCGCGTGGTCGCCGCAGATCGTGAGTTCACCGACGGTGAGCAGCCACGGGCGCTCGATGACGACGGAGGGCCGGAAGCGGGTGGTGTTCCCGATGGTGGCGCCGAAGGCGCGGAGGATGCGTCGGCGGAGCGCGTACTGGTTCTGGATCGTGCAGCGGAAGGCGAGGCGGCCGAGGGTGTTCCAGAGGAAGGGGCGCATTCGGGGGAGTGGGGGCACTAGGGACTGGGCGCTAGGCGCTAGTTTCGAAATGTACTCACTCGTGCCTAGCGCCTGGTGCCTAGCGCCCTTCGATGGATCGCGCGGGATTGCCCGCAAGGTTGGAGTCGCTCGGGAAGTCCCTGTGCACCGAAGCGCGCGGATGCACCGCGACGTCGTCGCCGAGGGTCACGCCGGGGCCGATGTACGCGTCGAGGCCGACGAGGCAGCGTTTGCCGAGGGTGATGGGCGGGCGGGTGAGGGGGAAGCGGGGGTCGGTGAAGTCGTGCGAGCCGGCGCAGAGGTGCGCGTAGCGGTCGATGATGGAGCGCTCGCCGATGGTGATGGGGCCCAGGGCGTAGAGGATCGCATGGGCGCGGACCTGCACGTCGTCGCCGATGCGCAGGTTCCACGGCACGTCGATGCGGACAGTCCGCGCGAAGGAGCAGCGGGCGCCGATCGTGGCGCCGAAGAAGCGGAGCAGTTGCCCCCGGAACGGCGGGAGCAGGCGCCACAGAACGCCGCCGAGGAACATCCAGATGAGCCGAACGGCGCGCTGGCGGGGCGTCCACGCGGAGCGGCGGAGCGGCGGGGGATGGACGGCCCTCGGCGCTCCGCTCGGCGCCGCGGCGGGATTCTCGGTCGAAGTGTGGGGATCGGCGGTCATCGGGGTCGTCGGCTACGCTCTGGGCCCCCGGAAGACGACATCAGGGGGCGGCATCGTCGGCGCCGTCGGGTTCGGCGCCGCAGGAAAGGTATCGGCTGGGAAGCGGTCATGGGCACGACGGAAACGCTGGAGGGCTTGGCGAAGAAGTGGCTGCCGGCCTGGGCTGCGCGCGAGGCGAAGCGTCTGGCCGTCTGGCCCCGGTACTGGGCGCAGCGGAAAGCCTGCCGCGAGGGCTTCCGGCTGTACGGGGACCGCTACCCGCAGAAGGTCCTCTTCGTCGCCGGCATGCCCAAGAGCGGCACGACCTGGTTGGAGAAGATGATCGCTTCGTTCCCCGGGTTCCACGACCTGCTGATCCCCGACGTCGCGGCCTATGAACTCAAGACCGGCGGCAGCCACGACTACGAACTGCCCGACGACATGTTCGAGCGGTTCAAGGGCATGCTCGTGCTGACCAAGATGCACGTCCACGGGTCCAGGCACAACGCGGACGTCCTGAAGAAGGCCGGCGTGAAGTACGTCGTCTTGTACCGGGACCTCCGGGACGTGGCGATCTCGTACCACTTCTACGTCAAGGGCACTCCCTGGCACCCCGAGCACGCGCGCCACAAGGACGCGGACCTGCAGCAGGGCCTGCGCGTCTTCGCGGAGCGGATGCTCGACGGCTACGTCGAGTGGGTGCGCTCGTGGGAGAAAAACCGCGACCCGGAGGCCAGTCTCGCGTTCAGGTACGAGGACATGCTGGAGGACGCCAACGGCGTGATGATGCAGATCGCGCGGCACTACCAGTTGAGCGCCGACGAGGCGGAGATCAGGCGCATCGTCGAGGCCAACTCGTTCCAGAACCTGAGCAAGGGCCGCGCACAGGGCCAGGAGAGCGGGCGGAGTTTTTTCCGCAAGGGCGTGGCGGGCGACTGGCGGAACCAGTTCTCGCCGGAACTGCGCGAGGGCTACAAGAAGAAGATCGGGGCGTTTCTGATCGAGGCGGGGTATGAGAGGGATATGACCTGGTGAGCGTGCGTGGGCGCCTCGCCGTGGGGCCGGGGAGGGGGATACGGCTGGGAGTGAATAAGGATTGGCCCGCGGGCGCGTCGGCGCCCGGATAAGGCGCCCCTTGGAGGGGGTCGGCGTTGGCGCAGACGGTACGAACGGACCAGCCGGACGTGGGGACTTGGGGGACAGGGGATGCCCGGTGCAGCGGGGGCCTTGGGGGGCCGACGAAGGCGGTTGAGTGTTTGTGCACCGAGAGACCGGTCCCCCTGTTACGCGGCCGCGACCGGCGGCCGAGGAGCCCTGCAAGATGAATCACGAGAACGCTTCCCGAACGAACCTTCTCCGCACGCTGACGGGTCCGACGTCGCGGGTCCTGATCACGTCCTTCGTGTCGGGCCTTGCGGTGGCGACGCTGGGCGGCTGCTCGAGCGGCGGCAAGACCGCGTCGGGCTCCGGCTCGGTGTACACGGGCCCGGGCGACTTCACGCCCGAGGCCAAGGCCACCCGCGCCACGGTGTCGGTCGATCCGTCGGCCGTGAAGGGCACGTACACGAGCGACTACTACGGCTCCGAGGGCTCCAAGGTCGCGCTGCCTCAGAAGTGGGTGAGCGAGGCCGTCGAGAGCACCGCGGAGATCGAGGCGCGCCGCGCTTCGGCCATCGCCGCTCAGGTGCGCTCCGAGGCCGACAAGATGGAGTCGCTCGCGATCGCCGACTCGGACCGTCAGGCCGCGATGGCCCGCAACTCCGCGGCCCGCGCCGAGGCCGAGAAGCACGAGCAGTCGTTCAACGCCAAGTTGAACGAGATGTACTCGAACGCTCAGGCCAAGCAGCAGCGCTACGAGACCGAGGCCAAGCGCAACAGTTCCGTTCTGTCCGCCTCCGTGAAGGAGTGGCAGAGCGAAGTCGAGCGCATGCGCTCGCAGTCCGAGGCCGACTGGAGCCGCTCGCTCGCCGAGCATGAGCAGATGATCGCCGCCCGCAAGGCCGTCCAGGACCGCGGCGAGGCCAACATTGGCCAGATACGCCGGACGCTCGACCTCACGCAGACCCGCGCCGAGAGCAAGGTCGAGGGCCTCCGCACCGAGAGCCAGGCCGTCGCCCAGCAGACCGCCGCGCAGGTGGCCGAACTCAATGGCCAGATCGGCTCCGTCACCAAGCAGACCACCGCCTCCGTGACCGACCTGCGTCAGCAGTCCAAGTCGCTCCGCGAGGAGTCCGCGGCGTACGTGGCCGACCTGCTGGCCGAGGCCGAGGCCCTCTCCAAGAAGGACGTCGAGGAGACGTACCGCGTGAAGATGGTCGCCGCGAAGAGCGACTTCGACCGCGCCATGGCCGAGGCCGAGCGCCTCCGCCAGGAGACGGACAACTTCAAGACCACCAGCACGGCCGACGTCGAGCGTCGCCGCGGCGAGGTCCGCAAGAGCCTCGACCTCAAGCGCGCCGACTACGCCGAGGCGCTGCAGTTCATCGACAGCCACGTCGAGCAGGGCCTGGCCGACGTCGAGATCGCCCGCGCCAAGGCCGAGCGCCTGGAGCGTGAGGCCCGCGCCAAGTTCGTGAAGGCCGAGACCGAGGCCCGCGTCCGCGCCATCCACGAGACCAGCAAGCACCAGGTCGCCCTCTCCGAGGCCGACTTCACCCGCATCAAGGGCGAGGCCGACGCCGAGGCGACGCGCCTGCAGGCCCAGTTGATGAACGAGATCGTCGCGCAACTCAAGGCCAACCAGACGGCCCTGCCCAGCAACGGCAATCCCCCCAAGCAGGGCGCGACCGAGAACGACCCCACGCCCAAGATGACCAAGGGCACGGCCAAGCCGGCCGTCGTCGAGTTCGCCCGCATCGCCGAGTTCCGCACGGCCCTCGCCGACGTCGCCAAACTCCGCTCGCACGCCGAGAGCGGCCAGAACGACCTCATCGCCAAGTCCGACGAGCAGCGGGCCGGCGTCGAGGCGTGGTGGAAGGAGACCATCGCCGCCCACGACTCGTGGATGACCGAGGTCGAGGCCATCGTGCGCAAGAACGGCGCCCTCCTCACCGAGAAGATCTCGCAGATTGAGAGCAAGGTCGCCGCGGCCCACGCCGACCGCAACCGCGCCCAGGTCGAGGCCGAGGCCTTCCGCAAGGAGACCGCCGCCAAGATCCAGTCGCTCAAGGCCCTGGCCGACTCGACGAAGAAGAAGGCCGAGGCCAAGTTCACGCAACTCGTCGCCCAGGCCGAGGCCGCCGAGCGCAACGGCAAGACCCAGGTCGAGGCGCTGACGGTCAAGCGCGACGCGACGCTCCGGCGCGGCAACGCCAAGAGCCAGCAGTTGCTGGTCGAGGCCGAGTCGCTCGAGCAGGGCCAGAAGGCCGTCGTCGCTCAGATGCGCGAGCAGATCCTCGCCGCCGAGACGATCCTCACGAGCGAACTCGCCCGCCTGGATCAGACCGCGGACACCTTCTTCAGCGTCGCCCGCGCCAACTACGACGAGGGCATCGCGATGGCCAACACCTTCGAGCGCATCACCATCGCCAACACCGGCGAACTCGCCGCCACGCACGTCGCCCAGCGCAAGTCCGCCCAGGCCGACGTCAACTACCTGCGCGACCTCACCACCGCCAACCAACTCGTCGCGGAGGCCTCGGTCACCCGCATGCTCGCGGACGCCGACGCCCGCCTCGGCGAGTTCAACTCCGACGACCTGATGCGCCGCGCCCGCATCCTCGCGCAGTCGCAGATGAACGACGCGGCCACCGCCGCCGAGTTCGCCATCGCGTCCGCCGATGAGCAGGCCATCCGCTCCCGCTTCGACTCCCGCATCGTCGCCACCGAGGCCGATCGCAACCGCGCCTACGCCGAACTCTTCCAGAAGGGCCAGTTCGAGAAGGCCCGCCTCGAGCAGGCCCTCGCCGCCGCCGCGACGTTCCGCGAGATGTCCGACGCGGCGCTCGCCCGCCTCAACGCGGCCAACGACACCTTCAACCGCACCGCCACGGCCAACTGGGACAGCCGCCTGGGCGGGACCCCCAACTTCCCGACGCCCACCAGCAACACGGCGCTCTACAACAACTCCGACTCGCTCTTCAACCCCGCCTTCACGCCGACCACCATCCAGAACTCGCTGACCGAGGTCCCCACCAAGGGCTCTGACGAGTAAGCAGCGCTCGCCCGATCAGGGCGACACTCACGGTCGCAACACGCCGGCCGCCCGTGGCGAACCACGGGCGGCCGGTTCGATTTTTGGGCCCAATCACGGGGTTTGTTCTTGAACCACGCGGACATGCGCAGTACGTTGGCCGGGTGATCGGCGCCTCTGTGGCGGCGGCATCGAGAGTCCCTCGATCGTGAGGCGCCCATGCGTGTTCATATGCGTGCACAATGGTTCGGCGTCGTCGTGGCTCTGTCCACCGTCGCGTCGGCGCCGGTCGCTTACATGCCCTACATCCTGTTCTTCGGCGAGTCGGCCGCCGATGAACTCGGCTTCTCCGTGAGCGGCGCAGGGGACGTCAACGGCGACGGCTTCGCCGACCTCATCGTCGGCGCGCGGTTCGACGACAACAACGGCTTGAACTCCGGCAGCGCCCGCCTGATCTGCGGCGCCACCGGCGGGACCCTGCGCACCTTCAACGGAGTCGCGGCGAACGACTTCCTGGGCTATTCCGTCAGCGGCGCAGGAGACGTCAACGGCGACGGGTTCGACGACGTGATCGTCGGAGCGCCGTTCCAGGACAACAACGGCTCAAACTCCGGCAGCGCCTGGGTGTTCTGCGGAGCGACGGGAGGCGTCCTGCACACCTTCGACGGGGATTCGAGCGGCGATTCGCTCGGCTGGTCGGTCAGCGGCGCCGGGGACGTCAACGGCGACGGCTTCGCCGACCTGATCGCCGGCGCCCGAACCGACGACAACAACGGCCCGGAATCCGGCATCGCCCGAGTGTTCTGCGGCGCCACCGGCGCGGTCCTGCACACCTTCGAGGGCGACGGGGCGGGCGATCAGTTGGGCTGGTCCGTGAGCGGCGCGGGGGACGTCAACGGCGACGGATTCGACGACGTCATCGTCGGCGCCCCGTTCGACGACAACAACGGCGCGAACTCCGGCAGCGCACGCGTGTTCTGCGGCGCCACCGGCGCGGTCCTGCGCACCCTCAACGGCGATTCGGCCGGCGACCAATTCGGCTTCTCCGTCAGCGGCGCGGCGGACATCAACGGCGACGGATTCGACGACGTCATCGTCGGCGCCCCGTTCGACGACAACAACGGCGCGAACTCCGGCAGCGCACGCGTGTTCTGCGGCGCCACCGGCGCGGTCCTGCGCACCCTCAACGGCGA
>JACVCK010000084.1 GCA_016742055.1 Phycisphaerales bacterium
AAGGACCGGCGGATGGAGTTGGTGCAGAGGGCCGATCTGGTCCGGGCCGCGGCGTCGGTGCGACGGGTCACGGGGCTGGACCACGTGGACGCGTTCTTTGCGCGGCACGTTGAGAACGGCGCGGCGGGGGGGGTGGGGGTCGAGCACGGCGGGGTGTGAGAGGGGGGGGTCTGCGTGGGCCTGCCAGTCTTCGGGCATGATGACGTCGGTGACGTCGATCTCGTAGTGGAAGTCGGCGCCGGCGACGGTGTGGAACGAGTCGCCCTCGGCGGACCATCGCGGCACGGCGCGGGCCCCGCCGCAGATGATGGGCGTCTCGAATCGCATGGCGAGCAGGCCGATGGACTTGTAGGCGGAGGCGAGGCGGTCGAAGAAAGGCACAAAGAGGCCTCGGTCGCCGGCGTTCTGATCGGCGATGAAGGCGACGGGTTCGCCCTTTCGGAGGATCTCGGGCATGCGGTGTCCGGCGCCGAACTTGTCGAGGAGCTCGAGGCCTGCGCCGGCGCGGGTTTCGCGGACCCATCGGTCGAGGGGTTTGAGGTCGAGCGGGCGGTAGAGGGCGTGCATGGGGAAGCCGAGTTCGGCGAGGGTGTAGCCCAGGACTTCCCAGTTGCCGCAGTGCCCGGTGATCATGAGCGTGGGCCCGCCCCGGATGAGTCGTTCGAGAGCGGGTCCGAACTCGCCGAGTCGGACACGGTCGGTCCAGCCGTCGCGTGTGATGAGGCGAGGGGTGTAGGCCATCTCGACGGCGAGGGCGAAGAGGCGGCGGTAGGACTCGACGGCGGAGTCGTGGACGCGTTCGTCGCTCCAGTCGGGGAAGCACCAGCGGAGGTTGTCGACGGCGCGCTGGAGGCGCTTGCGGTTCCAGGGCGCGGTGGCGATGGCCTCGCCGACGGCGCGCATGGTGCGGAGGTTCTGCTCGACGGGGAAGACCTGGAGCGTGGCGACTGCGGCGCGCGCGGCGGCGTAGATGGGAGTGTGCGTCCAGACGGGTAGGGCGCTACCTGCCACGTCGGCTCCGGTCGGGGGCTCGCGCGTTCAGCGGGATTCCTTGAGGCCCGTGAGCGTGTAGAGCCGGTTCTGGTTGAGCACCGGGATGCCGGTCTGGCGTGCGGTCTCGAAGAGCCGGTCGTACTCGCCGGCGGCGCGCTGGAGCCGGATGAACTCGTCGATCACGGCGACGGGCGCGGTGGCGGGCGGCTGGGGCGGGATGCGCGGGCGGTCGCCCAGCACGAGGAAGTCGGTGTCGCCGGCGAGGTCGTCGCGGACGGCGCCGCCCCAGTTGCCGATGATCGCCCGGACCTCGCGCGCTTCGGCGGCGGAGGCGACGCCGTCGCCGTCGAGGTCGAAGTCGCCCGCGACGACAAAGGAGTAGGTCTTGTTGGGGTCGTAGAGGGCGTTGGCGAAGACGTCGCCGGCGATGATCGGGTTGCCGCGGTTCTCGCGGATGATGCGGACGGTGGAGGCGGTGTCGCCGATCTCGATCACCTCGACGGTGGCCTTGCCGCGGGGGTAGGCGCCGTCGGCGCCGGGGCGGATGCTGGAGGGGTCGGCGTAGACCTCGAAGGTCATGCCCAGGACCAGGCGCTTGTCGCGGGAGAGGTCGATGTAGGCGGTGCGGGCGACGGGGTTGACGCTGACGATGCGTCCGTCGACGAGGGCGTACTCCTCGTTGGGTCGGAGGAGGTCGGCGCTGCGTTCGGCGCGGAGGGTGTCGAGTTGGCCGGCGAGGATGAGGTTCTCCTCGCGGAGGCGGCGGTTCTGGTCTTCGAGGCGGGCGGTGTCGTCGGCGAAGTTGCGGCGCATGTCGGCGACGCGCTCGTTGTTGGTGTCGATGGTGGAGCCGACGGAGGCGCGGTAGGTCTCGACCTCGGCCTTGTACTGGCCGACTTCCTGGTTCAGCGCCGCGATCGTGGCCTGCTGGTCGCTGATGAGGCGGGAGACGCGGGAGACCTCGGCCTGGAGGTCGGACTGGGCGCGGGCGGAGGCGTCCTGCGCGTCGGCGAGTTGCCGGCGGAGGTTGGCGATGGCCTGGTCGCGGTCACGGACGAGGGACAGGAGGGAGGAGGCGTCGGCGCCGTCGAGGGCGTCGAGGCGCTCGCGCAGCGCCGCGAGCGTGTCGCGCTCGGATCCGGTGACGCGGCGCATGGTTTCGCGGAGCGAGTCGGAGAGGTAGACGACCAGACTCTTGCGTTCGGCCTGCGCCTGAGCGAGGAGGGACTGGATTTGATCGGTCCGTTCGCTGGAGCGCAGGATGTTCTGCTGATCGGCGTCGCGCTGGGCGAGTTCGGTCTGCAGGCGCTGGGCCCGGGCGAGGAACACGATCGAGGTGACGAAGAACCCGACGGTCAGGACCAGAAGCAGGACGATCCAGACCAGGGGCCAGGCGTTGGAGGAACCTTTGCTCGCCATCGCGGCTTTGCTCCGAGGCGCTCCCCGTGGGGGAAGCGGAAGGGGGGTCGTTGGGGGTTCGGGCCAGGAGGGGCCCAGCCGGACCCGGGTCTTCGGGCCGCGGGGGCTCGAAGGGGCTGGGGCCATACGGTCGGGAACTCGCCCTGGTTGCCGGGGAGTGTCGCGGTCGGGGCGGGACGCGTCAACCCCGGGCTGGGGTCGGGGGCGGCTCCGGCGGTTCTTAGTTGGTGAAGACCCAGGATTGGAGGGCGTAGACCAGCCCCAGGAAGGTCAGGAACGCCGAAGTGTCGGTGACCATGGTGAGGAAGATGGTCGAGCCGGTGGCCGGGTCGCGCCGCAGGCGGGTGAGGAGCAGGGGCAGGGCCGAGCCGACGAAGCAGCCCACGGACAGGGCGAAGACCATCGCCACCCCGCCCACGGCCCCGAGCCGCCAATTGATCTGGCGGATCCAGCCCAGTTCGCCGATCCCCCAGCCGACCAGCAGGAGCATCGAGCCCACGGTCAGGCCCGTGAGACTGCCCACGGCGACCTCGCGGGAGATGATCGCGGCGCCCTTGCCGGGGCGGACCTCGCCCAGCGCGATGCCCCGCATCGTGACGGCAAGGGACTGCTGCCCGGCGTTGCCCGCCTGGTTGGCGACCACGCCCATGAGCGCGGCGACGATCTCGTACTGCTCGACGAGGGGGCGGAAGCCGATGACGACGGACGCGGCCAACTGCGAGGTCAGGAGGTTGACGGCGAGCCAGGGCATGCGGCCGCGGAACTTCTCGCGGACGGAACTGTTGACGGACTCCCCGGCGCCGGCGCCGACGGAGAGTTGGACGTCTTCGGTCTGCTCTTCCTGGATGATGTCAACGACGTCGTCGATGGTGACCACGCCCAGGAGCCGGTGGTCCTCGTCCACGACGGGCAGCGAGAGGTAGTCGTAGCGCTCGAACTCCCGGGCCACGTCCTCCTGATCCATGTCGGGGGAGATGGTGTCCACGTCGCGGATCATGATCTCGGAGACCTTTTCCGAGGCGCGGGCGGTGAGCAGGCGCCGGAGTTCGAGGACGCCGGCGAGGCGCATGCCGATGTCCACGACGTACACGTACATGCCGTGGGTGTCGGACTGGGTGAAGAGTTCGTCGGTGCGGAGGTGCTCGATGGTCTGGGCGACGGTCAGGTGCGCGGGGACCCAGACGTAGGACGTGGTCATCAGCCCGCCGGCGCTCTCGGGCTCGTACTGCGCGAGTTTGCCGAGTTTCGCGGCCAGGGGCGTGGGCATGTGGCGGAGCGTCTGGGCCGCCTGCTCCTTGCCCATGGACTGCAGGAGGTCGGCGGCGTCGTCGGGCTCCATGATCTGGAGCAGTTCGGCGGCCTCGGCGGGGCCGAGATCGACCAGGACGGTCGCGGCCAGGGCGTGGTCCATGTGGGCCAGGGCCTCGGCGGCGGACTCCTCCTCCATGTGCTTGACGACTTCGGCGGATTCCTCGGAGGAAAGGGCCTCGAGGGTGTCGGCGGCGTCGGGGGCCTCCTGCTCTTCGACGGCGGGGGCGAGTTCTTCGGGGCTGGCCTCTCGCTCCATGAGTTCGGCGACGCGCTCGTCGGCCTCGGACATGGCCGAGTCGATGGATTCGTCGCCGGCGTCGTCGTCCTCGATGGCGCGCGGGATGGGCGCCGGCGGGGCGCCGTCGCGCGGTTCGCGCTGCTCGATGGGACGCTCGTCGTCGGGCACGGCGCCATGCTACCGCGCTCGGGGCGTTGCGGACCGGCGTGCGCGCTGGGGGACGCGATATGATCCCGCCATGAACGACACTCAAGGGGCGGCGTTGCGTCGGGTTCGGATGGCGCTGTCCGGGGGGATGATCGGCGGCGTGCTGGCGATCGCGTCGGGGTGCAGTTCGAGCGCGGGGACGGGCGCGCTGGCGGGCGGCGGCGTGGGGGCCCTGATGGGCCAGGCGATCGGCGGGAACACGACGGGCACGCTGATCGGCGCCGCGGTGGGCACGGGGGCGGGCTACATGATCGGCAACGAGATGGACCGTTCGCAGGCGCGTCAGGAGCAGACGCGTCGGGACGAGGCGCAGGCGCGGCGCGACCGGGAGCATCAGCAGGCGATGCGCGATCTGGAGGCGCGGCAGGCGGCGCTGGAGGCGCAGGGCAGTGCGCCGACGACGGGGACGTTCATCCCGCCGGCCTGGCCCGGCTCCACGCAGCAGATGCAGCCGCTGGCGGACACGTCGTGGCGGGTGACGTCGATGTCGCCGCCGCCCCGGCGGCAGTTCGCGTCGATGACGCTGCACTTCCAGCCCAACGGGCACGTGATCACGACGACGGAGTTCGCCGATGGGACCATGCGGGTGGACTCCGAGACGTACCGCGTGGTGGGCAACACGCTGATCATCAACGGCTCGGACTACCTGACCAACTCGACGTGGACGATGTCGGGCAACCAGTTGACGCTGGTGAACCAGACGTTCCGGACGTCCCTGGAGCGGGTGGGCGACGGCGACTGAGGGGTTTGGCTTGACGAGCGATGAACTGCGGAACTACGCGACGGTGGTGGCGGCGCTGGTCGCGCTTCTGGTGTTCGTCGTCAACTCGCTGCTGACGCGCCGGAACCGGCGGCTGGAGAACGTCGCCCGGTTCATCGAGGCGCACGACCGGCTGTTCCAGCGCGACGGGTTCCTCGTCAGGAACCTGCACGCGATCGACGCGGGGCGCCTGTCGCGCGATCGGTCCGACGCGCGGATGGAGGCGCGGTTCCATGTCATGCTCATCGAGATCGAGCACCTGGCGATCCTGGCGAACAACAACGCGGTGCCGCGGCACACGCAGGTCTACATGTTCGGCTGGTACGCGCAGCAGATCCTCACGGTGATCGGCGAGGAGGAGCGCTCGCGGATGGCGTGGGAACTGGCGTTGCACTATCTGGATGATCTGGCGAAGGACACCGCGCGGTATCAGTCGCTGACGCCGGAGGAGCGGAGGAAGTACTGGAGGTGAGGGCTGGGACAGTCAGACCATCGGCTCGCGCGACGCCCCCAGCCGATCCTCGTAGCGAGCGCGAACAGGCGCGGCGATCTGCGCGATGAACGCGTCCACCTGCTGCGGCGCCAGTCCGATGTAGCGCGACGGATCGAGCGCGGCGTCGAGGTTCACACCCTTCAGCAGCGGCTCGGCGCGCAGGCGGTCGATGAGATCGTTGGGCTTGCCCTCGTTCTTGACGGCGCCGCCGGCCTCCTGCGCGTGCCGGCGGATGGCCTCGTGGACCTCCTGCCGGTCGCGGCCCAGCCGCACGGCCTCCATCATCAGGTTCTCGCTGGCCATGAAGGGTAGTTCGTCGAGGAGATTCTTCCGAACAGTCGCCTCGTGGACTTCCAGGCCTGACGCGACGTTGTGCATGAGGTCGAGCGCGCCGTCGAGGGCGAGGAACGACTCGGGCAGCGAGAGGCGGCGGTTGGACGAATCGTCGAGCGTGCGCTCCAACCATTGCGTCGCGGCCGTATCCAGCGCGTTGTGGTGCAGACTCATCACGAAGCGGCAGAGCCCCGTCGCGCGCTCGCAGCGCATCGGGTTGCGCTTGTAGGGCATCGCGGAGGAGCCGATCTGCGCGTCGCCGAAGGGCTCGTCGAGTTCCTTGTGGCCGCAGAGCAGGCGGATGTCGTTGCAGCACTTGTGGATCGCGCTCGCGGCGGCGGCGAGTTCACTCAGGACGTGCGCATCGACCACGCGGGGATAGGTCTGCCCGGTGAGGAGGTAGCGGGCGTCCTCGGGGAAGCCGAGTTTCTTCGCGACGAGGCGGTCGAGGGCTTCGACTTTCTTGGCGTCGTTGTCGAAGAGGGAGAGGTAGGAGGCCTGAGTGCCCGTGGCGCCGCGCATGCCGCGGAGGCGGACGGAGTCGCGGGTGTGCTCGAGGCGTTCGAGGCAGAGGGCGAGGTCGTAGGCCCACTGCGCGGCGCGTCGGCCGACGGTGGTGGGCTGAGCGGGCTGGTAGTGGGTGAAGCCCAGGCAGGGCAGGGCGCGATGCTTGTGAGCAAAGGCGGCGAGCGCGTCGATGACGCGCGCCGTCTTCACGCACACGAGGTCGAGCGCGTCGCGGAGGATGGGCAGTTCGGTGTTGCAGTTGATGTCCTGGCTGGTGGCGCCCCAGTGGATGATGGCGCGGGCGCCGGGGGCGCGCTCGCCGAGGGCGTGGACGTGGGCCATGACGTCGTGGCGGAGGCGTGCTTCGTGCGCGGCGGCGCGGGTGAAGTCGTCGGCGGTGAGGTCGAGGGCCGCGCGGAGTTCGGCGATCTGGGCGGAACTGACGGGCAGGCCCAGTTCGTGCTGCGCTTCGGCGAGCGCGAGCCAGATGCGCCGCCAGACGGAGAACTTGCGCCGGGGCGACCAGACGGCCTGCATCTCGGGCGAGGCGTTGCGGGTGGAGAGGGGCGAGGAATAGGTGGCGAAGGGGTCGTTGGAACTTGTGGCGGGCTGGCCGGTCTGCCGATGGGTCATGTCCGCTCGCGATCCGGAATCAGGGGACTGGTGGGGCGCGGGGGAGGGGTTTCCGCCGCGTTGGCGGGGGCCGCTGGTACGATCCGAGGGTGTCGGCGGATCGTACCGCCATCGCATGCAGGCAGCGCCAGGCGGGATGTCCCGACGATTGACCCCTCCCCGAAACCAGCCCAAGCCCGTCCAGCCGTCCGCCGCGCGGGCGGAGCCGGAGGTCGGTTCGGATGAGGCGGAGGAGATCCGGCTGGTGGAGGCGGTCCGGGCGGCGCAGCGCCTGCCGAGTCCGGCGGCCCGGGCGAGGGCCTGGGAGGAGTTGCTGCTGGCGTTTCAGGACCGGCTGTACGGGGTGTGCTTCCGGATGGTGCGCGACCCGGAGCGGGCCCGGGATCTGACGCAGGACGCAATGGTCAAGGTGATCCAGGGGCTGGACTCCTACGACGGGCGGGCGCGGCTTTCGACGTGGATGATCCGGGTGACGATGAACGTGTGCCTGAGCCACCTCCGGAAGGAGAAGTTGCGTCGTCACGCGAGTCTGGACGTGTCGGAGGAGGGCGGGACCTGGGCGGGGGCGATAACTGGGTCGGGCGACGGCGGTGGGCCGGGCACGGGCGGGCGAGCGGGTCGGGAACCGGACATGCTGGGCCGCGTCGAACGGGAGGAGGCCCGCCGGATGGTGCTGCAGGCGATGGACATGATCGATCCGGACCAGCGCGCGATCCTGACGCTTCGGGACGTGCAGGACTTGGACTACCGGGACATCGCCGAGGCGCTGGACATTCCGCTGGGAACGGTCAAGAGCCGCATCTTCCGGGCTCGTGAGGCGCTTCGGGGCGCGATCGAAAGTCTGGGGGGCGGCCAGGGCCGGTCGGATGAGAGTGAGTAATTGGATGCAGACGCCGAGACAGAACCCATGACGCGACGGATTGACGAGACTGACCTGCTGGGATGGATCGAGGGCGACCTCGCGCCGGACCGGCGTGCGCTGGTGGAGCAGGAGATGCGGGCCGACTCGGCGCTGCGTCGCCGGCTGGAGGCCATGGCCGCGGACCGGCGCGCGCTGCGCTCGTTGATGCACGCGGGCGTGGCGCCTTCGGGTCTGGTGTCGGGGGCGATCGAGGAGGCGGAGCGTCTGGCGCTGGTGGGCGGCGCGACGGAGCCGATCCGGATCGTGTGGCATCGCAGCCGGCGCGTGCTGATGGCGGCGGGCCTGCTGCTGGCGGTGGGGGGCGTTGGATTGATCGTCGTGGTGAACCGTGGTGGATCGTCGCCGTCGCCGGTGACGCTGATGGATCGCGCCGTGGAGCCGGAGGAGCGGATCGCGATGGGGCCGCCGGAAGCGCCGGCGCGGGCCGCCGACACGCGGGTCATGGTTGCGCAGGCCGAGTCGGCTTCGAACCTTCCCCAGGCGTCCGCCAAAGTCTCGTTGGACGCGTTCCCCCTGGGGGACGCGGTGGCGCAGATGGACGTAGCCGGCGTGGCGTGGGAGCACGCGCCCAACGGCGTGCTCTCGCTGCCGCTGACCAGCGGCGGGCGCTGGGCGCAGACGGTGGGCATGAGCGGCGGCCCGCGTGTGACGTCGGCGACGTACACGGACGCGCTGCGTCTGGCGTCGGTGGGTCGATTGACGGTGCGCGTGCAGGGCGGGGACGCGGCGCGGGTCGAAGAGGCGCTGCGGGCGTTCGGCAGCACGGGCGACCACGGGTTTGAGGCGCTGGACGAGGACGCCTTCGGCTCGGCGCGGTACGCGATTGAAATGGACCGCACGGAGTGCGAGTTTGCGCGTCTGGTGAAGGTGATCGAAGAGGCCTGCGGCCCTGGCGGTCAGGCGTTCTTCGATGTGGCGCTGCTGCCTGCGATGGCGTCGCGGACGGGGGCGGGGGTGGAGTTGCCCCGGCAGGTCACAGGCTCGGCGCCGCGGGTGAATATTCAGGTGCAGGTCGAGCCCGGCGCCGGCGTGAAGTGGTGACGTGCGCCGGGGGATGGTGGATGACCTTGGCGGCGGGGACGTTGGCGTGCGTTGGGGGCGCGGGGCAATCGGGCTGAACGTGTGCGGGGGCGGTGCGCGGCGGGGCGTGCCTGTGTCGGCTGCGCCGGTCGGCTTCGAGGGCGACGAAGGTTGCGACGGGGAGGAACAGGAGCGCGAGGAGCGCGAAGAGGGTGACGGTTTCCGTGGATTGGATGGTTTCGGGGCTGATCCATGCCCAGAGTGCCGCGCCCGCGGCGGCCATGGAGGCCATCGACACGAGCACAAGCAGGGCTTGTCGGAGCGCTTGGTGGAGGGGCCCTCGGGGGCGCCCGTGGACGTGGTGAGGCATGGGGCATCCGGGCGGAGCGCCGGTCGGCCGGGGCTGCGCGGGTCAACTCAGGGTGTCGCGAGCAATTCGGGGCCGACATCGCGGTCGGCGGAGGGCGGAAGGTAGAAAAAGGCGTGGTGGGCCTGCAAGTGGCGGGCCGGTGTGGACAATCATCGGGCTGAGGCGTGCGCCGGTTGGTTGTGGTTCGGCCGGGCCCCATGTATCGTCCCCGCCCAGTCATGAAGATGAATCGGCGTCATCGCGCTCGGGGAGCGGCGTGGCTCGCGTCGGCTCGTGCCGCGCGGGCGGCGGTGATCGTCGGCGCCGCAGGTTTGGCGGGGGGCGCGCCGTGCCTCGCGCAGCCGGAGCAGACTCCGCCGGCGCCGGGACCGGCCGCGGAGGCGGCGCCGGGTTCGCCTTACGACGGCCGTCCTGTGCGTGCGATCCGGTTTGAGGGTTTGTCGCGGGTGGCGGAGCAGTACGTCCGGAACCAACTGCGGACTCGGGAGGGCCGGCCGTTCAGCGACGAGGTGGCTCGTGCGGACGTGGAGCGGCTGTACCGGCTGGGCGAGTTTCGCGCGGTGGACGCGCAGGTGGAGCCCGAGGGCGACGGCGTGGCGCTGGTGGTGACGGTGCGTGAGGCGCCGATCATCACGGACATCCAATCGGTGGGGAACCGCCGCCTGAAGGACGAGGAGATCGCGCAGATCGTGGCGGACCGTCGGCTGCTCTCGGGCACGCCGGTGGACGACTACCAGGTGGACCGGGCGATCCGCGCGATCGAGGAGCGCTACCGCGCCCGCGGGTACTACAACGTGGACGTGACGCTCGACGAGCGTGAACTGGAGCAGTCGGGCATCGTGCTGTTCCGCATCCGCGAGGGCGAGCGGATCCGCGTGACGGACATCCGCTTCGAGGGCAACACGGTCTTCACGGCCAAGCAACTCCGGCCGGAGATCAACACCAAGACGGCGGCGCTGTTCGAGCGCGGGCCGGTGGACGACGAGGTCCTGCAGAGGGACGTGTCCACGCTGGTGACGTTCTACCGCGACCGGGGCTACCTCGACGTGCGGGCGGACTTCAAGATCATGCCCAGCCCGGACGGGCGCGAGGCGATCATCACGTTCCTGATCGACGAGGGCCCGCTGTACAC
>JACVCK010000085.1 GCA_016742055.1 Phycisphaerales bacterium
GGGGGACGCGATCATGCCCAAGGGGGGGGGGCGGTTTCATCCGGTGGCGACGGCGGCGTCGGCGAAGGGCGCGATCATCACGGACGTCGAGGGGCGGGAGTTGATCGATTTCGCAGGCGGCATCGGGGTGGTGAACGTCGGGCACTGCGACCCTGAGGTGGTGAAGGCGGTGCAGGAGCAGGCGGGGCGGCTGACGCACGCGTGCATCCACGTCGCGACGTACGAGGTGTACATCGCGCTGTGCGAGAAACTGGCCTCGATGTTCCCGCACGGGGACCGGACCAAGGTCCTGCTGGTCAACACGGGCGCGGAGGCGGTGGAGAACGCGGTGAAGATCGCGCGGCAGTCCACGGGGCGCCAGGCGGTGATCTGCTTCACGGAGGCGTTCCACGGGCGGACGATGATGGCGATGACGCTCACGTCGAAGGTGGGCTACAAGATCGGGTGCGGGCCGTTCGCGCCGGAGACGTACCGGCTGCCGTTCCCGAACCGGACGAAGTACGGGCGCGGCATGGGCGAGGGGGAGTTCGTCGAGCGGGAACTGGCGCGGTTCCGGCAGGCGCTGGTGCACACGGTCCCCGCGGAGCACGTGGCGGCGGTGATCATCGAGCCGGTGCAGGGCGAGGGCGGCTTCACGCCCGCGCCGTTCGCGTACCTGCGGGGCCTGCGGAAGATCTGCGACGAGACGGGCATCCGGCTGATCATCGACGAGGTGCAGACGGGCTTCGGGCGCACGGGGCGATGGGCGGCGTATCAGCACTCGGGCGTGACTCCGGACCTGTCCACATGGGCCAAGTCGATGGGCGGTGGGATGCCGATCTCGGCGGTCATCGGCAGGGCGGAGGTCATGGACGCCGCGAAGCCGGGCACGCTGGGCGGGACGTACGGCGGGAACCCGGCGTCGTGCGCCGCGGCTCTGGCGGCGATCCGGTCGATGGAGCGGATGGACGTGAACGCCCGGGGCGAGAGGATCGGCGGGGCGATCCGCGATCGGTTCCTGGCGCTGCAGCGGCGGCATCCCGGCCTGATCGGGGAGGTTCGGGGACTGGGCGCGATGATCGCGATGGAGTTGGTGGTGGACGGCGACCTTGACCGGCCGAACACCGAGGCGGCGACGCGGCTGATGCACGCGTGCTGGGAGCGGGGGCTGCTGATCGTCACGGCGGGCGCCGGCGCGAACATTGTGCGGACGCTGACGCCGCTGGCGATCACGGACGAGCAGTTGGCGCGCGGCCTTGACATTCTGGACGAGGCGCTGGCCGCGGTGGCCGGGGCCGCGCCCGCGGGCGCACGCACGGCGGCGATCGCCTAAGAGCGCCCAAATGACGCCCTTCGCCATCGCCGCCCTTCAGTTGCACGTCTCGGCCGAGCGCTCGAACCTCGAGTACATCCGGTCTCGGGTGGACACGCTCCTGCATCTGTACCCATGGGTGCAGATGGTTGTGCTGAGCGAACTTGCGGCGTTCGGCCCGCTCAAGGCGCACGCCGAGACGCTGCCGGGCCCGACGGAGGCGCTGTTCCAGGACTGGGCGGCGCGGCACCGGATCTGGCTGATCCCGGGCTCGATGTACGAACTGCACGGCGGCAAAATCTACAACACCGCGTCGGTGATCAACCCTGAGGGCGCCGTGGTGGCGCGGCACCGCAAGATGTTCCCGTTCCTGCCGTACGAGACGGGCGTGGAGCCGGGCGAGGACTTCGTGGTGTTCGATGTGCCGGGGGTGGCGCGGTTCGGGCTGAGCATCTGCTACGACATGTGGTTTCCGGAGACCTCCCGCACGCTGGCGGCGATGGGCGCCGAGGTGATCATCCATCCGACGATGACGCCGACGATCGACCGCGACGTGGAGTTGGCGATCTCGCGGGCGACGGCGGCGACGAACCAGTGCTTCATGGTGGACGTGAACGGCGCGGGCGACGGCGGCAACGGGCGTTCGATCATCGTCGGGCCGTTCGGCGACGTGGTGTACCAGGCGGGCCACGGCGAGGAGATGATGCCGCTGGAGATCGATCTGGAGCGTGTGCGCCGCTCGCGGGAGGTGGGCCTGCGCGGGCTGGGTCAGCCGCTGAAGAGTTTCCGCGACCGGCGCGTGGAGTTTGATGTCTACCGGCGCGACCTGCCGCAGCATGAGTACCTGCGGACGCTCGGGCCGCTGGTCAAGCCGGAGCGCGGCTCGCGCGCGGGGCTGGACGGGCCCGTGCTCTGGAGCGAGGCGGAGCGTTCACCGGACGGTGCGGGCGGGCCGGGCGAGTTGGGCGAACGGGGAGGGGAATGGGCATGACCGTTCCCGGCGGACCGAGCCCCCCCACTCCTTCCGGCGCCGCGCCGTCGGCGCGCGCGAGGCGATTCGACGCGGCGCAACTTCGTTTGGACACTTGGAACGAGGCGCAGTACCAGACGAACTGGCTGCATGAGGCGCACAGGACGGGGATCGACCGCGACGAGCCGCGGGCGAAGGTGCAGGCGACGATCGAGACGCTCCGCTCTCTGGAGATGTACTGGGCGTTTCCGGGTTCGGACTCGGTGGAGGAGTTGGCGCGGCTGTTCGCCAAGGGCGAGCACGAGCGTCTGGCGTCGAGGGCGGCGTGGATGACGCGCCAGTTGGTGAGCGAGGCGCACCGGGAGCGGGGCGGGGCGCCGAGCGAGACGGAGCGTGAGGAGGGGTCGGCGGCGCGGCGGGAGGATCGCGACCTTTCCACCGACCGCCGGCACGGGCGCCGGCCTTACTTTGAGTTGCTGATCGTGGGCGGGCTGGACGCGGAGGAGCGTGCGGATTATCGGCGGCTGCTGCAGGCGGCGCGCCGGGACGACGACGAGTTCGTGTACGACCTCGTGTTCGCACCGACGTTCCAGGACGCGGTGATCGCGTGCCAGGTGAACCCCGCGATCCAGGCGGCGGCGCTGCGGTACTCGTACCCCTTCGGCACGGCGAACACGAACGACATTTTCCGGAGGTCGCTGGAGTTCATCGCCGCGGAGAACCCGGCCAGGACGTACGGGCTGGCGCGGTCCTTCACGCTCGCGGAGTTGCTGCAGCGGCTGCGTCCGGAACTGGACCTGTACCTGGTGACGGACGCGTCGCTCGAGGAGGTGGCGGAGTTCAGCGGGAAGGTGTTCTCGCGGACGTTCCACCGGCACGACACGCACCTGGACCTGCACCAGAGCGTGCTCAGGGGCGTGCGGGCGCGGTACGAGACGCCGTTCTTCGACGCGCTCCGCCGGTACAGCGCCAAGCCGACGGGCGTGTTCCACGCGTTGCCGGTGTCGCGCGGCAAGTCGGTGAACAACTCGCACTGGATCCGGGACTTCGGCCGGTTCTACGGGGCGAACCTGTTCCTGGCGGAGACGTCTTCGACGAGCGGCGGTCTGGACTCGCTGCTGCAGCCGACGGGTCCGATCAAGAAGGCGCAGGAGGCGGCGGCGCGGGCGTTCGGCGCGCGGAAGACGTTCTTCGTGACCAACGGCACGTCCACGGCGAACAAGATCGTGATGCAGGCGCTGGTCCGGCCGGACGACATCGTGCTGCTGTCGCGCGACTGCCACAAAAGCCACCACTACGCGCTCCTGCTCGCGGGGGCCCAGCCGGTCTACCTCGACCCCTACTCGCTGCCGGAGTACTCGATCTACGGCGGCGTGACGCTCGACAACATCAAGCGGACGCTCCTGCGCCTGCGGGCCTCGGGCAAACTCGAGCGGGTGCGGATGCTGCTGCTGACCAACTGCACGTTCGACGGGGTGACGTATGAGCCCGAGCGCGTGATGGCGGAGGTTCTGGCGATCAAGCCGGACATGATCTTCCTCTGGGACGAGGCGTGGTACGCGTTCGCGGGCTTCAACCCGATGCTGCGCCGGCGGACGGCGATGGGCTGCGCCGCGCGGCTGCGGGCTTCGCTCAAGGCGCCCGACGCGCAGGGGCGCCACGACGCGTGGCGGTCGGGTTTCGAGGCGCGGGCCGGCTCGGACGAGGACGCGTGGGCGGGCGAGCGGCTGATCCCGGATCCGTCGAGGGCGCGGGTGCGGGTGTACGCCACGCACTCGACGCACAAGACGCTGACGGCGCTGCGCCAGGGCTCGATGATCCACGTTTTCGACCAGGACTTCGACTCCAAGGCCCGGGACGCCTTCGACGACGCGTTCATGACGCACACGTCGACCTCGCCGAACTACCAGATCCTGGCCTCGCTGGACGTGGGGCGGCGGCAGGTGGAACTGGAGGGCTACGAGTTGGTGCAGCGGAGCATCGGGCTGGCGATGTCGCTGCGGCGGAGCGTGTACGAGCACCCGCAGATCAAGAAGTGGTTCACGGTGCTGCGCCCCGCGGACGTGATCCCCGCCTCGCATCGGGCGTCGGGGATCGAGTTCTACTACGACCCGGCCAAGGGCTGGGCGCGGATGGACGAGGCGTTCCGGGCCGACGAGTTCGCCCTGGACCCCACGCGGGTCACGGTGCACGTGGGGCGCACCGGGATGGACGGGGCCGAGTTCCGGCAGTTGCTGATGGACCGGTTCGACATCCAGATCAACAAGACCAGCCGCAACACGGCGCTGTTCATGACGAACATCGGCATGACGCGGGGCGACGTGGCGCACCTGGTCGAGTGCCTGGCCAAGGTGGCGCAGGAACTGGACGAGAAGGTCGCGGGCATGAGCGGGGCGGAGCGTCGGGCGTTCGATCGGCGGGTGGAGTCGCTGACGCGTCAGGTCCCCCCGTTGCCGGACTTTGGGCGGTTCCACGCCCGCTTCGCCAGCGACCCCACGGGCGCGACCCGCGAGGGCGACATGCGGAGCGCGTTCTTCATGACCTACGACGAGGCGAACTGCGAGCACGTGCGGCTCGACGTCACGGCGCTGGATCTGGTCGACTCGGGGCGCGAACTGGTTTCAGCGGCGTTCATCACGCCGTACCCGCCCGGCTTCCCCGTGCTCGTCCCCGGGCAGGTCGTGTCGCGCGGGATCCTCGAATATCTTCTGGCGGTGGACGTGAAGGAAGTTCACGGGCTCAAGCCGGGCCTGGGCCTTCGCGTCTTCACGGAGCAGGCGCTCGCGGCGCCGGGCGGGCCCGGCCCGTGCGGCGGCGCAGTCCCGGCGATGGCGCAGGAAGGAAGGCGATAGATCCATGGCGAAGAAGCGTCGGGCGGCCACCGGGAAGGCGTCGAAGTCGGGAGCGAAGAAGCGCGCCGGGGCGGCGCTGAAGAAAAGGGCCAAGGCGTCGGCGTCGAAGAAGCCGACCGCCAAGAAGGCCGCGAAGAAGAAGGCCGGGCGCAAGAGGGCCGTGACGGCGAAGGCCGCCGCGCCGGCGCGGCTGCGGGGGGTGTCGGACATCCGGCGTTTTTTCCATCGGAACCGGACGCCCGTGTTTTTCGTGAGCGCGACGAACTTCAATCTGCTGGGCATCGACGAGTGGGTGGGGAACTTCTGGTACCTCAACTACATCGACTGCTTCGACGGCGGGCACCCTTCGGTGTTCGTGCCGAAGGAGACGCCGCACGCGCCGTTCGAGTCCATCGAGGACATCAACAACTACCTCCTGTCGCACAAGGAGACGATCGACTTCATCCGTTCGCGTGGGGAGCGGCCCAAGGCGGTCTTCCTGATGTTCAACGAGGAGACGGAGCGCATCTGCAAGGAGATCGGGCTGGAGGTGTGCTTCCCCCCGGCGCGGCTGCGCGAGGCGGTGGACCACAAGATCGGCGCGACGCGGATCGCGGAGCGCGCCGGCGTGCCCTGCGTGCCCAACGTCCTGGCGAAGGTCGATTCGTGGAAGACGCTGCGGCGGGTTTCGCGCCGGCTCGGCTGCGATCTGGTGGTGCAGACGCCCTTTGGCGATTCGGGGCACACCACGTTCTTCATCTCCAACGAGGAGGACTGGGCGAAGCACGCGGAGGAGATCGTGGCGGCGCCGGAGGTCAAGGTGATGAAGCGCATCCGGTGCCGCGGCTCGGCGCTGGAGGCCTGCGTCACGCGGCACGGCACGATCGTGGGCCCGCTGATGACGGAGTTGATCGGCTTCCCGGAACTGACGCCCTATCGGGGCGGCTGGTGCGGGAACGAGGTGCACGCGGAGGCGTTTGATCGGCGGACCCGCCAGCGGGCGCGCGAGGCGGCGATGCGGTTCGGCGACGAACTGCGCCGCATGGGCTACAAGGGCTACTTCGAGATCGACTTCCTGACGGACATCGACACGGGGAAGATTTATCTGGGCGAGGTGAACCCGCGGCTGACGGGCGCTTCGTCGATGACGAACCTGGCGGTCTTCGCGCACGCCGACGCCCCGCTGTTCCTGTTCCACCTGCTCGAGTGGATGGACGTGCCGTACGACCTGGACATCGGCGCCCTCAACGCGCGATGGGCGGACCCGGACAACATCGACACGTGGAGCCAGTTGGTCCTGAAACACAACGAGGACACGGTGGACCGCGTGGCGCAGGCGCCGCAGTCGGGCATCTGGGAGTTGCGTCCCGACGGCTCGGCGGAGTTCGTGCGTCCGCAGACGCACCGCCGGACGGTGTACGACGAGAACCGAGCGTTTTATTTTCGGATCACGGGCCCTGGGGACTGGCGCGCGAAGGGATCGGACCTTGGGATCCTGGTGTCGCGAGGTCGGTTCATGAACGAGGACCACACCCTGAACGAGCGTGCGAAGGCGTGGATCCGCGCGATCCGGGGGCGGTACGTCGCCGGGGCGGAGGGCGTGGTCGAGCCCAAACCGGCGTTTGAACCGGCGGAAGTCGGCGGGTTCAAGATCTATTGATTGGCGTGGCCCACCGCTCGCCGCTGTCGCCGCCGACGCTGACTTTCCGCATGGTTCGGGAGGACGCCCCGGGCGCGCGCTGGCAGTCGCTGGTGGAATGGGCTTGGCCGGCGTACCTGGCGTGGTTTCTGCGCGAGGGCGAGGCGGCGCGTCCGTCGTACCTGGAGTGCCGCGCCGCGCTCAAGCGGCACATGCCCGAACTGCTGGACACGTACGACCGGCTGGTCGCGCTGCTGGGCGGGGGCGACGTGGCGGCGCGTCTGCTGAGTCTGTACCGCCCGACGCCGTACCTGACGGGCTGCTCGCAGGCGGTGTGGCGCGACCCGCCCGCGCTGGTGCGGAATTACGACTACAGCCCGCACCTGTGCGAGGGCTCGCTGCTGCGCACCGAGTGGCACGGCCGCCCGGTGATGGCGATGAGCGACTGCCTGTGGGGGGCTCTTGACGGCGTGAACGGCGACGGCCTGTGCGTGGCGCTGGCGTTCGGCGGAAGCAAGGCGGTGGGCGACGGTTTCGGCATCCCGCTGGCGCTGCGGTACGTGCTGGAGTTCTGCTCGACGACGAAGGAGGCCGTCAAGGCCCTGACGCGGATCCCGGTGCACATGGCGTACAACGTGACCGTGGTCGATGAGAAGGGCCGGCACGCGACCATTCGCCTGGCGCCCGGGCGCACCCCGGAGGTCACCGACCGGCTGGTGGCGACGAATCACCAGGGGGAGATCCGCTGGGCCGAGCACGCGGCGCTGACCCGGACCGAGGAACGCGAGGCCGCGCTGGAGGCGTGCCTCGGCGGCGGCGTCCGGTCGCTCGCGGCGCTGGTGGATGCGTTTCTGTCGCCGCCGATCTACTCGTCGGCGTTCCGCAGGGGCTGGGGGACGCTGTACACGGCGTCGTACATCCCCGCGGCCCGGAGCGCGACGTTCGCCTGGCCGCACGCGCGGGTCGTGCAGGCGCTGGACCACTTCGTGGAGCGGGACGTGCCGGTGGTCTATTCCTGATCTCCTGCTTCCCAGCCCGCGGCCTCTCGGGGCCCCCCGCCCTCCCAGGGACCGCCGGCCCGGGCAGGGCGCACGACAGCCGACGGAAAAATCGGCGGCCCGCCTCACTTGACTGAATATGCAGTCCGATGTATAATCATGCATGGCCGGCCCGAAGGTCCGTCGTCGTCGTCTGATCGCCCGGTTCATCCAGGGCGGCGGCGTCACGAGCCAGGAGCAGTTGCGTGAACTGCTCATCGCCGACGGGGTCGAGGCCACGCAGGCCACCCTCTCGCGGGACCTGCGGGACTTGGGAGTCGTGAAGGGCCCGGACGGCTACGTCCTGCCCGAGGATCTGGCGCCGGAACGGAAGGACAGCGCCAAGGAGTTCGCCGATGCCTTGCAAGCCCATCTGCTCGACGCCGAGCCGGCGACCCACTTCGTCGTCCTTCACACCGCGCCCGGGCATGCCCAGGCGCTGGCGGTCGCGATCGACGGCGCGGCGCCGAACGGAGTAGCCGCCACCATCGCTGGCGACGACGCCATCTTCGTCGCTCTCCGCGGCGAACGCGCCTCCAAGGCCTTCCTCCACGCCGTGCGAACCGCGGCGGGCCTGGAATAAGGCCGATCCCCCCACTCGCTTCGAACCTCTCGCACGCACACCCCGGGTTATCCGCTTCCCCTTGAACAAGACCCTTCACAACGCGGCTATTGTCGGCGCCGGCGGGTACGCCGGTCGGGAGTTGGTGCACATCCTGCTCCGGCACCCGGCGATCGGCGCCGCGTCGCTGCATGGGTCTGATCGGACGAGCGGCGCCACGCTGGGCGCGTTGTTCCCGGAGTTTCGCTCGATCGCGGACCTGCCGGTCCACGCCGCGAGCGTGGAGGCGATCGCCGCGTCCCGGCCTCAGGTCGTGTTCCTCGCCACCCCTGTGGAGGCGAGTCTGCATCTGGCGCCGGCGCTGCTGGGGCTGCGCGACGCGCCGGTCGTGGTGGACCTGTCCGCCGCGTTCCGCCTGAAGGACGCGGAGGAGTTCTCGCGTCACTACGCCATGGCGCACTCGGCGCCGGGGCTGCTTGAGACGGCGGTTTACGGTCTGCCGGAGTTGCACCGGAGCGCGATCGCGAAGGCGTCGCTCATCGCCTCGCCCGGCTGCTATCCGACTTCGGCGGCGCTGCCGCTGGCGCCGCTGGTCCGCGCGGGGGCTGTCCGCCGCGACGTTCGCCCGGTGATCGACTCCACGAGCGGCATCAGCGGCGCGGGGCGCAACCCGAGCCCACGGAACGCGTTCTGCGAACTTTCGCACCAGCCCTACGCCGTGCTGTCGCACCGTCACCAGCCGGAGATCGACCTGTACGCGGGCGTGGAGACGATCTTCACGCCTCACCTGGGCCCGTTCGACCGGGGGATCGTGAGCACGATCCACGTTGAACTGGCGCCCGGCTTCACCGAAGAAAGCGCCCGGCGCCTGCTGGAGGAGGCGTACGCGCGTGAGCCGTTCGTGCGTCTGCTCCCCCAGGGCGCGTGGCCGTCGGTCGGCGCCGTGGCGCGGACGAATTTCTGCGACATCGCTCTGGCCGGGGACGGCCGGGGCCACCTCGTGATCGTTTCGGCGATCGACAACCTCCTGAAGGGCGCCGCCGGCCAGGCGGTGCAGGCCGCGAACATCCGGCTGGGAATCCCTGAGACCGCCGGCCTCCTTCCTCACATCTCATGATTTCATTCACCATGCCCGACATTCCGACGATTCGACCCGCACCGCTGGTTGTGAAACTGGGCGGCGCCGCGCTCGAGGATCAAATGGACTGCTCCGCGCTGTGGACGGCGCTGTCGGCGCTGCACCGCGCCGAACCGGGCGGCCTGGTGGTCGTGCATGGGGGCGGGTCGATCGTGGACCAGCGCCTGGCGCGGCTCGGGCTTACATCCGAGCGCCAAGAGGGCATCCGCATCACGACTCCTGAGCAGGTCGCCGAGGTTGTCGCCACGCTGGCGGGCCTGGTGAACACCCGCGTGGTGGGCCTGCTGCAGGGCGCGGGGGCTCCGGCGGTCGGGCTGACGCTGACCGACGGCTTCCTCGCGGCGGTGGCGCGTTCGACGCGGTTCGCGTTCGACCCCGGCTGCGTCGGCGAGGTGATCGGCGGGCGCGCCGATCTGGCCGAGACGCTCCTGGGCGCCGGCTTCATGCCCGCGATCGCGAGCGTGGGCGTGGGGCCGGGCGGGCAGTTGCTGAACATCAACGCCGACGAGGCCGCGGCCGGGATCGCGGCGGTTCTGAACGCCCGCGCGCTGATCCTTCTGACCGATGTGGACGGCGTTCGGGACGCTTCGGGGTCCCTGCTCGAGCGGCTGAGCACCCACGACGTGGACGGCCTGATCGCCTCGGGCGCGATCTACAACGGCATGATCCCCAAGGTGCGCGGCGCCGTTGAGGCCGCGACCGTGTCCGGCGCGCCCACCGCGATCGCGTCGTGGCACGACGCGGCGAACGTCGCGGCGTTGGCGCGCGGCGAGGGGACGGGGACGTGAGTGGCGCCGTCGGGTCGATCGGCGCTGGGCCG
>JACVCK010000265.1 GCA_016742055.1 Phycisphaerales bacterium
CGGACCGACCGGGGGAGAATGATGCGAACCAGGCGGCGGAGTGGGGGGGCGTCCAGGCGATGGGGCCCTGTCCGATGCCCATGTGGATGGAGTCGCTGGGGGTGATGGCGCCGGAGCCGATGGCGCCGATGAACCCCGGGTGTTCGGGGCCGGCGTGGAGGCCGGGCGTGGAGCCGATGCCGAAGCGTCGGGCCCATTCGTTCATGCCGTCGGGGCCGAGGCGCCGGCCGACGGTGTAGAAGTAAATGTTGCAGGAGACGGCGAGCGCCTCGGGCGCGGCGAGGTCGTGTCCGAGTTGGGCGTTGTGGGTGGTGTGGTACTGCTTGTAGATCCAGCAGCGGAACAGGTCGGTGCGCCCGGGGAGGAAGTGGCCGGTGCACTCGATGGGCGCACCGATGTTGTGTTTACCGGCGGCGACGGCGGCGACGAGCATCATCGGCTTGATGATGGAGCCGGGGGGATAGGGGACGTTGGTGGCGCGGTTGGCCCAGGGGTTGTTGAGCGGGTCGCGGAAGATGAGGTCGGGGTCGCTCTCGATCTGCGCGCGGGTGAAGGTGGGCGTGGAGACGAGCGCGAGAACTTCGCCGGTGGCGACGTCGAGGACGACGGCGGCGCCGTTGAGCGCGGCGCCTTCGGGGAGTTGGGACTTGCCGCCGTGCCAGGGCTGGACGGCGGCGAGTCCGAGTTCGGGGGACATGAGCGCCTGGATGCGCGCCTGGAGGGCGATGTCGATGGTGAGCCGGACGGTCTGTCCGGGCTCGGCGGGGGTTTCTTCGATGGAGCCGGTGTCGAGGCGCTGGACGGTCTGGCCGCGCAGGCCGCGGAGGCGCTGTTCGAGGTCGCGCTCCACGCCGGCCTGCCCGACGGCGTCGCCGGGCTGGTATCCGCCGCGATCGACTTCGCCGGTGCGCGGGTCGATGAGGGGGCGGCGGGCGATGTCTTCGGCGAAGACGCGTGTGCGCATCCATCCCAGTACGTGGGCGCCGACGCCGCTGACGGTGACGACGGCGGGCTCGTCTGAGCGGACCCAGACGGGGAATCGTGAGCGGTCGATGGAGACGCTCATCGTTTCGTGTGGGTATTCGCGTTGCCCGGCGTCGTTGACGTGCAGGCCGGGAACGGCGAGGGACTGGCGGCGGAACTCGAAGGCGGTGGAGTCGTCGACGCCCCGGAGGACGACGTGGGGCTGGCGCTGCTCGCGGATGGGCCTCGCGACGTCGGAGAGGGTGACGCCGGAGTCGGGTCCGGAGCGGCTGGAGAGGTCCCGCTGTCGGGACTTGAGCGCGCGTTCCCAGACGATCGCGGCGGTGCGCTGGACGTCGGACATGATCCGGGCGCGCCGGTCGTTGATGTCGTCCTCGCTGAGCCCGGCGGTCTGCGCGAACGTGCGCCAGAAGGCGTCGAGGCGTGCCTGGTAGATGGGCAATCGCTCGGCGGTGAGTCGTTCGCGCCCTTCGGCGTCGAGGGTGAGCCATCGCTCGCGGTTGGCGGCGCGGGCGGCGGCGGCGGCCTCGTCGGAGGCCCATTCGCCGGTGATCAGCCGGTAGTCCACGGCGACGTCGAAGGCGGGCCGGTCGGTGGCGAGGATGCGTCCTTTGCGATCGAGGATCTGGCCCCGGACGGTGGGCGTCCACTTGCGCCGGACGAGCGCGCGTTCGGCGGCGGCGCGGTGCTCGTCGCCCTTGACGACGGTGAGCCGGAACATCTGCCCGGCCAGGGGCGCCATGCCGACGACCACGAGGGACATCAGCAGCGCGAGGCGCCGGTGGAACATGCTCGGGATCAGGCGGGAGACGGGCATGGGGCCGGGGGCGATGGGGTCGGGAGGCCGGCGCGCATCGGCGGCGCGGCGGCGTCCGGACGCCTCATTATCGAAGGGCCGCGGGCCCGGGGGGGAGGACATCCCCGCCGGCAGCAGCGTCACCGGGCGCCGGCCGGCGCCGACCGCCGAGGTCTGGACCAACCCCGCCAGCGACACCTCGCAGGCGCTGTCCTACCTCGCGCTCGGACGTTCGGTCAGCAACC
>JACVCK010000086.1 GCA_016742055.1 Phycisphaerales bacterium
GTTCGGAGGCGCTGAGCGTGGCCACGGCGAGCGTGCGCGGGGACTCGGCCGACCCAGTCTCAGCCAGCAGCGACGCCTCGGCGGTGAGCGAACCGGCGACCTGCACGAAGCGGCGCCGACCGTCGTAGGGGCGGATGTAGACATCGATGGCGTCCGGGACGCTCCCGGAAACGGTGGACGCCAGGCCGCTGAACCGATCGATGGCCACCCCCGCGCAGCGGGGCAGCGCGTCGATGACCTCCTGTCCGGCCTGGTCCGCGCTCGCGCGCTTCATCTCCTCGTACTTCGCCGCCATCTCGTTCGAGGCCGCGCGCGAGGCCGCCAGGTCGTTCTCAAGTTCCACAACGCGCCGGCGCAGCGCGTCGTTCTCGTTCTCGAAGTCCTTGCCCTTGGCGCGGCAGCCGGCCAACAGCATGGCCAACACGATCGCCGGGCCGGCGAGCCGGGCGACGCGTCGCGCGCCGGCGGTGGCCCGGATCGGGTTCACTCCTCCGCGCTCCGCGGCGCGCGCGGGATGTGGGGCATCCGCGTGAGCACCTTGTCGATGAGCCCGTACTCGAGCATCTCCTTGTCGTCGAGCCACTTGTTCCGGTCGCAGTCGCGCTCGATCTGCTCGGTGGGCTTGCCCGTGGCGTCGGCGTACACGCGGTACAGGCGCTCGCGCAGACGCAGCATCTCGCGCGCCTCGATCTCAAGGTCGGTGGCCTGCCCCTCGAGGACGCCCCCAATCAGGGGCTGGTGCATCAGGTTGCGGGCGTTGGGCAGGGCGTAGCGCTTGCCCTTGGTCCCCGAACACGCCAGGACCGAGCCCATGCTGGCCGCCTGCCCGATGACGTACGTCGCGATGGCCGGCTCGATGAAGTTCATCGTGTCGAGGATGCCCAGCCCGGCGGTGACCGAGCCCCCGGGGGAGTTGATGTAGAAGTGGATGTCGAGGGCGGGGTCCTCATTCGCCAGGAACAGCATCTGCGCCACGATGAGGTTCGCGGAGTCGTCGTCCACCGGGCCGCCCAGGAAGACGATGCGGTCGCGCAGCAAGCGAGAGAAAATGTCGTACGCGCGCTCGCCGCGGCCGGATTTCTCGATGACGATCGGAACCAGGTTGCCGCCGGGGGTGGTCATGCTGTCTCCTGCCCGTAGCGCCGGGCGGGCGTGGATCGTTGGGTTGCGGGGGATCAGCCGGCCTTGGACTGCGCGTTCTCTTCGATGACCTCGTCCACCAGGCCGTAGGCCTTCGCTTCCGAGGCGGTGAAGTACTTGTCGCGCTCGGAGTCGGCGCGGATGCGCTCCACGGGCTGGCCGGTGTGGCGGGCGAAGATCTGGATGAGTTCGTTCTTCGACTTGATGATCTGCTCCGCCTGGATCTTGATGTCCTCCGTGGGTCCGAAGACCCCGCCGTAGGGCTGGTGGATCATCACCTTCGCGTGAGGCAGGCAGTAGCGCTTGCCGCTGGCCCCGGCGGTCAGAAGCAACGCGCCCCCCGAGTAGGCGCGCCCCATGCAGTACGTGGCCACGGGCGAGGACAGGAACCGCATGGTGTCATAAATGGCCAGCGTGTCGTCCACCGCTCCGCCGGGGGAGTTGATGTAAAAGTTGATGTCCTGCCCCCGCTTCTGGTTCTCGAGGTACAGCATCTGCATCATCACCCGCGCGGCGGACGCGTGGTTGATCTCGCCGATGAGGAAGACGACCCGATTCTCCAGAAGGAGTTCGTCGATCGTCATCTCGCGGGTGCGCTGGTACTGGATCGGGGCTGCGGGCATGCTGGTTCCTTCGCAGTTCTGGCGCAGGGCTCGGGGGGCGGCCGCAAAGACCGCAGCGGCGATCATAGACGTCCCCCGACGAGCGGCAACCGGGGCGGCCGTTGGCCACGGGCGGGGCCGGGCGCCGACTTCACCCCCTTCAGGCGGCGAGGGCGGCGTTGCTCCCGTCCGGGCGGGCCACTAGCATCGGCGGTTTCCGCGCCCCACTTGCACCATTCGGGGCCCTCCCCGCCGACCGATCCCCTATGGCCGAGACCGCCGTCATCAGCGATATCCACGGAAACGCCGCGGCGTTGCGCGCGGTCCTCGCCGAAATCGATCGCAGGGGCATCGAGCGCATCATCTGCCTCGGCGACATCATCGGCTACGGGCCCGACCCGCTCGAATGCGTGGACCTCGTCGCCCAACGCTGCGCCTGGTCGCTCATGGGCAATCACGACTTCGGCGTGCTCTACGAGCCCACCAACTTCAACCCCGCCGCCGCCTCGGCGGCGTACTGGACCCGGGAGCAGTTCGACGCCGAGCCGGACGCCGCCGCCAAGGCGCGCCGGTACGACTTCCTGGGCCGGCTCCGCGTTCGCGTGGTCGAGGCGCCGCAGGGCAGCGACATCCCCGTGCTGGCGGTCCACGGCTCCCCGCGCCGGCCGATCAACGAATACGTCTTCCCCGACGACGTGATGACCGCCGCGGACAAGATGAAGCAGATCTTCGACCGCATCGACCGCGTGGGCGTCGTCGGCCACACGCACGTGCCGGGCGTGTTCACCGACGAACCGGACTTCTACTCGCCCGATGAACTGGGTCGGAGGGTCTACACGGTCACCACCGGCGAGAAGGCCCTGATCAACGTGGGTTCCGTAGGCCAGCCCCGCGACCACGACCCCCGGGCCTCCTTCGCCGTCCTCCACGCCAACGGGGACCTGTCCGTCGAGTTCGTGCGGGTCGAATACGACGTCGCGGCGACCGCCGAGAAGATTAAGAGCATCCCGGAACTGAGCGACTGGCTGGGCGAGCGGCTCTACGAGGGACGCTGAGCCCGGCCGGGCCCGGCGGCCTGCGAAGAAACTGCTATCGTCACCGCCCCGCCGCGCGGACTCGCGGCGGCGCAGACGCCCTCCCTTTTTCCTCCGCCCACACAATGCCCCCTCCCGCCAATCCTGCCCGTCGCGCGGTCCTCACCGCCGTGATCTCGCTCATCGGCCTCGCGATCTGCGCGATGATCTTCGTCGGCTCCCTGCGATCCGGAGGAGCGTCGTCGCCGACGGGCTCGGGCGCCGCGCCCGCCCCCGACGCCAGCACGCAGGCGGACGGCGCCCGGGCGATCCCGGCCTCGCCGCCGCAGGCGGCCCCCGCGGAGACGGATCGCGCGCCGGTCCCGGAGCCCGCGCCCGCCGCGACGCCTCCGGCCATCGAGCCCACGACCGCTCCGACCTCGGAGTTGGGGACGCTGCGGGCGCGCGTGGAGGCGGTCAACGGCGCGCCGTTGTCCTGGATCGGGGGCGACGACGCCGCGAGCGGCTACCGGGCGCTCCTGACGTTCACGCACTACGGCGCCGGCATCGAGACGATCACCCTTGCGGACCACTTCGTGGACACCCGCCGGACCCAGCCCTACCCGATCCAGAGCCGCACCCGCGTGCCGCTGGCCGACGGGCGTTCGGTGGTGGTGAGCCCGCTCGCGACGGTGGGGGTGGAGATTGCCGAGCCCGGCGGCGGTCGAAGCCAGTTCGTGGACCTGCGGATCGCGCCGGGAGGCGGAAGTTTCTGGCGTGAGACGGCCCCGGGCGCGTTCGAAGCCGTGCTGGAAGCGGAAGACGGCGGCGTCGCGGCGCGGCTGATCAAGCGCTACGAAATGGACCCCGGCTCCTTCGGGATCCGGGTGCATCAGACGATCGAAAACCTGAGCGGCCGGACGCTGCTGGTGCGCTGGTACACCTACGGCCCCGCGGACCTGCCCCGGGAAATGACGGGCTACTCGCTGGACCCCCGCCGGGTGCGGGTGGGCAAGTTGCTCAGCCCCACGATGGACCCGTCGCGACAGATCGTGGTGGCCGACAGCAAACTCGTCAGCCGCTCGACGGTGATCCGCGCGGCGCTCAAGGGCGAGCCGGTGTGGCGCTCGGAGCGCTTCGCGGACCCGGATCAGGAACTGGTGTGGATCGGCACGACGGCCCGGTACTTTGCCTTTGTGGTGCACCCGCTGCTGGACGTTCCGGTGGACGTTCCGACCAGTCTCGACAAGCGCCTGCACGCGGTGGAGCAGGTCCACGGCGTCCTGATCGGCCCGGACGAGAAATCCGGAACGCTGATCCTGCAGTTGTCCAGCCCCGCGCAGGCCGTGGCGCCGGGCGGGACGGGCACGAACGCGCTCGGCGCGTACGCCGGCCCGCTGCACGACGCGGAGTTGTCGGGCGAGGCGCTGTTCCGGGCGCTGAACATGGCGGACATCGTGATCTACAACCTGGGCGGCATGTGCGCGCCGTGCACGTTCCAGCCCCTGGCGCTGGCGCTGCTGTGGTTCCTGCGTCTGGTCGAGCAGTACGTGGTGTTCGACTGGGCGCTGGCGATCATGATGCTCGTGCTGGTGGTCCGCGCTGTGCTGCACCCGGTGACGCGCCGCTCCCAGATCGCGATGGCGCGGTTCGGCAAGCAGATGCAGGCCCTGGGCCCCAAGCAGCAGGCGCTGAAGGAGAAATACAAGGACGACCCCAAGGCGCTCCAGCAGGAGATGGTGAAGTTGATGCGCGAGGAGGGCGTGTCCTTCACCGGGGCCCTGGGCTGCCTGCCGATGTTCCTCCAGACCCCGGTGTGGATCGCGCTGTACGCGATGCTGTACTTCAACTTCGAACTGCGCCACCAGCCGGCGTTCTTCGGGCTGTTCCAGAAGTTGACCGCGGGGCGGTGGGAGTTCCTGGCGGACCTGAGCGCGCCGGATCATTTCATCACGTTCGGAACAGGGTTCAACATCCCGCTCATCAGCAATCTGATGGGGCCGATCAGCGGGATCAACATCCTGCCGCTCGTGCTGGGCGTGGTGTTCTACATCCAGCAGAAGTACATGACGCCGCCGACCACGGCGGCCATGACGCCCGAGATGCAGCAGCAGCAGAAGATCATGAAGTTCATGATGGTCGTCATGTTCCCGGTGTTCATGTACAACGCGCCCTCGGGGCTCGCCATCTACTTCGTGACCAACTCGTCGCTGGCGATCATCGAGAGCCGCTGGGTGCGGGCGCACATCAACCAACTCGACCTCCAGCCGCCCAAGAAGCGCCGGCCGATCGGCGTGAAGCGCGTGCGGAACGAGGCGCCGGCCAACCCCTTCGCCAAGCATCGAGAAGAGGGCGACCGCAAGTACAAGAAGCGTGGCGGCTGAGCCGGCGCCCGCGGGCCCGCGCCAGGATCCTCAAAACAAAAAAGCCCGGCGCATCGCGGCGCCGGGCTCTTGATTCGGGAGTCGATCGAGGTGCGTCTGATCGGTTCGGATCAGGCGCGGCGGCGGCGGGCGCCCATCAGGCCGGCAAGGCCCATCAGAGCGGCGGCGCCGGGGGCGGGGATCTCCACGCCGTTGAGGAAGACGTTGTCGATGCGGTAGGTCCCGGTCGAGGCGGCGGTGACCTGGGAGACGATGCGGAACACCAGCAGGGCCTGGTTGTCCAACGTCGCCGAGAGGGTCGTCTTGAAGATGTCGTCAGTGACGCGGGGGCCGCCCGAAGACCAGTTGGGGCTCGAGTTGACGCGGGCGGAGAAGTCGTCCACGAGCGTGATGAAGTTCACGCCGTCCGTGCTGGCGACAAGGTCGAACACGCCGGGGCCGGTGCTCGAGCGGACATGATCGAAGGACAGGGTCAGGCCCGTGTAGCCCAGGGTGCTGGTGCGGAACTCATAGAAGTCCCCTGTGTCCCAGCCGTTCGAGGAGAACGAGCGGGACGAGCCGTTGCCCACCGGGCTGCTGTACGTGCCGCCGGTCGCGCCGGTGGCGGTGGAGGAGGCGGCGAAGATGCCGCCCTCGGCGAAGTGCGGGCCGCCATTGGCGGGCTGCGAGACTTCAAAGGTCCACTGGGCGAGGTTGCCGAAGTCCGAGTTCGAGCGGGCCGAGGCCACGCCCGAGGCGGCGGCAATGACCGCGCCGGTGATCAGAAACTTCTTCATTCGTGTCTCCTTCTCTCGAGTTGTCCCTCTGTGCGACGCGAACGCTCGTGTGCGCCCTGAGGGGGCTGGAACTTAAGCGCCCCCCGTCGGGCTTACAATACCGTCGAGCGCGAATGAGCGCATTCCTCGCGCATCCTTAACGGTTCCTGAACTCCCAGTGAAGTCCTGCCCCGGAGGGGCCACGGGTGCACATCGGCGACACCATCGCGGCGGCCGCTTCCGGCTCGGGGAGGGGGATTCGAGCGATCCTGCGCCTCTCCGGCCCCGGGGCCCACGCGGCCATCGCAGCGCTGGGCGTCGAGGTGGATAAGTTGTCAATTGGGGCGCCGCGATGCGTGACGGCGCGCCTGACGGCGTTTCCCCATCCTCTCCCGACTCTGTGCATGGTGTCGTGGGCGGGCCGATCGTACACGGGCGAGGACTCCGCGGAGTTGCTGCTGCCCGGCAACCCGTTTGTAGTTCGCCAGGCGCTGCGAAAACTCCTCGAATCGCCGGGCGTGCGTCACGCCGAGCCCGGGGAATTTACGGCGAGGGCCTTTCTCAACGGGCGGATGAACCTCGACCAGGCGGAGGCGGTGGGGGCGCTGATCGGCGCGCGCACGCGCGAAGAACTCGAGGCGGCGCACCGGCTGCGGGACGGCGCCAGCGGCCGGACCGCCGCGGCATGGCTGGACGAGGCCGCGAACCTCCTCGCCCTGGTCGAGTCGGGGATTGACTTCACGGATCAGGAGGACGTGACGCCGATCGACGGCCCGGCGCTGCGGGCGCGTCTGACGGCGCTGCGCGGGCACACGCGGATCGGCGAGGGCGAGCGTGCGGGTGCAGGCGAGGCGCGGGTCGTGCTCGCCGGCGCGCCCAACGCGGGCAAGTCCACGCTCTTCAACGCGCTGCTGGGGCGCGCAAGGTCGGTCGCGTCGCCGATTCCCGGCGCGACCAGGGACGCCATCCAGGAGAGTCTGGACCTGGGCGCCGAGCGCGTCGGCGCGGGCGGCGTCGCGCTGGTGGACCTTGCCGGGCTGGACGGCGCCCTGGCGGCGCGGGGCGGCGCGGACGCCGCCGCGCAGCGGCTCGCCGCGGCGGCCATCGCGGCCGCGGATGTCGTGGTGCACTGCGATCCCACGGGCCGGTTCCCTGCGCTGCCGGGCGTGGAGCACGCGCGGGCGGTGATCCGGCTGCGGACGAAGGCGGACCTGGCGCTCGGCGCGGGCGAAGAGAGCGCCGGCGCGCCGCTGCGGGTGTGCGCGCTGGATGGACGGGGGCTGGGCGCGCTGCGCCGAGCGATCGCGGACCAGGCGTTCGCACGCGAGGCGAGAGGGGGCGTGGAGGCGGCCCTCGCGCCGCGACGACGGTCGGCCCTGCGCCGCGCGGACGCGGCACTGGGCGAGGCGCTCCAAGCGGTGGGCGCGGGCGAGCGCGGCGCGCTGGCCCGTCCTGAGGTGGTGGCCCAGGCGCTGCGGGAGGCGGTGGACGCCCTCGGGGAGTTGTCCGGCCGGGTCCACCCGGACGACGTGATCGGGCGGATCTTCGCGACTTTCTGCATCGGCAAGTGAGCGCTCAGGCGCCGGCTTCCTCGAGCGCGCGCTCGACGAACGCGCCGAGGTAGCGGTCGGTGAAGGCGTCCACCGCGGAGGCCGTGCCCACGGGCGAGGCGCCCCAGCAGCAGGCCTGAAGGTTGGGCGAGTCCAGATCGAGCAGGACGGCGAGCGCGCTTTCGATGCTGAATGCGGAGGGCAAGCGCACCGCGAGGTAGGCCGAAAGCGCGTTGACCTCGGGCGCGCCGACGCTGACGGTGGGCAGCCGCTGGGCCTCTTCGGTGTTGAGCCACCAGACGTCGCTGCACACGACGACCTCGCCGGCGCCGGGCGCGATCAGGTCCGCGGCGCGCAGCATGCGCTCGCGCAGACGGTAGGCCAGGGGCCGGTCGACGCGCTCGGCGGTCAGTTGGACGCCGGCGACGACGAGCGCGAAGGGCTCGGCGTCGGGTCGGTGGGGACGAGGCGCAGGGGTGGCGGCGATGGGGAGCGCTCCGATCGGCGCCGCTGTCGTTCCGCGGCGCCTCGGGCGCGGACCGCGGCGATCGCGCGCTCGTTCTCTTCGAGCGCGATGCGGGTCCGTCGGGCGCTGCGTCCGGACCGCACGAGCGCCAGAATAACCACGGCGAGCGCGACCAGCAGGGCGCCTCGGACGTCGGGCGCGATGCTGGACCAGAACAGCGCGAGCGCGCCCACGACCATGACGATCGCGGGGAAGTTCGCCCTCCAAGACCAATTGAGCCGTCGCACGCGCGCCTCCGAGACGGGGTGGATCCCGCCCCGCTGGGGTTATCGGCGGAATCGGGGCCCGGGTTTGGGCGCTTGCCCGGGGGACCGGGCGCGCCGACGATTGCGCATGCCTTTCGAGCCGGAAACGCAGGGGCGCGACGCCGGGGCCGGATCGCCCCGGGGCGCCGACCGTCCAGCGGCGGGCCGGCGCCCCCTGCGCCGGCGGCTGCTGGGGGAGATGCGCATTCGCAAGAAACTGATCCTCCTGCACACCTGCTTCTCGCTGGGGCTGGCCGCGGTCCTGTTGCTGCTGATCGGCTGGGCGGTGCGCGACCTGGTCCTGGAGGCGGAGCGGACCGAGGCGATCGTGGGCATGGAGATGCTCGTGAACGCTGGCGGCGCGGAGGTTCCGGCGCGGATCGAGGGCCTGGAGTTGGGCGCGGGCACGGCGCTGGAGTTGGGGCTGACGCCCGGCGAGGCGGACGAGGCGGTCCGACGCGCGGGGGAGAACGTGCTGACCGAGACCCGGGCCGGCTGGCCCCGCGTGGTGCGGTGGGACTCCGGCACGGGGCTGTATTACTCGTCCGCGGCGCGATCGCTCTCGGCGAGGGCTGCGGTGTGGAAGTTGTACCTGCTGCTGACCTCGGCGCTTCTGGGCGTGTACTTCCTGATCGCGCTGATGCTGGAGTTGTTCGTGCTGCCGCGACAGGTGTACCGGCCGATCCGACGGCTGCTGGACGCCGACCACGCGGTGCAGGCCGGCGACCGCGAGCACGAACTGATCCCCGCGCCGGACATCCCGGCGGACGAACTCGGCGAGATCATGCGCTCGCGGAACGAGTCGATCATCAAACTGCGCCGGCAGGAGAAGGCGCTGGCGCACGCGCTGGATCAGTTGGAAGTCGTCGCGGTGGAACTCAAGCGCAAGAACCACCTCCTGGAGACGGCGAGGCAGAACCTGGCGGATCAGGACCGGCTCGCGTCGCTGGGCATGATGTCGGCGGGGCTGGCGCACGAACTCAATACGCCCTTGGCGGTGCTCAAGGGCCAGGCCGAACGGCTGGCGTCGGCGCCGGAGCAGGGCGTGAGCCCCGAGCAGGCGGCGCTGATGGTGCGGGTCGTGCGCCGGCTGGAGAAACTGAGCGAGAGCCTGCTGGACTTTGCGCGGGTGCGCCCGCCGCAGCGCGAGCCGGTGCGCCTGCGGGCGCTGGTGGATGAGGCCTGGACGCTGGTGAGCATCGACCGCGAAGCGCGTTCGGTGGCTCTGGTCAACCGTGTGGACCCGGACCTGACGCTCGACGGCGACGCGGACCGGCTCTCGCAGGTGTTCGTGAACCTGCTGCGCAACAGCGCCGACGCGATCGTGCACGCGCGGGGCGAGCCGGCCGGCGCGGGGTCGATCGCGGTGTCGGTGGAGCGGTCCGTGCGCGACGGGGACCGCTGGGCGTCGATCACGGTGGCGGACGACGGGCCGGGGATTGATCCGGAGGTCCTGCCGCGGCTGTTCGAGCCGTTCACCACCACGCGTCTGGACGCGCGGGGGACGGGGCTGGGGCTCGCGGTGGCGGAGGGGATCATTCGTGAGCACGGGGGCGTGATCCTCGCGCGGAACGGGGCGCCGGTGGGGGTGGATCCGCCGCTGGCGTCGCGGCGGACGGGGGCGGTCTTCGAGATCATGCTGCCGATGGGCGAGGCGGCTCCGCGGGAGGCGAGCGCTCGGTACGCTGGCGTCGGCCCATCGGAGCAGATCACGTGAGCGACCCGCACGACGGAATAGACTCGGACTCGCCGGAGCGCGCGTCGCTCTCGACGCTCGCGCTCGACGACGACCCGGACTTCCGCGAGTTCATCCGGGAGGCGCTGGAGTCGGAGGGCCACGAGGTGCGGATCGCGGCGACGCCCGAGGAGTGCTACCGCGCGTGCGAGGAGCGGCTTCCGGACGTGCTGCTGCTGGACATGAAGATGGGCCGGCACAGCGGCGAGCAGGTGCTGGAGGAGGTGCGCCGGCGCTGGCCGCGCCTGTGCGTGGTGGTGGTGACGGGCTATCCGACGC
>JACVCK010000087.1 GCA_016742055.1 Phycisphaerales bacterium
CCCTTTTTTGTCCCCCGCCGTTGCGGGCCGCCGTCCAAAGGAAACCGCCGCTCTATCCAGCTGAGCTACGAGCGCGTGGGGCCATTCTAACCGGCGGAGCGGGGCTGGGGACGGCGGCTCGGGGGTTGGCCGGGGCGCCGACTACACTGCACGCGTGACGGTCATCCGTTCCGAGGCATGACGGCCCCTCCTTCCAGTTCGGCGTCCGCGGGGCGCGCGGCGCGTCCGCCGCGGAAGCGTGGGCGGCTGCGCCGGTTCGTTCTGACGCCGCTCTTGGTCGTGCTCGCGCTGGGGGTGATCCTGACGCGCACGTGGGTGCTGCGGGCGTTCGTCGAGCCGCGGCTGGAGGCGGCGCTGGGCGTGGATGTGGCCATGGGGCGGGTGATCCTCGAGCCGGACGGCCGGATCGTGATCCGCAACCTGCGGGTTTCGTTGCCGGGCGTGCAGCGTGACGCGGCCGAGGCGCTGCGGGCCAGGCGGCTGGAGGCGCGGATCGACTGGAGCGACATGGTCCGCGGGGAACTCAGGATGACGCGGGTGACGCTGGTGCGTCCGCGGGTTCGGCTGAGCCAGTCGCTCGAAGACGACACGCTGAACATCCAGGCGTTCCCGGGCGGGTCGGCGTCGGCGGGCGCGGTGGGCGCGCTGCCGACGGTCACGGTGGTGGACGGGATCCTGGAGTTCGGCGAGCACACTCGGAGCGCGTACGCGGCGCTGCACGAGGCGCCGATCGAGGGCGGCGCGACGCCGCGCAAGGATCAGCCCACGATCTACGACATCTCCCTGCGCGAGATTGTGGACCTGCGCAGCGACGGCCGGCCTTCGCGGGACCCTCTGATCCTGGCGGGTTCGGTGGACACGGCGAACGTGGAGGGGAACCTGCGCCTGCTGAACGTGGACCTGTCGCGTTGGACGGAGCGGACGGCGCCGGCGCGGTACCGCGATCAGTTGCGAGAACTGCGGATCGAGGGCGTGATCCGGGAGACGGAGTTCGGGTTCACGCGTGCGGGGGGCGTGGTGGCGATCCTGACGCTGGAGAACGTGGGGATGCTGCTGCCGGTGGACGCCAAGCCGGGGCCCGGGCAGGTTCGGGCGATGCTCGCCCCGCCGCGCAGGATGGAGATGAGGAACACGTCGGGGAAGATCCGCTTCGACGCGACGGGCGTGCAGGCGCGGGGGCTTCGTGGCTCGATCGAGGACCTGACGTACGAGGTTTCGTTCGTGACGGAGGGCCTGGGGCTGGATGCGCCGTTCCGCATGGACTTCCGCACGGTGGACGGGTTCACCGTCGCGACGAGCCCGGAACTGCTGCCCTTCGCGCCGGACAGCGTGCGCCGGCGGTTCGCGACGTTCTCCGGGCCCACGGCGATCATCGACGCCGAGGTCACTGTGCGCCGCGGGGCGCCGACGGCGGAAGGGCCGGCGCAGCCGTCGGTGAGCGGGTCGCTGCGGTTCCGCAACGGCGCCGCGGCGTACGAGGACTTCACCTACCCGGTGCGCTCGCTGAGCGGCCTCGTGGAGTTCGACGATCAGGAGATCCGGATCGAGAGCATCACTGGGGTGGGAACGACGGGGGCGAAACTGTTCGCGGACGGGGTGATCCGCCCTCCGAGCGAGGGCGCGGAGGTAAACCTCAACATCACGTTCGCGGATGTGCCGATTGACGAGGAGTTTGAGCGCTCGATGCCGGAGTCGCGCCGCGAGATCGTGGGGGCGCTGGTGGACCGGGAGGCGTATGCGCGGCTGGTGGAGGCGGGGCTGCTGCAGCCGTCGGCGGCGCGAGCGGCGGCCGCGGCGCGGCTGGCGGAGGTCATGCCGCGCCTCATGGCGGACCCGCCTGGCCCCGCGCGCGACGCGCTGGCGGGCGAAGCGCGAGAGTTGGAGCGGCGGCTCACCATCCCGGTGTTTGATCCGGGTGGTCTGGCGGCGCTTCGGATCCGCATCCATCGACCGTTCGGGCCGGATTCGCCCTGGCAGCGCGACATCCATGTCACGCTCCCGAGCGCGGGGCTGCTGGTGCGGTCGTTTCCGTACCCGGTGATGGCGAGCAACGTGGATGTTCGGATCGGGGACCAGTTCGCGGATGTCGATATTCCGGTGCTCGAAGGGCTGACGGGCGCGCGGGGCTCGCTGGTGGCGAGGATCTGTCTGGAGGCGGCGGGACGGTCGGTGTTCGAGCCGGAGATCTTCGTCGCGGCGACGGACGCGCCGGTGGATGAGTTGCTGATCCAGGCGGCGCCGGGCGATCCTGATGCGGCGTTCTCGGCGCCTCGCCTTCTCCGGCTGCTTCGGCTCGAGGGCGGCGTGGACTGCGCCGCGCACATCACGCCGCGGGGCGAGGGCGAGGTGGGGTTCGACGTGGCGGTGCGTCTGGACGGCCTGGCGGCGCGTCCGGACAACCCGGCGACTGGGGCGATGCCGGACGAGCCGCTGGTGGCGGGGCTGACGGGGGAGGTGAACATCTCGGAGCGCGGGCTTTACATCGAGTCGCTCACGGGGCTGATCGGCGAGGGGCGGGTGGACATCCGCGCCGAGGCGCAGTTCCCGCGAGAGGGCCGGGCCGCGTCGTTCGAGTCGGAGATCGCGTTGACGCGTCTGGACCTGCGCGCGCCGATCGAGCGCGTGGTCACGGCGCTCTCGCCGGAGGCGGGCGCGGTGATGTCGGAACTGCGCGCGACGCGAAACCCCTCGGGGCTGATCGATGCGCGGATCGCCATCGGCTCGGCGGCGATCGAGGAAGGGGCCTCGACGGGCGCGGTGCAGATCGACGCGCGGATCGAGCGGGCCGAGGGCTTCGCGTTCGATTTGTACGGCCGGCGTCTTGAGACGGGTTTGGTGGAAGGGGGCGCGACGGTTTCGGAGCGGCGCGTTGTGTTCGACGACCTCACGACGTCGTTGGCGTTCGGCGGCGCGCCGGCGGGGCACGCGACGCTCAACGGCGCGCTGCATTTCCCCGGGACGCCGCAGGACGAGCCGGCGTCGCTGCACCTGCTTCTGGAGGGCGCGCCGGTGGAGTCGGCGCTGGTGCGGTCGACGCTCTCGGACCGGAATCAGGAGGCGGGGCGGTGGCTGGACGCCGTCGGGGCGCGGGGGGTCTTCGATCTCGACGCGACGCTGGACACGGCGCCGGGCGAGCCGGCGCGTCTGAGCGCGGAGATTCGCCCTCGGGCGCTGGCGTTCACTCGGGACGGGCTGACGATGGACTTCCCGAGCGCGGAGGGCGCGGTGTCGTTCACGGCGCCGTTGGGGCCGGGGGCGCCGGCGGGGGTGACGGGCTCGATCGACGAACTGACGCTGCGTTCGGACGACTGGATGGTGACGGCGTCGGGGCCGTGGCGATCGTCGGGCGAGACGTCGCTGGACCTGACGATCGGCGCGGCGGCGTCGCGCCTCGACGAACGGGTGCAGGCGGCGCTGCCGGAGGCGGTGGCGGAGGTTCTGCGCCAACTCGATGTGCGGACGGACGGGCCGGTGCGGCTGACGGACGCGACGCTGCGTTACGACGTGGCGGAGGGCGTGGAGCCGTCGCTGCTCTTTGACGGGTTGATCGGTTTCGAGCGTGCGTCGTTCGAGCCCGGCCTGTCGGTGACCGAGGCGACGGGATCGGCTTCGGTGCGGGTGGAGCGGCGGCCGGGCCTTTCGATGCACATCGACCTGGGTTTCTTCGCGGAGTCCCTGCGCGTGGCGGGCCTGCGGACCACCAACGCCAGAGCGCGGGTGGTGTCCGGCCAGAGCGAGGGCGAGGCGCTGATCCCGGTGTTCGAGGCCGACGCGCACACGGGGCGCATCGCCGGCACGGCGCGGATCGCGCCGGCGGCGGGCGGCGCGGGGCTGCGGCGGTACGAGGCGAGCGTGCGCGCGGCGGGGGTGAACTTCGGGTCGCTGCTGGCGGACCTCACGCCGCGTCCGGCGGAAGGAGTAAGGCCGATCGCCCCCGGGACCGAGCCGGCGAGCGGGGCGCCTGCGACGGACCGGGGGCTGGTGGACGCGTCGCTGTCGATTGAGGGCTTGGTGGGCGCGCCGGACACTCGGATCGGTCGGGGCTCGGCGACGGTGTCGGGCGGGCGGGTGATCCGGCTGCCGCTGCTGCTGCAGTTGATCGAACTCTCGAACCTTCAGATTCCCTCGGGCGAGCCGCTGGATGAGGCGCGGGCGGCGTTCTACATCGACGGGGACACGGTGACTTTCGAGGATCTGGGGGTGGCGTCGGGCGCGGTGGACATCGTGGGGCGCGGGTCCCTGCAATGGTCGGATCTGGGGCTGGACCTGCGGTTTACGAGCCGCAGCAAGCGCCGGCTGCTGCTGGTGAGCGACCTGCTCGAGGGCCTCCGCGACGAGTTGGCGACGATCAGCGTGACGGGGACGCTGGCGGAGCCGGACTTCGGGGTGGAGCAACTCACGGGAACTCGCCGGCTGCTCGAGAGTATCCTCGGTCCGGGAGCGGACGACCGCCGGCCGATCCGGCCGAGCATCCCGGATGAGCGACCCTAGCGCCGGAGCATCGATGACCAACGCGCCTCAAGAGCAGGATTTCACGCCCGATTTCTCTGACGTGCCGGCGGACGAGACGCTGCTGGCGCGTCTGGACGAACTGATCGCCGAGGCCGGGGCCGAGCCGGGGACGTTCCAGGCGAAACTCCTGCGCGACATGATGGTCACGTCGCTCTCGCTCGTGCGCGACGGGCGGAGTTCCGGCGAGATGAAACTGATGGGCGGGGCGCTGAAGGAACTGCGCCACGCGTACCGCGTGTTCGCGGCGTACCCGGGCAAGCGGCGGGTGTCGATCTTCGGCTCGGCGCGCACGCCTCCGGGGCACCCGGACTACCAGGCGGCGGTCGTGTACTCGCGCCTGATGGCGGCGATGGGCTGGCTGGTGATCACCGGCGCGGGCGACGGCATCATGCGCGCGGGCCACGAGGGCCCGGGCAAGGAGAGTTCGTTCGGCCTGTCGATCCACCTGCCGTTCGAGACCAACGCCAACGCGATCATCGCGGGCGACTCGAAACTGATGAAGTTCCGCTACTTCTTCACGCGCAAAGTCATGTTCGTGAGCCAGGCGGACGCGGTGGTGTCGTTTCCCGGCGGCTTCGGCACGATGGACGAGACCTACGAGGTGCTGACGCTCGTGCAGACGGGCAAGGCGGCGCCGAAGCCCATCGTGATGGTCGAAGGGGAGAACGGCTCGTACTGGCGGCACTGGGAGACCTTCAACCGCCGTTCGCTGCTGGACCTGGGCTTCATCAGCCCCGAGGATCGCAACCTCTATTACATCGCCGACAATCCCAACGACGCGGCGGACCACATCGCGAGGTTCTACCGCAACTACCACTCGTCGCGGTACGTGCGCGACGACTTCGTGGTGCGCCTCAATCACCGGCTCCGCGATGAGGACGTCGAGCGGCTGCACGATGAGTTCGCCGGGCTGGTGCGCGGCGGACGGATCGTGCAGCGGGCCCGGTACGACGTCGAGGACGACCACGCCGAGTTGCCCCGCATCGCGTTCACGCACACGCGGCGGCAATACGGGCTCATCCGCCTGCTCATCGACCGGATCAACGCCTGCGAGCCCGCCCCGGCCTGAGCCGGTTACGATGGCGGCATGAACCGCGCGAGGATCATCGTTGCAGGGCTGTTCGCGGCGGCGCTCTCGGGCTGCGCCGCCGGGCCGGGCGGACGGAACGCCGTGGGCGTCGCGCCGGGGCCGCACACGGTGCGGCCCGTGGCGACGTACTCCATCGTCGCGCGCGACGGCAAGACCGGCGAGATGGGCGTGGCGGTGCAGTCGCACTGGTTCAGCGTCGGGCCGATCGTGCCGTGGGCCGAGGCCGGCGTGGGCGCGGTGGCCACGCAGAGTCTGGTGGAAGTTTCGTACGGGCCGAAGGGGCTCGGGTTGATGCGCGGCGGCGTCCGCGCGGGCGACGCGCTCGACGAACTCTTGGGACAGGACGAGGGCGAGGCGCTGCGCCAGGTGGCGATGGTGGATGCACGGGGCGGCGCCGCGGTGCACACGGGGGAGCGCTGCATCGCCGAGGCAGGGCACGTGATCCAGAAACTCGCGGACGGCACGGCGTACGCGTGCCAGGCGAACCTCATGCGACGCAAGGGCGTTCCGGAGGCGATGGGCGCGGCGTTCGAGGCGACGGCGGACCGTCCTTTGGCCGAGCGGCTCGCGGCGGCGCTCCGGGCCGCGGAGGGCGCCGGGGGCGACATCCGGGGCAAGCAGTCCGCGGCGCTGATCGTGGTGCGCGCGGAGGCGAGCGAGCGCCCGTGGGCGGACCGGCTTGTGGACCTTCGGATCGAGGACCACGCGGACCCCATCGCGGAATTGGAGCGGCTGCTGCGCCTGCACCGGGCTTACGAGCGGATGAACGCGGGCGATCTGGCGATGGAGCGCGGGGACGTGGACGGCGCGGTCCGCGAGTTCGGCGCCGCGCGGGCGCTGGCGCCGGGAAACTCGGAGATGGCGTTCTGGGCGGCGGTGGCTCTGATCGGCGCGGGGCGCGTGGGGGAGGCCGAGCCGCTGCTGCGCGAGGCGTACCGCGACACGGCGGGGGACTGGCGGGAGACGCTGCGCCGGCTCCCGCAGAGCGGGCTGCTGCCGGATGACGCCGCCCTCATAGAACGCCTCGCGGGTCTGTGACGTCGCCGGCGGGTGGAAGCCGGCCGGTCGGGGGTCAATGATGCGCACTCGACCGCCTTCGTGCGCAGGCGAAGGGTCCGTGATCAACCTGGAAACGGAGGAACGGAGATGGCGCAGGAATCGGCCTCGGGCGCTGTGGACGCAGGGACGACGGTGGAAGTGGTGGAGGTGGCGCCCGCGGCGCGCGCGGACGAGGCGGTAAAGGTGGTGAACGACGCCGCGGCTCAGATTTTCGGGGAGGGCTCCTGGGCATCGGAGGTCGTGCTGGGCAATGCGTTGGCGGTTTGGATCGCGGCGGCGGGTCTGGCGGCGCTGGTGTATCTGGCGGTGAAGATCGTTCGTTCCGTCGCGCTGTCGCGTTTGCGCAAGGTTTCGCAGCGCACGGTCAACCGCTGGGACGATCTACTGGCGGCGATGCTCGGCCGGGTGCGGGGGTTCTTCGCGGTGGCGGCGGGCGTGTACGCCGGGTCGCTGCTGCTGGCGCTGCCGGCGCAGCTGGACCAGGCGTTGCGGGTGGCGCTGGTCATCGCCTTCGCGGTGCAGGCGGGGATGCTCGCGTCGGTGGTGGTGGAGTTCGCACTGGAGCGGCTCCTGGCCAAGGGGCGTGAGGACGCCGACGCCGCGGCGACGCGCGAGGCGCTCAAGACGGGCGTGGGCGTGCTGAAGTTCATCGCGTTGTTGCTGGTGTACGCGGTGATCGCGCTGATGGCGCTGGACAACATGGGGGTGGACGTCACGGCGATGGTGGCGAGCCTGGGCATCGGGGGGATCGCGATCGCCCTGGCGGTGCAGAACATCCTGGGCGACCTATTCGGCTCGCTGACGATCGTGCTGGACAAGCCCTTTGAGGTTGGGGACTTCATCATCGTGGGCCAGCAGATGGGCACGGTGGAGCGCGTGGGCCTGAAGACCACGCGGGTGCGGGCGCTGTCGGGCGAGCAGTTGGTGTTCTCGAACTCGGACCTGCTGGGAAGCCGCGTGCAGAACTACAAGCGCATGCAGCAGCGGCGGGCCGTCTTCACGCTCGCGGTGACGTACGACACGGAGATCGAGCAGTTGGAGGGTCTGCCGGCGCTCATCCGCTCGATCATCGAGTCCGAGCCCCTGGCTCGTCACGACCGCACGCACTTCGCCCGCTTCAAGGACGCCTGGCTGGAGTTCGAGAGCGTGTACTTCGTCACCAAGCCGGATATGGCGCTGTACCTGGACACGCAGCAGAGCATCAACCTCAAGATCATCCGCGCGTTCCGCGAGCGCGGGGTGCAGTTCGCGTTCCCCACCCAGACGATCTGGCACGAGGGGCTCCCCCGATGGATCGACCCCAGGGACCGGCCCGCGGGCCCGGACGGCGCGCCGGGCGGCGACGGGGGCGGGTATGCTGGGGCCGCCGGAGGCAGGCCCTGAGGCGGGCCGCTGCGGCGGACCGGCCGACATGAACCCCGCGCGCGGAGGCGCACCGACCACGATGGCCCGACTGGCGTTCAGCACCGTTGCCTGCCCCGATTGGACCATCACGCGCGTCCTCGACGCCGCGGTGGACCACGGCTTTGAGGGCGTGGAGTTCCGCTCGTTCGGCTACGGCGGGGGCGAGTTCGCCTGCGAGCCGGGGCTGACCGCCGGCGCGAAGGTGCGCCGGATGTTCGAGGACCGCGGCATCGAGTGCGCCGGACTGGCGACCGGGCTGCGTTACGACCACGAGGTGTTCCCGCCGGCGCTCGGGCACGCGCTGCCCGCCGACGACCGGAGCGTCCGCGACACTAAGCCGTTCATCGACCTGGCCGTCGAGGTCGGCGCCCCGACCGTGCGCATCTTCGGGCACGACCTGCCCGAGCGGGCGCGCGCGGGGCGGCTGGCGAAGCGGCGGATGATCGACCGGCTCCGCTACGCGGCGGACGCGGCGCATCACACCGGCGTCCTTCTGCTCCTCGAGAACAGCGGGTCGCTGCCGCGTGGCGCCGACGTCGCCGAGGTCCTCGACGCGGTGGACTCCAAGGACCTCGCGGCGTGCTATTCCATCGCGCCCGCGGCGAACGCGGGCGAGGCGCCGGAGGTGGGGGTTGCGGCGCTGGGGCGGCGACTGGCCGCGGCGCGCGTCAAGGACCTCGCCGGCGGCAAGCCCTGCGCGCTCGGCGAGGGCGAACTGCCGGTGGCGGCCTTTGTGGGCGCTTTGGGGCGTTCACCCGCGAAGTGGCTGGTGTACGAGTGGGATCGCGCCTGGGTGCCGGGGCTGGCGGCGGCGGACGAGGCGCTGCCGCGCGCGGCGAAGTTCCTTTACGGGCTCGTCAATGGCGGTGCGCGGGTGGGCTCGCGCTGAGCGGGCCCTACGATCGTACGCCGTGAGCGACGAAACGCCGCGAGATCGGGGCGCCGTGCTGGCTCGGGAGTGCCTCGAGGCGGGCTTTGCGCTGTCGGGCGTGTGCGTGGCGTCGCCGTCGTCGCGCGGAAACTTCTTCAGGGAGTGGCTGGGCGCCGGGCGGCATGGCGAAATGGCGTGGCTGGCGAACAATGTCGGGGCGCGGCTGGATCCGCGCGAACTGCTGCCTGGCGCGCGGGCGATCGTGATGGTGGCGGACGTGTACGCGGCTCGGGGCGAGGGCGCCGGCGCGGAGCCGACGCCGCCGGGCTTCGGCAAGGTGGCCCGCTACGCCGGGGGGGCCGTACATGCAGGTCATCCCGTACGTGAACAACTGCGCAGCTTCACGCACGATCCGCGCATGGATGAGCGGACGATTGCGATGGGCGTGGGGCGGGGCAGTAGGATCGGCGCCCACCAGGCGTCGGGGCGCCGGCGTATGGCGATCCGAGCTGACCGGTCAGACCCAGCCGCATCCCGCCCCATCTTCCGACGGGGCGGGACCGGGCGCCGTCATTCGAGGCCGTCGCGAAACTTCGTCGAGGCGTGGCTGCCGTCGCAGAACGGCTTGTTCGAGGAGGCCCCGCAGCGGCACAGGGCCTGGCGGTTGCGCACCTCGTAGCTTTCGCCGCTGGCGCTCTGGACGCGAACGCCTCCGCGCAGAACCAGCGGACCACTGACCCCGGCCCCCGGATCCTGGATCAGCGACAGGCTCGCTGTGAGCGGCTCCTCGACCGGGTTGCCCGTGCTGCGGTCCCAGACCAGCAACCGCCCCGCCGGGCATTGATGGGCCATGTAGATGGCCAGCCGCGCATGCTCCTCGCCCTCGATCCGCACTTCGTTCCAGATCCTCTGGCCGTTGTCGCAGAAGCGCGCGAAGGCGCAGTAGCGCTCGTTATCGGTCAGGCTGTACCGCGGCCCGTCGATCTCCTCCGCCTCCTGCAGCATGGGTTCGAAAGAAGCCGTCTCCGCCAGATCGACTCCGGCCGTCTTGTGCGATCCGTCGCAGAACGGCTTCTTGCGGGAATGCCCGCAGCGACACAGCATCGTCCCGTCCTTGACCGGGTATGCGCGACCTTGCCTGTAGGACCAGGATCGTCCCTCCTCGTTGCGCACGATCTCCTGGGTGTGCAGCGGCAGAGCACCTCGGACGCGATAGGGTCCATCCTCGACGATCTGCACCCGGTTCGGGGGG
>JACVCK010000088.1 GCA_016742055.1 Phycisphaerales bacterium
CGCCTGGCCTAACATCGTCCGCGCATCCTCCGGCAACTCCGCCACCGCGTCCAGCGCCTTGCCCTTGAGCAGCGCGTTGGGCGTCGCGCCCTGGCGCTCGCGCTGACGCTCCACCGCGCCGAGCACCTTCTCGCGGATCTCCGCGCTGCTCGTGCCGCGACCCTCGGCGCCGGGGGACGACAACTGCTTCCACGGCACCGCTGGCGCCTCCACGTGGATGTCGATCCGGTCCACCAGCGGGCCCGACAGGCGCGAGAGGTACCGGTCCATGTCGCGCCGCGCGCCCAGGTCCCCCGCGCCGGGCATCGTGCCCTTGGGCGTGGGGTTCATCGCCGCCACCAGCATGAACGACGCCGGGAATCGGACTTTCGCCGCCGCCCGCGAGATCGTCACGCACTGGTCCTCCAAGGGCTGCCGCAGCGTCTCCAGCACCGGACGGGGGAACTCCGGCAACTCGTCCAGAAACAGCACGCCCCGGTGCGCCAGCGACACCTCGCCCGGCGAAGGGCCCGAGCCGCCCCCGATCACCGCCGGCATCGACGCCGTGTGGTGCGGCGAGCGCACCGGGCGCACCGTCACCAGCCCGTCGCCCCCCGCGCCGTTCCGCGCAGTCCCCCCCGCAGCCGAATAGATCCGCGTCACCTCGATCGCCTCGTCCGGCGACAGCGGCGGCATCACGCCCGGCAGCGCCTTGGCGATCATCGTCTTGCCGCTCCCCGGGGGGCCGATCATCAGCAGGTTGTGTCGGCCTGCCGCGGCGATCGTCACCGCCCGCTTCACCGCCTCCTGCCCGCGCACCTCGGCAAAGTCCAGTTCCGCCTTGGCCTGCTGGATGAGGTCGGCGATGTCGATCGCCGGATGAGGCCGCGCCGTGATCGCGCCATTGAGGATCCCCACCACCTCCGCGAGCGTGCGCACGCCGACGGCTTCGACGCCCTTGACCACCGCCGCTTCGCCCGCGTTGTCCGCGGGGAGCACCACGCCGTCCAGCCCTCGCTCGCGAGCCAGCGCCGCCATGGCGATGGCGCCGCGGATCGGGCGCACCCGCCCGTCCAGCGCCAGTTCACCAGCGAACAGATAGCGCCGATGGTCGAGGCCGTCGCGGTCGAGGCCCAGGGCTCGGTCCACCTCGTGGTCGTCGCTGTGGAGGCGCGCCCGGGCGCCCGCGCCCGGTGGTCGCACCGCGCCGTCGGCGATCAGCATCCCCACAGCAATGGGCAGGTCGTACACCGGCCCCTCCTTGCGCACATCCGCCGGCGCAAGGTTCACCACGGTGCGCCCGCGCGGATGCCGGTAGCCGCTGTTCTGGATCGCCGAGCGCACGCGCTCCGCCGACTCCTTCACCGCAGCGTCCGGAAGGCCCACCATGATGTCCTTCGCCGTGTCCTCCGGCGCCACGTCCACTTCGACCTCACAGGCCGCGGCGTCGATCCCCGTCAGAATGAACGATTGCACCCTTGCGAGCATGGGCGCGAAGATAACGACCCGACCATCAACCTCACATCGAGTTGTCCACAACACCCCCCGCGGGGGGTGTCGTACACAAGCACGTTCACCAATTAGTGAACTTCGCCGCTGATTCAGATCACCGCCGGCGCACGCAGGTCCTCCGCCAACTCCCGCAGGCGCTCCTCCGTGAAGTCCAGGAACGGCGTTTCGATCCGCAATCGGCGGTTCCGCGCGGCGCCCGGCGTCTCCGCCACGATCAGCCCGCTCAGCAGCCTCACGCGATCGTTCGCCCGCGAGAGTTTCTCCATGTCGTCGCCGACAAAGGCGGGCCAGATCAGCGTGCGGCATCGGGCCGCGAGGGCGTCTCGCGCCGCTGACAGCACCAGCAGCGACTGGTCCAGCGCCGTGGGCTCGAGCCCCGCGACGGGTTCGGCGATCACCATCCCCGCGAGCCCGAACGACTCGACCATCTTCTTGAGCCGCGCCGTCAGACGGGCCGCATCCGGCCCCGGCGCGTCGGGCGCCGGGCGAGCCGCCCAAAGGATCGTCTCCTCCGGCTCGTCGAGCGTGAGGCAGGCGATCGTGGAGGCGAGCCCGCCGACATCGATCAGGAGGGCCGAGACGTGGGTTTCGTCGGTCATGCGCGAATCAGATCGGCCGGTCCGGCCTCCGGGCTGCAGACTCCACGCCGGTTTCAGAGCGGCGGATTTCAGCCGCCTCCCGCCGGGACTGCCGCGGCCGGGGCCGGCTCCTGCGTCGTGAGCATGGCATGCCCGCTCGTCCGCCCCAGAACGCGTGCCTGCAGGAGCAGGACGGCGGTCTCGAGTTGAGGGTCGATGCCCTCGGTCAGCAGGCGGCGGGGGTCCGGGGGGGCGTCGCCGTCGGCGTCCATCTGGCCCGGCAGGATGTCCGCCGCGTCTCGGAGTTCGATGGCGTCGGACATCTGGCTGGGGAGCATCTGCACCTCGACGTCGGGGTGGACGCCCCACTCCTCGGCGCCGACCTTGCGGTGGATCAGCCGGCCGTCGGGCAGGTGGTAGTAGCGCTCGGTGAGTTTCAGGATCGCCGAGCCGCGGGCCAGGTCGTGCAGGTTCTGCACGCTGCCCTTGCCGTAGGACCGGGAGCCGACCAGGATCGCGTCCACCTCGCCGAGGCGCGCGTAGTCCTGCACGGCGCCGGCGACGATCTCGCTCGCGGACGCCGAGCCCTCGTTGATCAGGATCGCGACCGGGATGTTCCGCAGCGAGGCCATGCCGGGGCGGGCCGACTCCGCGTCGGTCTGCACGCCGGTGGCGTCGTGCTGGCTCACGATCACGCCCGAGTTCACGAACCGGTTCGAGATCGAGACCGCCTGCGTCAGCAGGCCGCCGGGGTTGTAGCGGAGGTCCAGGATCAGCGCGTTGAGCCCCTCGGTGCGCATCTGGTTCAGCGCCCGATCGAACTGGCGCGTCGTGTCCTCCGAGAACTGCGTCAGACGCACGTAGCCGATCTTGTTCTCGCGGTCCACGAACCAGTCCCAGTCGTCTTCATGCACGCCGCTGCGGCTCCAGCCCTTCACCGAATAGATCGGGATCTCGGCCCGCGTCAGGCGCAGATCGAACCACTCCTCGCGCCCCGGGCGCTCGATCGTCAGCGTCACGGGGGTGCCCGCGGCGCCGGTGATCTTGTCCACCGCCTGCAGCACGGTGATGCCCAGCGTCGGGTCGCCGTCCACCTTGCGGATGATGTCGCCGCGACGCATTCCGGCCCGCGCCGCGGGCGTGTCGTCCAGGGGGGTCACGACCATCAGGTTGCCGCCCTCGTCCACGCGGATCTGCACGCCCACGCCCTGGAACTTGCCCTGCGTGGTGCGGAGGAACTGGGGCACCATGTCCGGCCAGTAGATCTCCGAGAACTCGTCCAGTTTGCTGATCGCCCCGTCGCCGAAGGCCCGCAGCAGCGCCTGCTCGGGGATCTTGATCGTCTGGGTGTTGGCCTCCAGCAGCGCCGTGATGACGCGGCTGAGGTCCAGCGTGTCGGCGTCGCGGGGCGAACTGCGCGTCGAAGCGAGCCGCGCGTCGATCGCCTGCACCATCTTCTCGCGGGCGGCGCGGTCGCTGAGCCCCGCGAACGAGACGGACAGGTCGGGCGTGGTCACGAGCGTGCGGACCATCAGCAGCCCGCCCTCGATGAGGTCCTTCAGCGCCGCGCCGTCCACGTGCGAGTGGTGCGCCCGCAGGAGCGCGCGGCGGACCATGAACTGATCGATGCCGGCGAGTTTGTCCTGCCACTTCTCGCCCATGTCGTTGAAGGGCAGGGGCTCCTTGCCGTCGCGCTTGCGGTACTCGTTGCGGATCTCGTGCAACTTCTTGGGCGCGTACAGGCGCAGCAGCGCCATGCGCTCGCTCAGGCGGCGCAGGTCGTCCCGGTACGTGCCCGGCTGCTCAAAGAGGATGTTCAGCCGGTACACCAGGTCCTGCGCCAGGAACCAGTCGGATTTGCCCTCGGCCTCGCGGAACTTCCGCTCCGCCTCCGACACCAGCGCCCGGATCCGCGCGTCGTTCAGCGTCGACTGCTTGTCCGTGGACAATTCCGTCAATTCCACCGCCGACACCAGCGCCTGCGAAAGGTCGTCCGCGGCGATGTGCTTGTTCAGTTCCTGCTCCACCTCCGCCAGACGCTCGAGGCGCTTGGCGCGGGCGGCGCTCTCGTGCTCGTCCAGGCGGTCCACCGCGGCGCGCAGCGAACGGACCGAGCCGTCCTCGTGCTCCGAAGGCAGCGCCCGCAACGCCCCGAACAGACCCTCGCCGTCGCCCGAACCCGCGTTGGTCCACACACGGCTCGACCAGTCCGAGAGCGAAATCGTGCTCGCTGGCGGCGTGTCCGCGGCGCTCGCCCCGAAGGGAACCGCCGTCAGCGCCAGCGCCGACGCCACGAGGGAGGACAGGACGAGCATCTTCGGGGATCGTCCGACGCGTCGAGCGTGTGCAAGCATCACAGGATGGTACTCCTCGGGCTTTGCCCGGTTCCCGTCGCCGAGCGTCGGGGCGCCCGTGGGATCGGGCGTCCATTGCTCCGTGATGAATCTGTACCGACGATACCGCCATTTGGTTCAGCGCCCGCCGGAAGCGCCCCCAGCGCCCGCACAAACCCACCAACCCCGCCCTCGACCCAATCCCCCCCGCCCGCATAGACCGACCACCCAGGTTCGGAGCCCCGCCCCCCGTATGCTTGCCCGGCCATGCCCGATCCCATGCCCTTCGCTGCGTGGCTCGCCCAGCAGGCGCCCGCCGGCCGATCCGTCGCGCCCCTCAGCGGCGCCGCGATCCTCCTCGGCGCCGCCGCCGCCGCCGCGGTGGTGTTGCTCCTGCTGACCATCCGAATCGGCCGGCGCTGGATCACCGAGGACCGCCCGCGCAGTCGGCGCGCCGGCGCCAACCACGCCTCGCGCGTGGATCCATGGTTCGAGGCCGGCCGACGTCTGAAGACCCCCGAGAAGGACAAGGGCCCCCAGCCATGACGCCCACCCGCCCACGAGCGCTGGTCACGGGCGGCGCGCGCCGTGTCGGCGCCGCCATCTGCCGCGAACTCGCCCGCGCCGGCTGCGACATCGCACTGACCTACCGCGAGAGCGCCGACGAAGCCCGCATGCTCGCCGACGAACTCCGATCGCTGGGCGTGTCCTGCGAGGCGCACCGGCTCGACCTCTCCGACCCCGCGGCCTGCGCCCGGTGGGCCGCGGACCGCGCCCCGTCCTGGGGCCGGCTCGACGTCCTGGTCCACAACGCGTCCATGTACACCCCCGGCCCGCTCGGCGAGATCACCGAGGCCGACGCCCTGGCCCACTACCGCGTCAACGTCCTGTCGCCGCTGCTCCTGACCCAGACCCTCGCCCCCCTGCTCACCAACTCCGCCGAACTCCCGGGCGCCAGCCCCGCCGTCATCGCCCTCTGCGACATGCACGCCATGGGCAGGCCCCGACGAAACTTCGCGGCGTACGCCCTGTCCAAGGCCGCGCTCGTTGAGATGGTCCGCGTCCTCACCCGCGAACTCGCCCCCAAGGTCCGCGTGAACGGCGTGGCTCCGGGCGTTGTCGCGTTCCCCGAGTCGGGCTTGGAGTCGGACCCGGAGATGCAGCGCCGCTACCTCGCCCGCGTCCCGCTAGGACGTTCGGGCACCCCCGACGACGCCGCCGGCGCCGTCCGTTGGCTGGCCCTTGAGGCCCGATACGTCACGGGCGAGATTGTCCGGGTGGACGGCGGGCGCTGGCTGGCCTGACGAACGGTTCCGGGGCGGCCCGGCGCCCGACTCGCGGCCGGGAAAGGGATGGGTATACTCTCGCCCCCCAGCCGGGACGCACCGGCCCTCCGGACTCCCGGAGGCCCGCCGGCGAGCCGATGCTGGGGCGGTCGCAAAGCCCAGGTGGCGGAATTGGCAGACGCGCCAGCTTGAGGTGCTGGTTCCCCACAAGGGAATGGAGGTTCGAGTCCTCTCCTGGGCATTGGCAGGGCCCTCCCGTTCGATCAGGACGGGAGGGCCTCTTCCTTTTTTACCTCCGCCTCGATGATCTCCTTCAGCGCACGGCGCAGCACCTTCCCCGTCCCGCTCCGGGGCAGCGCGGGCACGATCCGCACCTCCGAGGGCGTCTTGTACGGCGCGATCTTCCCGCGGCAGAACGCCCGCAGTTCCGCCTCCGTCGCCGTCATGCCCTCGCGCAGTTCGACGAACGCCACCGGGATCTCCACCCGCACAGGGTCCGGCCGGCCCACCACCCCCGAACCGGCCACCGCGGGGTGCGCGTCCAGCGCCTCCTCGATCTCGCGCGGGAACACGTTCTCGCCCGCGATGATCAGCATCTCCTTGATCCGACCCGTGATCGACAGGCGCCCGTCGCCGTCGAAACGCCCCATGTCGCCCGTGCGCAGATGCCCCCGCTCGTCGAACGCCGCGGCCGTTTCCTGCGGCAGATTGAAGTAGCCCATCATCAACTGCGGCCCGCCGATGCGCACCTCGCCGTCCTGATTCGGGCCCAGGTCGCGCTGCGTGCCGGGGTCGACGATCCGCTGGATCACGCGCGGCATCGGCTGGCCGACCGAACCGAGCCGGTATTCCCATGGCCGGCACCAGTTCGTCACCGGCGAGGTCTCCGTCAGCCCGTAGCCCTCGCAGATCCGCACGCCGAAGCGCTCGTGGAACTTCGCCGCCACGGGGCGGGGCAGCGGCTCGCCGCCCGAAACGATGTACCGCAGCGAGGCGAAGTCCTCCGGCTCCGCGCCCTTGACGCTCAGGAGCGCGTTGTACATCGAGGGGATCGCGATGAACGCCGTGGGCCGATGCTGACGCAGGAGCCGGATGATGTTCGCCGGGACGAACTTCGCCGCGTACACGGCGCGGCAGCCCACGGTCAGCGGCAGCATCGTCAGCACCGTGAATCCGAAGGAGTGGAACTGGGGCAGCACGCCGAGGATCACGTCCCGCTCGCCGAACTTCGCCCACTCCACGCACTGGCGGATGTTCGCGCTGATGTTCTCGTGCGAGAGCATCACGCCCTTGGGCTTGCCGCTCGTGCCCGAGGTGTACAGCAGCACGGCCAGTTCATCGCGCGAGCCGAAGCAGCCCCGCAGCGACGGCCAGCGCGGCTCGGGCATCGTCCGGAAGTTCACATCCTCAAGTCGGAGGATCGACGGACCCTTCGGCGCCGCGCCGAGATAGTCCAGCATCGGCTGCACCGCCACGATCGTGTCGCAGCCGCAGTCGTCCACCACGTACTGCAGTTCGGCCGGTTTCAGCAGGTAGTTCAAGGGCGTCACGACCCGGCCGAGCATCCACGACGCCAGCGCCGCGATCGGAAAGAACGCGCCCGTCGGCAGCAGCGCGCCGACCGTTCGAGAGCGGCTCGTCTCGGCGAGCCGGTCGGCCAGCAGCGCCGCCGCGATCAGGACCTCCACCCGTTTCCAGGTCCGAACGTCGTCGGTGGCGGCGACGGCGGTCGGGCTGGCGATGAGGCGTCGAAGGATGGGCCAGTGGATGCTCATCGGGATGCGGTCTCCGAGGCCCCGGAAGGGGGAATCGGGGCCCCCGGGCCCCGGGTGGCGGCGCCGGCCGGGCCGGGTTCCGAACGGGCTCCGCCGCGCCCCTGCGCGGGCGATCAAGTGCAGGCGATCGAACGCTAGGGACGATAACGTACCGCCGGGTCGTTCCGAGGCGGCTGAGCCGCCGGGAAGCCCCCCAGCGCTCTCGATCCCCCCACCGGTACGGAGACCGAAGTCATGCCGAACGTCCGCGCGATCTTCCCCCGATCGATCAGCATCTTCCGAGCCGCCGTCCTCGGCGCCGCGATCGCCGCTTGCGCCGCCCCGATGACGGGCTGCTCCAGCAGCGGCGGCAACTCCCAGGCCACCATCGCCGAGGACTACGACGCCGGCAACTACGAGTCGGCGTACAAGCGCGCCGTCCAGGTCGCCGGCCGCTCGAACGGGCGCGCCAAGGAAGAGGCCTCGCTCTACGCCGGCCTCAGCGCCCAATCGCTCGGCCAGACCGCCGAAGCCGAGAAGTGGCTGAACCCGCTTACCTCCTCCGCCGACTCCGCCATCGCCGGGCGCGCCGGCGCCGCGCTGGGCGTCATGGAGATGGACCGCGGCAACCACCAGCGCGCCGTCACCCTCCTCGATCAGGCGTCGCGCAAACTGAGCGGCGACGACGCCGCCCGCGCGCTCTACTACGCCGGCCAGTCCTACGAGGCCATGGGCAACAACGCCCAGGCGACCGCCAAGTACCGCGAAGCCGCGGCCCTCGCCGTCGACTCACGGCTGAAGTCCGAGATCGACTCCCGCATGAACGCCGGCGGATGGGCCGGCGGCGGCGGATCCGGCGGCTACTCGATCCAACTCGGCGCCTTCGGAACCCGCGCCAACGCCGAAAAACTCGCCAACCAGGTCGCCTCACAGGCCCAATCCCTGGGCTACGGCCAGCCCCGCGTCGCCCAGAAGCAGGACGGCTCCGGACGCACCCTTTGGGTCGTCTATGTGGGACGCTTCCCCTCCCTTCAGGAGGCCAGCAAGGCCAAGAAGCCCTTCGGCGGCGGCGCCTTCGCGGCCGCGGCGACGGACTGACCCGACGCCCCACAACCTGAATCCCCAAGCGGGAGTCGGCCTGGGTCGGCTCCCGCTTTGCTTTTGATCCTTCCATCACGAACAATCAGGGCATGGTCCGGGCCAGTGTCTTGCTGATCGCATCCGTCCTCCTCGGGCCGGCGCCGTTCGCGGCGATCGGCGCGCCCCCAGTTCCATCGCAGGCCGAACAAGCCGCCGAAGCGCGCCGCCTCCGCGAGTTCGAGCGCAGCGTCAACGGCGTGCGCTTCCGTCGGTTCGGTGCGCCCCCGAACGAAAGCCGGCGCGCCATCGGCGGCGCGGAGGTCGAGCGCCTGCTCCGGGCCGAGCCCAGCCTACGCAAGTTCACCGTCGCGGGGGAGTCCTTCGCCCGAGCCGACGAGCCCGCCCGCCTGTCCCTGCTCGACGCATTCGAAGCCGAGGGCTCGGCCGGCGCGTGGGCGATGCTCGCGTGGCTGGCGGTGCGCGAGGACAACGCCCTCGGCGATCGGGCGCGCGGGCTGCTGGCGTCCGCGGGCGGCGCCCACGCCGACCCGGACGCCGTCGCCGACATCGTTGAGCACGGCGTGCTCAGCGAGCACCCCCTCTACGCCCAGCGCGCCGGCCTGCTCGCTGAGGCGATGGACCTCTATGAGGCCATCCCGGCGCTGATCGTCGGCCAGATCTGGCCGCCCGAGGCGCGCAGCATGGAGGCCGGGAACGCCGACCGCATCCTCATCCGCCAGCGCATGCCGCCGCTGTTCGAGAACCCCTTCGATCCCTACTGGCACATGCGCCAGAGCAGCGTCGAGGGCGAGAGCGCCGGCTCCGGAGTGATCGAGGTCCAGCGCCGATCGAGCCCGCGGGGCTGGGAGCATCACTGGGCGCACCTGCCCCGCGACTTCAGCAGCCGGCGCACCGACGCCCAGCCCGTCTTCCATCGCGGCGGAACGCACGAAACCCTCGTCCGCATGACCACACGCCTCTGGGGAAAACCCACCGACCACCTCGGATGGGACGTCGACATGTGGCGCCGTTGGTTCTTCGAGGAACTCCAGCCCACCCTCCTCCGACGCGGCCCCGTGACTCCGCTCCCCCTCTGGCCCACGCCCTGACTTAGGCCCGCGCGTCCCCGCTCGGCGGCTCGATCCGGGCGCCAAACTCCGCGAGCGCGGCGCGGTCCGCCTCGCTCAGCCCCTTGGGCGGAACGATCTTCACCACCGCGTAGAAATCGCCCTTGCGCCCGTCGTCCGTCTCAACGCCCCGCCCGCGCAGGCGCAGGCGCGCGCCGCTGGCCGTGCCCGCGGGCACGGCGACCTCCACCACGCCCCCCGGCGTGCGCACCCGGGCCTTGGCGCCGAGCGTCGCCTCCACGATCGAGATCGGCACGTCCGCCACCACGTCCAGCCCGCGTTCCCCCTCGCGCTTGTAGAAGGGGTGCGGCGCCACGCGGATCGTCAGCATCAGGTCGCCGCGCTCGCCGCCGGGGCTGGGCTGTCCCTTGCCGCGAAGGCGCAGGCGCGCCCCGTCGCTCACGGCGCGCGGGATCCGCACCTCCAGCGTCTCGGCATCCTCGTCGTCGAACGACAGCCGCAGCGTGTACGCCCCGCCCGTCAGCGCCAGGTCGAACGGGATCGACACCTCGTGCTCCACGTCGCGCCCCTTGCGC
>JACVCK010000089.1 GCA_016742055.1 Phycisphaerales bacterium
GTCCATGTCCGCACGCTGCGTCTCGCCCAGTTCGACGCGGTCCACGAGCGGGCTGGTTCGCAGCGCGTCCACGAGGCGCATGATCGGGCCGTCGCCCGAAGCCGCCTCGCCCTCGCCGGCCCACGCCACGCCGCTGAGCGTGGCGACCGGCGAACCGGACTCCTGCCCGCCCGCCACCTCGGAGTAGCGAATCTCGCCTGGCGTGACCGCCGCGATCTCCCGCAGGACGGCCAGCCAGTCCGCTCGCCGCCCAAACGATGCTTCGATGCGCCCCCAGCCCTCCAGCGCCGCCGCCTCCAGTGCGGACGCCCGCTCCATGGCCAGCAGCGACGCCTGCGCGCGTTCAACCTCGGCGGCCAGCGCATCGCTCTGGGCCCTCAGCGTGCGCTCCTGCGTCATGGCGACGGACACGTCCCATGCCGCGAGGCACGCGGCCGCCGCGACGCCCGCGCGCATCGCCATGGTCGCCCGCCGGCCCATGATCCTCCGACGTGCGGACGGCGCGAGCGTGGACATCCTGGGGCTTCGGCGCAGCGTCGCCGCGCAGCGCCCTCCGGGCACGACGGGGCGCTCCACGGCGGCGGCGATCGTCTCGCCCAATCCCGGAACGCCAGCGCCGGGGCCGAGGAGTTCGATCGTGAGTTCGGTTCGATCGGACTCATCAAGCCCGAAGCGCAGGGACTGCTTGATCTCCACGAGCAGGCGCTGGAGCGCGGGCTGGATGAGCGGGAGCACGTCAGAGCCCATAACGCCCAACGATTCGTCCACCACTTGCGATGGCTCGGGAACGCCGACGCGCTCCAGAACGGCCCGCGCCTGCGCCAGCGACAGCGTTTGGGCTCCGCTCGGCGTTCGAACCGGACGCGTCAGCGCCTCGACGAAGTCGTTAAGCCCCAAGCCAAGCGAGCGGACGAACGCGATGCGCCCGTCGATCGACGCGGCGAGCACGCCGCCGTCGTCGTCCAGGCGCAGCGCCGCGAACCGTCCCCCGCCTCTTTGGAGCGTGGTCGCCGCCACCGCCGCCAGGGCGCGTGCGCCCCCGGGCTCGGCGCCCATGAGGCGCAGCCCGGACCGGGCGATCCAGCGTTCGATCGATTCGGCGGTCGCGGCGCGCTCGGCCGCGGCGAGCATCACCGTCTGCGGATTGCCCCGGCGTGCGGCGCGGAGGGTTCGGATCGACCACGCGCTCTCGTCGAGCGGGGCGCCGAGCGCGTCGGCCAGCGCGAGGGAGGCGGCCTCCATCGCGCGGGCGGGCTTCACGGGGTAGCAGTAGATCTCCGCCACGGCGGTCGGCGAGCGGTACACGAGCGAAGCGCGCCCTCTCGCCACGCCGATCTCGCGCAGCGCCTTCGCCAGCGGCGCATCCAATGGGTGCAGATCCTCCGCCCACGCTCGCTCCCACGCCGCGGGATCGAGGTCCACCACGGCGCGCCGACGCCCTTGCGTCGCGCTCACGCGCCCCGGCGACAGTTCGATCTCAACCGTTGTTGCCCGCACCCTTGCCCTTCGGTGTGTTGTCCTTGTCGTCGTTGCCCTTGCCTTGGTCGCCGTCGTGGGCGTTGCCCCCCGAGTTGCCCGGAGAGCCATCCCCATTCTTGCCGGCGCCCTTGCCCTGGCTGTGGCCCGGTGGACTGTCGGGCGGCCCGCCCCCGTTGTTTCGACCGTTCCCGCCCGCGCCTTTGCCATTGCCCGGTCCACCGCCCTAACCTTCGTCCTCGCCGTCGTCGTCATCGTCCGATAGCCCGCCGGCAGCGAATTCCGAAGGCGGCGGCACGACGATGCGCTTCACCGCGCTGGCGCTGCGGCCTTCCACGATCGCTTCTCCCGGCGCCGACGGCCAAGTCGCGAAGGGGCGCACCACGACGAACGTCGAGCCGTCCGGCAGTGTGAACGTTCCATTCGCGGGAGTCTCACGGTCCAGGATGTACTGACGGAGGCACACCGCCCGCCCGCTCTCCGCCGCGCTGGCGGCCCGTGCGCCCGCCAGTCGCTGCGTCGCCAAGGATGCGTCGTCACCCGAGGCGCCGGCCACTCCCACGGTGACGATCCCCAGCAGCGCGAGGATCACCGCGGCGATCGCCAGCGCGGCGCCTCGTTGATGGCGGTTGGCGTTGCTCACGGCTCCGCCCCTCTTAGAAAGATCACCGTGCCGAGCCACAGGCCCTCCCGCTCCGCGAGGATGTGCAGGCGCTGCGCCTCCTGCGGGGATGACGCCACATCCGTGCGACCGTCCTCGCCGAGGCACACGATCTGGAACGTGCCGACGCGCTGGCAGAGGGGGGACGCCGCGCCGCCCGGCTCGGTCAGCCACAGCGTGGACCCGAGCAGGGCCAGACGCTCGCCGCCCGCGAGTTCGATCGACGTCGCCGACACGTTCACCACCGGCCCCGGCGCCTCTCGCAGAGTGCGCCCAGCGCGGTCCAGAGCGAACGCCAGATCGGCCGCGGCGCTCCGGCGGTTCGACGCGTCGGTGTAGGCCTGCCCTGCGCTCGCGACGATCGGAGCGGTCGCCGCGGCCAGGACGCTCAGGATCACCATGACGGCGATCAGTTCCACCAGCGTGAAGGCGGACCCGAATGGGCGGAGTCGATGGCTCACGGCGCGCACACCATGACGCCCGACGCGAGTTCCGCGTCGGTCCCCTTGCTCGTCCGCCATCGCGCGGCGAGGCCGATCCAGCGGTACACGTCCCGGTCGGGATCGCCCGTGGCGACGCCGGTCGCGGACACCAGCGGCCCGATCGACACGCTGTAGGTCAGCCCGTGCTCGGCGTAGACGTCGGTGATCGGCTGGATGCGCCGGTGCAGTCCGGCGCGGGCGCTGTGTAGGTAGAGATTGGAGTTGGCGAAGGCGCCGAAGCCCAGGGCGCCGTCGGCGCTGGCGGCGTCGGCGAGGATGGTGTCGGTCAGGGCGGCCATGAGCGCCGCGGCGCGTTCGACCTGCAGGGCGTCCACCCGCGCCGCCGCGGCGTCGCGCAGCGGGAACATGCAGGCAGGGACGGCGATCGAGAGCGTGACGATGCACGCCACCGCCTCGATGAGCGAGAACGCGCGATGGGTGGGACGGCTGCTCATCGCTCGACCAGCCCCGTCAATCGGCGCACGGTGATCGTCGCGGGGCCCGACACGGTGACGGCGGCGTCGTCGGTGAAGCCCCCGATGTAGGCTCCGTCGCCGGCGCGGACCTGCGGGCTGCCGTCGGGCCCGAACCAGATAGTCCCGTCGCCCCGTGAGCCGTCGCCGTGCGAAACCGCCAGCACGGCTCCCGAGGGGAATGACGCCGCGATCCGCCACGCGCCGCCGGCGCCTCCAGCGCCGTTTGGCAGTTCCTCCGGCGCCTCGCCCTCCTGCTCGATTCTCACGAGCGTCAGAAGGCCGGCGCCGACGTCGATCGACAGCCCCACCGGCGCGCCGGTCGAGGCGGCCCAGGACCGAGCGAAGCAGAGACGGCGCTGGACTTCGCGGGCCAGCGCGTGCTCACGGGTCCGCTCCACGCTCCGCAGCGCTGGGATGGCCGCGGCGGCAAGGACGCCGACCAGGACCATCACGCCGACGAGTTCCGCGAGCGTGAACGCGGGTTGGACGCGGGATCGTCCCATGCTCCCTCGTCAGAGCCGATTGGCGCGGATGGGTTGACCGTTGGCGTTGAGGACGGTCGTCTGATCGGTGGAGTTGGCCCAGAAGATGGTGACGGGCGGGTTTGCGTTGTTGTCGAAGTAGTAGTTCCAGCCGAACTGCGTGGTGTTGGAGACGGCGCGGTTCTGGGCGTCGGCCAGGACGGTGATGCGCTGGATCGTGCTCAGGTTGTTGTAGGGGTTGGCGGGGATCGCTTCCTGCATCACCGTGCCGACGGTGCGGATCTCGGCGAGCGTCGGATAAGCGGCGTCGCCGGCGACGGCGGCCTCGGTGTAGAAGTTCGCCAGGGCCGTGCGGACTGCGCCCAAGGTGCCCTGCACCGAGGAAGTCTTCGCGCGGTCGGCGTAATCGAAGTACTTGGGGATCGCGACGCCGGCGAGAACGGCCAGGACGACCATCACCGCCACGAGTTCAATCAGCGTGAACGCGCGACGGAGGCCGAGACGGGGGGATCGGGTCTGGATCATCGGTCAATCTCCTTGATTCGGACCGGTCGGGCCTTCCATGGCCCGCCGCTGCAAATAAATGGAACTTCGCTCAGCCCGCGAGCCCAACCATGTCCCACATGGGAAGGAAGATCGCGAGCGCCACAACAAGAACCACGCCGGTGAGCGTGGCGATCAGCACGGGTTCGATGACGGTCGCCGCATTCTTGACCAGGTGGCTGGTTTCGCGCTCGTAGTGCCGGGCCACCACGCCGCAGAGCCGCGGCAGTTCGGCGGACTCTTCACCCGCCGACATCATGCGCCGGCTGAACCCGGGCAGGTAGGCGCACGTGCGGAGCACGTCGGTCAGCCGGCCGCCCTGTCGTACCTGCTCCACCATGCGCGACACGTCCCGCATCAGCATCGGACGCCCCGCGGCCCGTCCGCTCATCTCCAGACTCTCGATCAGCCCCAGCCCTGAACCGAGGCTGATCCCCAGCACGCGGGCGAAGCGCCCGACCGCCAAGCCGATCAGCACGCGCCGAAGGTACGGCACGCGGTGGAGCCATCGGTCGATCGTCGCGCGCCCTTGAGGGCTTCCCCACGCCCGGCGCACGCTGAATCCAAGGGCCAGTAATCCACCCGCCCAAGCCCACCAGAACGAGCGCAGCGAGATCCCGAACGCCTGCAGCGCCCGCGTCAGCGCCGGCAGTTCCACGCCACGCTCCGAGAACATGTCCGCGAACCGGGGCACCACGAACGCCAGCATGAACAGCACGGCGCCGCCGAGCGCCGCCAGCACGACGCACGGGTAGGTCATGGCCTGCTTGAGTTGGCGGCCAGTCTCGGCGCGCTGCTCGAGCATCTCCGCCAGGTGGCCCAGCGCCTTGATCAACGTGCCCGACTGCTCAGCGGCGTGAATGGTCTCTATGTACACATCGCCAAACACCTTTCGGTGGGCGGCCAGCGCCGAGGTCACCGTGGCGCCCGCCTGGATCCGCCCCGCCACGTCCATGAGCACGGCTTGCAGGCGCGCGTTGGGCTCCTGCTCGGCGACGCCCCGCACGCCGTCGGCGATGGGGATCCGCGCCTCCAGCAGCACCGCCATCTGGTGCGTGAACTCCGCGATCGCCGACTCCCGGATCCCACGAGAGAGCAGCGCAGCGCCCCGCCTCTCGCGCACCGGGCGGATGCGCAGCGGCGTCGCGCCCGTCGCCGCCACCTTGCGGAACGCGTCCTCGCGCGTTGGCGCGACGATCGTCCCGATGCGCTCAGCGCCCGAGGCGTCCACCGCCGTGTACGTGTACGCGACGCTCATGCCGCGGCCCTCATCGGCTCGGCCGGGGATGGCTCGGACGCCGCGTCGCTCGACGCCGCGGCCTTGGCCACCTCGTCCAGCGTCGTCAGCCCGAGCATGGCTTTGTCCACGCCGTCGCGCCACATGGGGCGCATGCCTTCGGCGAGCGCCGCCTCGCGGATGGCCAGCGGCGACGCCGTGCGCTCGATCACGGACTGCACCGGCCGCGTGACGTCGAGGATCTCGTAGATGCCGACTCGCCCCTTGTAGCCGGCCCCGGCGCAGCGGGCGCACCCGGCGCCGCGCCGCCAGTTCGCCGCGCTGCGCGCGTCCACTCCGAAGCGCTCCAGGGCGCGGGGATCGGGCGCGTCGGGCGCGGCGCAGGCGTCGCACACCCGGCGCACCAGGCGCTGGGCGACGACCGCCAGGAGCGAGGCGTTGATCGCGAAGGGCGGCACGCCGAAGTCCCGCAGCCGCGCCACGGCGCCCACGGCGTCGTTCGTGTGCAGCGTCGAGAGCACCAGGTGGCCCGTGAGCGACGCCTGCACGGCGATCTGGGCCGTCTCCTGATCGCGGATCTCGCCGACAAGCACCACGTCCGGATCGTGCCGGAGCACGGAGCGCAGCGCCCCCGCGAACGTCATGCCGATCTCGGCGTTGACCTGCACCTGGCGGATCATCGACATCCGGATCTCAACGGGGTCCTCGATCGTGATGATGTTGCGGCCGGGCGTGTTGAGGCGCGCGATGGCCGTGTAAAGGGTGGTCGTCTTGCCGCTGCCGGTCGGGCCCGTGACCAGGATCAACCCGTGCGGATGCCCCAGCGCGGACTCCAATCGCTTGGCGTCGGATGGCGCGAGCCCAAGTTCCGCGAAGCCCGCGATGGCGGCGCTCTGGCGGAGCAGGCGAAGGACGACGTTCTCGCCGCAGACCGTGGGGATGATGGACACGCGGACGTCCACCGCGCCCCCGCGCCGCTCGAATCGAAACTTGCCGTCCTGGGGACGGCGCGTCTGGGTGAGGTCCAGGTGCGCCATCACCTTGATGCGCTGCACGAGCCCCGCGTGCGCCGAAAGCGGCGGGCCCTGGCGCTCCTGGAGAACGCCGTCCACGCGGTAGCGAAGGCGCAGGGCGTGCTCGTCGGGGTTGATGTGCACGTCGCTCGCGCCGTCGTCGATCGCCCCCGCGATGATCTGGTTCACCGCCGCGACGATGGGCTCCTCGCCCGTGACGAGCGCATCTTCCGTGGTGGCCGCGGGCGCCGCGCCCGCGGCGCCCGCCCCCGACCCTGAGGCCCCGGAGATCGAGTACGCCCGCGCGATCAACGAACGCAGCGGGTCGGCGTCGCACAGCACCACGTCCACGTCCGTCTTGAGCGCCTGGCGGATCTGGTCCAGCGCCCGCAGGTTCAGCGGGTCCAGCATCCCCACCGTCGCCACGTCCCCCAGCGTGAACAATGGGAACGCCCCCACCTTCTCCGCCAGCGAACGCGGGAGGCGTTCGGCGTTGCGGATGTCGATCGTGTAGGCGTCCACGTCGACAAAGGGGCACTCGCAGATCGCGGCCCGGGCGATGGCCAGATCCCTCGATCGCGCCATCGCCAGCGCCACGATCGCCTCGGGCACGGACATGCCGTTCTCGGAGGCGTGCCGCTGCGCGGTCTGGGCCTGCGCCTCGTCCACCACGCCTTCCTCCAACAGCGCGCGCACCAGGATGTCGTTGGAGTCAAGCATCCGGGCCCTCGCCTCCGAGGATGCCCAGGAGCCGGTGCAGCGCCTCCCCGATGGCGCTCTCATCCACGAACGAGGCGCCGATCAGGTACGCCGGACGGCGGTCGGTCATCGTCACCCGCTGCACCAGTCCGTCCGCCTCCAGCATCGCCGGGCCGGAAGGGTCGCGTGGGTCCGCCACGCGCAGGCGGATGCGGGCCTGCCGCGGGATGAACACCGTCGAAACCACGCCGAAGCCGCCTTCGCCCACGTCCACAAGGCTCACCGGCGCCGTGTTCTCCGCGGCGCCCGGCGGCGGCTTGAACCGCACCGCGCCGGCGTGCTCCGGCGCGAGCGCGATCGTCGCGTCGAGCGCCACGTCGTGGCGCTTGTGCCGTCGGACTGTCAGGCCGTCGCTCTTGTTCATGGCGCACCGCTCGCGTACGGGACGCGTCGGGACGCGCCCGGGGCGTGATCGGCGAGCGGACAGGGCTTATTCAGTCGACGGGGCGGATGTCGCGGGATGGTCCGAGAAGAGTCCGCCGACGGCCCTTTGGCCGATGCCCGGCGGGAGACTGCGAAGAGACGCTCGAGGCGCGCGGCGTTGCCCCCGGCCTATCCCGCATTGCTCGATCCGGACCCCAGAGGGAATTCAGAACTCCATCGTCCTCGGCGTCCCCTCGACGATGATCTCCGCGTTGGTCTTCTGCTTCACCTCATCGACGCTGACGCCCGGCGCGAGTTCGGTGAGTCGGTAGCGCTTGCGTTCGCGGTCCAGGACCAGCACGCACAGATCGGTGATGATCATGTCCACGCACGCCTTGCCGGTCAGCGGCAGCGAGCACTGCTTGACGATCTTGGGGGCGTCGCCCTTGGCCGTGTGCTCCATCGCCACGACCACCTTCTTCACGCCGGCGACCAGATCCATGGCGCCCCCCATGCCCTTGACCATCTTGCCGGGGATCATCCAGTTGGCCAGGTCGCCCTCCTGCGAGATCTGCATCGCGCCGAGGATCGCCAGATCGATGTGCCCGCCCCGGATCATCTCGAAGGACTGCGCGGAGGAGAAGTACGCCGCCCCTTTGACGGCGGTGATCGTCTGCTTGCCGGCGTTGATGAGGTCGGGGTCTTCTTCCCCTTCGAAGGGGAAGGGCCCGATGCCGAGCAGGCCGTTCTCGGATTGCAGCCAGACCTCCATGCCCGGGGGCACGTGGTTGGCCACGAGCGTCGGCATGCCGATGCCCAGGTTGACGATGAAGCCGTCGCGGAGTTCGCGGGCGGCGCGCTGGGTGATCTGGTCGCGGGTCAATGGCATGGCGGGTTCCAATAGGCGGCGTGCGCGCGTCAGAGCCAGAAGTTGCTGGCGGTGAAAAGTTCGCCGATCGACATGTGCCGGGTCAGGAAGATCACGACGCCGAGTCCGACCGTGACGGCGGCGAACACGATCAGAAACATCTGCGTTGTCGAAGTGAAGAACCACGCCGCGGCGGCGCCGACGGCGAGGCAGACGACGAGTTCGAGGAGGATGGCGAGCATGCGTCAGTCGCGCTCACGTTTCGCGTAATCAATGCAGCCGAGAGCAACCTGTGCGACGCCGTAAGCGAGACAAGCAAAGCCGGCCATCAAGGGAGCAGCGGATGTGAACAGGATATGGAAAACGCCCGCGCTTGAGGATGCGATGGCCATCGGCAGGAAGAGCGTCAACTGGAAGACGAACACCGACAGCGCCACCATGGCGCATCCGAACAGGACCCGTCGCGGGACCTGCATGATCGGCGTCCATGTTCGATCGCCGGTGGGCATGGGCACGTCCTTCCGGCGCTAGGAACGCTTCCGCGTCGTGCGCTGCTCGATCCGCTTCTCGCTCTTCGTGACGACAATCCCGTCCACATAGGCGCCGGGCGTCACGACCGATTCGGGGTCCAGTTCCCCCACTTCCACCAATTGCTCGACCTCCACGATCGTCACCTTGCCCGCCTGCGCCATCATGGGGTTGAAGTTGCGGGCGGTCTTCCGGTAGATCAGGTTCCCGAAGCGGTCCGCCTTCCACGCCTTCACCAGCGACAGGTCCGCGCGGAGCCAGGTCTCCATCACGTACTTGCGGCCCTCGATCTCGCGGACTTCCTTGCCTTCAGCGACGAGCGTGCCGACGCCCGTCGCCGTGAAGAACGCCGGGATGCCCGCGCCGCCGGCGCGGATGCGCTCCGCCAGCGTGCCCTGCGGGTTGAACTCGATCTCGAGTTCCTTGGCGAGGAACTGGCGCTCGAACTCGGCGTTCTCGCCCACGTACGACGACACCATCTTGCGGATCTGGCGGGTTTTGAGGAGGAGGCCCAGGCCCCAATCGTCCACCCCCGCGTTGTTCGAGATCGCGGTGATGTCCCGCACCCCCGAGTCGCGCAGCGCGATGATGAGTTGCTCCGGGATGCCGCAGAGGCCGAAACCCCCGGCCATCACCGTCATGCCGTTGCGCAGGACGCCCTTCTGTCGGAGGTGTTCAAAAACGGCGCCGGTGTCGGATAAGACCTTGCTGGACATATCCCCGCAGGATACCAGACGCCGCCCGCCCCTCAGTCCCCGACCGGGCCCGCGCCTGGGGTCCCCTGCGCCCCCGGCCGCCCCGGCCGCCCCGGCCGTGGGGTTGGTAGGCCGGCATCTGGAAGCGGTGCCAGGGCGCTCCGGCCACCCGGCCCAGGGCGGAGGCCTCGTCCTCGCCCGCCTCCACCGCCAGCCCGCCTGGTCCCACGAGTCGATGATAGGGCCCGCCCGTGGCGATCTCCCGCAGCGACCAGCGCACGAACTGATCGACGTAGCGGTGATAGTTGGTGAGGAGGATGAAAGGCTGGATCTCCCGCCAGGGGGTGCCCGTGTAGTGCAGGAGCCGCCGCAGCGAGTAGTCGACCCGCCCCGCGTCGAACAAGGCGAGGGGCCGGGGACGGCCGGGCTCGACGATGTACAGACTGTCGGCGATCTCGTCGCCCACCGCCGCGAGGATCGGGGTCGGGAAATGGTGCGCCAGTTCCGCGGCGGTCCCCCGGCCCCGTGAGAGCTCGTCGCCGCGCTCGAAGGCATAAGGG
>JACVCK010000090.1 GCA_016742055.1 Phycisphaerales bacterium
GCGGGGCCGAGAGAACCCTCGCGAGCCGGCGGAAGGTGTAGAGACCAGCGGGTGAGCCGCCCCGGCGATAATCCCGCGTCGAAGGGCGTGCGTTCCCCGCCCCTCGCAGCGCCCGGCGACCCGCGGCTCCGAGATATCGGACCACCGCGGGCCGAAGAGATGGTCCGGACCACCGTGAAAGCGGTGGACACGCCGAAACCGCAGGTCGGAGGTTCGAGTCCCCCCGGGCGCATTTTCTGTGGCACACTTCAGCCATGCCGCCCGGAGGGCGGACCCGCGGCACGGCCGCCGCGACAACCCACCACCCACGGAAGGGCACAAGTTCCCACGCGAGGATCGCGCCGTGGAGAGAGAGCATCGCATCCTGTCCATCGCGGCGCTCGGCGCCTGCGCCCTGCTCGCCTCCTGCGCCAGCACACCGCAAGCCGCCAAGCCCTCCGAGCCCAGGCACGAAACCGCGTCCCAGCGTGCGCCCAGCGCGTCGCTGGCGCTCGACTCGCCCTTCGTCCACAGTCGGCTCGCCCGCTCCAACACCCTCGCGCCCGAACTCCGGCCCGAATACGACCGGCGCGCCGACACGCTATCGCACCGCCCCGTGCGCCCCGTCCTCGGCGCCGAGCAATGGCCCGAACCCGCCCGCCCAGAGGAGGGGCGCATCCCGGTCATCTGGTCGCGCTGGGGCCGCTCGTTCTGAGGCGATAGAGCCCGCGCCGGCGAAGCCCAGACCGTTCGTGCCGGGGGCCTGAGAGGCGGCTTGACTTCGGGGGATTGGAGCGCTGGGGGCCGGGGGCCGGGGCGGACGTTCTCCGAACAAGCGCTGAAGATTTCCGTTTGTAGGGGCTCCGGGGCGTGAGAATCGGTTGACGATCCGTGGAACCTCCGGGAATGGATTGACTTACGTCGATCCGATCGGGATAGTGCTACCTGTCGTGTGGGCGCGACCGGCGGCGCGCAAACCTGTGTTGGAATCAGGCCGAGGGCATAGACGCTGCCGCCCAGACACGCGTCGTCGTCCTGAGTTCGGCTCTCACTGGGCGTGGATCGAGCCTTCAAAAAGGGCTGGGAGCCAGGCGCGATGCCGACGATCACCAAGAAGGAACTCATCGACCGCATCGCGGTCGACACCGACCTCAGCCGCGTGCAGATCAAGGACGTGGTCCAGTCCCTCCTCGACCACATCATCACCGAACTCGCGCGCGACAACCGCATCGAACTCCGCGACTTCGGCATTTTCGAGCCCAAGCAGCGCGCCCCGCGCACCGCGCAGAACCCCCGCACGCTCGAGCGCGTTGTCGTCCCGGCGCGCCGAACCGTCAAGTTCAAGGCCGGGCGCCTCATGCAGCAGTCCCTTGCCCCCGCCGAGGGCGCCCAGGCCGAGCCCAAGATCGTGGTCCGCAGGCCGCGCAAGCGCCCCGCGGCGGCCTCCGTCGCCGCCGGGAACGGCCGGAAGTAAGCCCTCGAACCCCCGGCTATCATGGCCTCCCCGCGGGCGGACCGGAAGCGCCGATGCGTCGGCGATCCGCGTGATCGCGTCCCCGCCCCAGCCCGTTCCCCACCCGATCCCACTGTGGAGCCGCCGCGATGCCGTCGATTGCCGAGATCCTGGGTTCTGACGCCAAGTCCCTCCTCGAGTACGAGTGCAAGGGCTTCAAGCGCTCGACGATCCACGCGCCGGGCGCCGACTTCGTCGATCGCGTCCTCAAAGACTCCGACCGCTCCACCCCCACCCTCCGCAACTTCCAGACGCTCCTGAACACCGGGCGCCTCGCGGGAACCGGCTACATCTCCATCCTCCCCGTCGATCAGGGCATCGAGCACTCCGCCGGCGCCTCGTTCGCCAAGAACCCGCCCTTCTTCGACCCCGCCGCCATCTGCGAACTCGCCATCGAGGGCGGCTGCAACGCCGTCGCCAGCACCATCGGCGGCATGGGCATGGTCGCCCGCAAGTACGCCCACAAGATCCCCTTCCTCGTCAAACTCAACCACAACGAACTGCTCACGCTCCCCAACAAGTTCGACCAGACCCGCTACGGCAGCGTGCGGCAGGCCTTCGAGATGGGCGCCGTCGCCGTCGGCGCCACCGTCTACTTCGGCTCCGACGAGGCCACCCGCCAACTCGACGAAGTCTCCTACTGGTTCGAAGAGGCCCACTCCCTCGGCATGGTCACCGTCCTCTGGTGCTACCTGCGCAACAACGCCTTCAAGGCCGGCGGAACCGACTACCACGCCGCCGCCGACCTCACCGGCCAGGCCAACCACCTGGGCGTCACCATCCAAGCCGACATTATCAAGCAGAAACTCCCCACCAACAACCACGGCTACGAGGCGCTCAACATGGGCGGCTCGTCCTACGGCAAACTCGACAAGCGCATGTACTCGGAACTCGCCCCCGGCGACCACCCCATCGAACTCTGCCGCTACCAACTCGCCAACTGCTACATGGGCCGCGCGGGCCTCATCAACTCCGGCGGCGAGAGCAAGGGCGAGAGCGACCTGCAGGACGCCGTGCGCACCGCCGTCATCAACAAGCGCGCCGGCGGCATGGGCCTGATCTCCGGACGCAAGGCCTTCCAGCGCCCCCTCAAGGACGGCGTCGCGATGCTCAACGCGATCCAAGACGTCTACCTCGACAAGGCCGTCACGCTCGCCTGAGCCGCGGTCCATCCCCCCTCAAAAATCCACCCCATTCCGCGCCCGGCTCGCCTAGCGTCTGGCCGATGCTGAGGACATGTCCATGACCGAACGGCGAAGTCGGAGGGGTTGGGCGATCACACTGGCCGCGGCGCTGGCGGCGCTCACCATCGCCGGCCTCGCCGCCGTCTGGGCCCCGGCGCGCGAGAACGCCCCCCCCGCACGCGCGCTCTACGAGCCGACCGTCCGCGTCGAACTCCGGTCCTGGATCGTCGCCGGCCGCGGGCGCCACCTCTACGCCGTCGTCATCCCGCCCGAAGACGCGCCGCCCGAACTCGCCGTCCTCGCCGACGTCGTCGAGTACTGGAGCACGGCCCAGCGCTTCGGATACCGCGCCCCCGGCGACCAGCAGCGCGACGCACGCATCGCCAAGATGCCCCGCGGCGTGCGCGTTCGGCCCATGCTCACCAACCCCGAAGACCGCCTCGAAGCCGTCTTCCACATGACCCAGCACGAGGCCGAAGCCCTCGTCCGCGACCGCATGTTCGCCTCGCGCTACTTTCTCCTCGGCCCCAACAGCACATCCGGCCTCCGCGCCGCGTTCCTCGCCGCAGGATTCGACTTCCCTGCGCACATCCTCGACGGGCGCGGCGTGCTCGGCGAGTTCCCCGGCGTCGACCTGCAGGCCGGCGCCGAGATCCCCGCCGACCAGTGGATCGACTTCGGCGTTGCCTCCGGGCCCGAGCCCTTCCCACCCCCGGCGATGACGCCGAAAGACCCCGGCGAGCCAGGCGCGATCCTCCGCGCGGCCCAGCCCGCGGCCGTGTCTCCGGTCACACCAGGCCGACGGCGAGGGCGGCGAGCCGCGCCGGGTCGAACGCCTCCCCCACCGCCCGAGTCAGCCACTCGGCGTGGTCTGGATCGCTCGCCACGAGGAACAGCGTCGATCCGCTCCCGGTGACGTGGGCCGGCACGGCCGTCGCCGCCTCCACCGCGGCGCGAAGGTCGCGCAGGCCCGGCGCCACCAACTCCGCCGGCGCCGCGAGGTCATTGAACAAATCCCCCCGCACATCCGCCGCCAGCGCCATCCCGCGCACGGACTCCGCGCGCGACTCGAACGACGTCTTCGCGTCCACCGCGTCGAACGCGCGGTAAACCTCCGGCGTCGGACAACCGAACTCCGGGAACAGCAGCACGAGCGAGCCCCGAGCCCCCGGCATGCGCTCGATCCGGTCGCCGAAGCCCTCCACCAGCGCAGGGCGCGGCGAGCGCTCCTCATCCAGAAAGAACGCCACGTCCGAACCCAACGCGCCGCTCAGCGCCCGCAACTCCGAAGCCGCCGTGCGCACGCCGAACAACTCCGCCGTCGCCCGTAACGCCGCCGCGGCGTCCGACGATCCACCCCCGAGCCCACCGCCGACCGGCGTCCGCTTGTCCAGGCGCATCTGCACCGGCAAAGCCCGCGCCTCGGTCCCCTCCAGCGCCAGGTGCGCGCGCACCGCCAGGTCCTTTGTGATCGACCAGTCGATCGCCGACTTCCGCAGCGCCGCGTCGTCCCATCGCACCGCGTACCGAGACAGCGAATCGTCCGGCAGGCGCCTCAGCGTCAGCGTGTCGGACAGCGACACAGCCGCCATCCACGACGAGATCGGGTGCCAGCCCTTTCTCGGCCCCGCATCCACCGGCGGCCCCACCGCCAGCGCGAGGTTCACCTTCGCGTAAGCGGGGACAGTGATCGAATCGCCGGGTTTCATGAGGGAAGAGCGGGCGGGACCCCCGCCCCACGGTGCAGTCTCAAGCCAACTCGATCGACGGCGGGATGGGGATGTGCGCGCCCAAGTGGTCCAGAACGATGTCCGCCGCCTCGCGGAAGGCGCCCCGTCCGCCCGGCGACTTCAGAACGTGCGTGACCGCCGCCCTGACCTCAGGGCGCGCATCGGCGGGGCACACCGAGCACGCCGCCAGGTGGATCGCCGGCAGGTCGTTCACGTCGTCCCCGATGTACAGCACGGCCGTCGTGGGCACCCCGATCGCCTCGCACAACCGCCGCAGCCGCGCCCCTTTATCCCCGTCCGCGACGTCCACGGCGTTCACGCCCAGCGACGCGGCCCGGGCGCGGATCACGCCGTCGTCCTGCGACGACGACAGCCACGCGACACGGATCCCCGCCGCCGCCAGCAACTTCACGCCCATGCCGTCGTGCACGTGGAACGTCCGGAACTTGTGCCCTGAGGCCGAGATGCCGACCGAGCCGTCCGTCAGCACGCCGTCCACGTCGGAGACGACGGCGCCGATGGCCAGACCGGGAGGAAGGGGGGAGTTTGGGTTCACGGCGCGAGAGGGTAGCCGCATTCGCGCCGCCCGGGGCAAAGTCCGCCCCCCGAAGGACCGATATCGCCCCCGGGCCGGCCCGCGCCGTCCGAGGTCCGCCAGCCGCTCAGGCCCGGCGCGAACCGTCCGAGTCACGAAAGGTCGTTGGTCATGAACGAGTCCGTCGTCAGCGAGCGCCGCCGTCATCCGCGATTCCCCGGAGCCCACGCCGCCAAGGTGTACCTCCCCCGCGCCCTGCGCTTCGCCGGCGCCGAAACCGCCGACCTGTCCGTCGGCGGCGCGCTCCTCCGCGTGGACCGCTCCCGACCCATCGCCGCAGGCGACGAGATCGAGGTCGCCATCGCCCACGGCGAGGAATGCGTCGCCCCCGCCGCTCTCCTCCGCCGCGCCCGCGTCGTCCGAGTCAGCGCCATGGACCACTACCACCAGGCCGTCGCCGTGGAGTTCGCCGACTCTGGCACGCTCAGCGCCGCGGCGTGAGGCCCTGCACCGATCGATCGCCCTCCAGACAACGACCGCCCTAACATTCACCGGAGGGCCGCACCGGGAATGCTCTGGCAACCGTCGCTGGACGAGAAGTACCTCAGGATGTCGTCCGCCGAACTTGCGGCGGCCATCGCGCTCCGACGCGCCGAACTCGGCGACCGCCTCATCATCCTCGGCCACCACTACCAGACCGACGACGTCATCCGCCACGCCGACTTCACCGGAGACTCCCTCAAACTCTCCCAACTCGCCGCCGAACGCGTCGCGCAGCGCGGGGCCGAGTTCGTCGTGTTCTGCGGCGTGCACTTCATGGCCGAAACCGCCGACCTCGTCGCCCCCGAAGGCACGAAAGTCATCCTCCCCGACCTCTCCGCCGGCTGCTCCATGGCCGACATGGCCGACTACGACGACGCGCTCCAGGCCTGGGACGACATCCACGCCTCGCTCCGCGCCGACGGCTGGAGCGGGCGCATCGTCCCCATCACCTACGTCAACTCCACCGCCGCCATCAAGGCCTTCGTCGGGCGCAACGGCGGCGCGTGCTGCACGTCCAGCAACGCACGGCAGGTTCTCGAGTGGGCCCTCCGAGGTGGGGACGCGCCGACTCCCCGAAAGCGCGCCGCGGGCGACGTCAAGATCCTCTTCCTGCCCGACCAGCACCTCGGGCGCAACACCGCCGCCGCCATGGGCCTCGACGTCGCGACGCAGACCTGCGTCTACGACCCGCGGCGCACGCGCCTGGGCGACGCGCTCGGCGGCGCCACGCCCGAACAACTCCTCGCCAGCACGGCCATCCTCTGGGCCGGGCACTGCTCTGTGCACAAACTCTTCCGCGCCGAACACTGCGCCGCCCTCCGCGGCAATGACCCCGCGATGAAGATCCTCGTCCACCCCGAGTGCGACAAGTCCGTCGTGGACATGGCCGACCTCGCCGGCTCCACCGAGTTCATCATCCGCACCATCCGCGAGGCCCCCGCCGGCTCGCGATGGGCCGTCGGCACCGAGTTCCACCTCGTCCACCGCCTCGCCCGCGAAGCCAGGGACCGGGGCGTCCAGGTGCAGGTCCTCAGCGGCTGCCAGTGCCTCTGCACCACCATGTTCCGCATCGACGAGCCGCACCTGCTCTGGACCCTCGACAACCTCGCCGAGGGGAAGATCGTCAACCGCGTGCGCGTCCACGACGACGCCCGCGCCGACGCCGCCCTCTCCATCCGGCGCATGCTCGACCTCACCGCCAGCCCTGTCGCCGTGGACTGACCACGCCCAGCCAGCCCGCCGATCGGGGTCAGTTCGGGGGCGGGAACAACCGGCCGCCCCAGCGGTACGATCCTCCGTTCGCACGAAGAGTCACCTTCTCGGGAGTTCGCCATGGCGCAGGGACAGCCCACCAGGAACCCAGGGGCCGCCCGCCGGCGGCGCAGGCCGCTGCGCATCCTCGCGATCGCGCTCAGCGTCCTCGTCGCCCTGCTGTTCATCGCGGGCGTCGTCGTCGCGGTCTTCGGCCTGTCGATCGCCGCGGGCATCGTGCGCGACCGCGTCGCCTCCGCCGCGAACGACTCCGTCCGGGGCAGCGTCTCCATCGGCGACGTCGCCCTCTCCTGGCGCGGCCCGCAGCGTGTGGACCACCTCGTCCTCCGCGACCCCGAGGGCGCCGTCGTCGCCGACGTGACGCTCCACGCCGACACCGGCGTCCTTGCCCTGATCTTTGGCTCGCGCGACCTGGGTGAACTGCGCGTCGCCGGACTCGTGAACATCGTCAAGGACCCCGGGCGCGAACAGACCACCCTCGCCCGCGCCATCGAACCCCGCGAAGCGCCCCCCGGCGCGCCGTCCGGCCCTGCCACGCCCAGCGGAGGGCCCAGCCGACTGCCCCAGGGCCTCGCCGCGCGCCTGGTCGTCGATCAGTTCCGCGTCTCCTACGCCGACCGGGCCGCGGCCGGCCCCGCGGCCAGCGCCGAGGCCACCATCGACGGCGCCGCTGAGTTCCGCGTCGGCGCGCCCGCCTTGGCGAAGTTCACGCTCGACGCCCTCGTGGACGGCAGCCCCGCGAGCGCCTCGCTCGACATCACCGTCGGCAACCTCACCACCGCCGACGGCCTGCTCACCGTCGAGCACGCCGTCGCCAATGGCGCCCTGTCCGCCCGCGCGCCCGCCGGCTTCCTCGCCGCGCTCCCCGGCGTCGGCGAGTGGATCGACCTGCCCGCCCTCAATGCCACCGCCAACGACGAAGCGCGCGTGGACGCAAAGATCACCGCCAACGCCGGCCAGGCCTCCGCCGCGCTCGCCATCGTCGGCCCCGGCCTCGCCGCCGACCTCGACCTCGCCGCCGACCTGGAAGGCGACGACGCGCGCGTCTGGCTCACGCGCCCCGGCTCCGCTTCGTTCATCGTCACGCCCCGCATGCTCGCCCGCGCGCAGGGCGAAACGCCTTCCCTCGCCCTCGCCCGCCCGGCACGCGTCGCCGCGAACCTTGAAGCGTTCAGCATGCCCATGCCCATCGGCGGCGCCGCCGACCTCCGAGGCGCCGCGCTCAAGGCGTCGATCTCCGCCGACGACTTCATCGGCTCGGTGAACATCCCCGGCGAATCAAGCCCACGCCCCTTCGCCCTGGAAGGAATCGCCGTACGCCTCACCGCCGACGACCTCGCCCGGCACGCACTCCTCGAGGCCGCCACCCGCGCCACGCTCGACGGCGAGCAGGCCGGCGCCGTGCAGATCGACATGGTCGCCGAAGGGCTCGCCGACGCGCAGGGCCAGCCCCGGGGCATGCCCGAGCGCCTCCGCGGCGTCGCCTCCGTCACCGGCCTCGCAACAGCGCTCCTCCAGCCCTTCGTCCAGGACGCAGGACTCATCCTCGCACAGGACCTCGGACCATCCCTCAACCTCGCCCTGCGCGCCGAATCCTCCGACGCGGCGCCGGGCGTCACCACCATCGCCCTCTCCGCCGACGCCGACAACCTCGCCGCCGACGGCGAGTTCGACGTCTCGACCGACCGCGTCCGCTCCCGCGCCGAAGGACTCGAGGTCACGCTCCGGCGCGTCTCGCCCGCCGTCCAGCGCCTCATCGCCAGAAATGGCGCCGACGCCCGCGCCGCCGTGAACGGGCCCGTCTCCCTCACGCTCCGCGACGTGGACGTCCCCCTCGCCGACGGCTCGCCGCTCCTGCACCGCGCCGCCGCGGCGGCGCGCGTCTCCACCAGCGGCGTGCGCATCGGCGTCGGCGGCGAAGAAGAGACCGTCGCGCTGCGGACGATCGAAGCCGGCGCCACGCTCGTGCCCGGCGAGCCGGCGCGCGTCGGCTTCCTCGCCGACGACGCCCGGACAGGCATGAACGCGGCGGGCGACTTCCGCCTCGTCGGCCTCTTCGGCGCCGATGGCTCCATCAACCCCGACCTCGCCCGCCCCGTGGGCACGGCCCGCGTGAAGGACCTGCCGGTCTCGCTCGCCCGCCTGGCCGGCCTCGGCGACATGGTGGACCTCATCGCCGCCGCCGCCGGCGAAACCATCAGCGTCGCCGCGACGACCAGCGAAGGCCCGAACGGCGCGCTCGGCGCCGAACTATCCGCCCAGAGCACACGGCTCAGCGCCGCCGCCAGCGCCCTCGCCCGCGACGACGCCATCGAACTCCGCGCCGCCTCCGCCAACCTCACCGCCACGCCCGACCTCGTCCAGCGCGCGCTCGCGCAGTTCGCGCCCGACCTCTCCCCCCGCCCAGCCCTCGCGCGCGACGCGCGCCTTGCCGCGGAGATCGCCCCCGTCGTCATCCCCGCCGACGGCTTCCTCAAGCCCAACCTCGCCCGCGCCGGCGACGTCAAGGCCACGCTCCGTTCCGGCGACGACATCGTCGTCGTCGGCGCCGTGACGCTCGACGAACAGCCCGTCGACGTCGGCGTCCGCGCCTTCGTCGCCGAAGCGACCTACGCCCTCGGTCGCAGCGAGGCCACCGGCGCGCGCCTCCGCGCCGACGTATTCGAGCCCGCCACGCCCGACCGGCGCGTCGCCGGCCTCAACGCAAGCGTCGATCTCGCCGCCGGCGCCATCGCGCAGGGCTCCGTCCGGCTCGAAGGCCTCGACACCGCGCGCGCCGACGCGCTCCTCAAGCAGCCCGGCCTCCTCGAATGGTCCCTCGGACCCAGCGCCGACCTCAGCGCCACGCTCAAACCCACCGGGCCCTGGCCGCCCGAAAAGGGCGTCGGCGCCGAGCCCGGCGCGCTCGTCGCCGAAGCCGCGATCAACAGCCCCAAACTCACCACCAGCGCCGCCCTCCGCGCCGACGACGACGCCATCACCCTCCTCCGCCCAATGGAGGCCCGCTGGACCATGGACCCGCGCTGGGCCTCCGCCTACGCCCTCAAGCCCGACGCCGGCCTCCGCGTCACCGAGCCCATCGCGCTCACCGCGCGCATCGAGCGCCTCGCCATCGCACGAGGCGATGGCCCCCTCAAGCCCGGCGTCTTCGCGCTCGACGCCTCCGTCAGCGCGCCCTCCGCCTCGTTCGAAACCATCAAGAACGAATCCATCACCCTCGGCGGCGTCGCCGCCAAGGCCGCGACCGACCCCACCGGCGCTTCGCTCGCGTTCGACGCCTCCATCG
>JACVCK010000091.1 GCA_016742055.1 Phycisphaerales bacterium
CCGGCGCGAGGCGGTCCAGCACGTCCCGCAGCACCTCCACCGGCAGGCCCACGGCGTCCACGTCGGCGACGATCGCGCCGCCGAAATGGTCCAGCAGCGGCTGCGTCTCCTGGCGATAGACCTCCAGCCGACGGCGGATGACATCCTCCTTGCCGTCGTCCGAACGCCCTTCCTTCAGCGCCCGTTTCTTCAGCCGGTCCACCACCTCGGCCTCATCCTTGCAGTTGAGGTGGATCACCAGCAACGTCTCGATGTGCCCGCCGAGCAGTTTCGCCTGGTTGACGTTGCGCGGGATGCCGTCCAGCAGCAGCAGGTCGGTGCCCGGCCGGAACTTCCCCGTGGCGATCAGCCCCTCCACGTGCTGCTTCCACAGCCGGATCGTCAGGTCGTCCGGCACCAGTTCGCCGCGCGACGAGATCTCTCGAAACACCTTCCCCAACTCCGAGTCCGGGTCCAGCCCGCGGAACATGTCGCCGCTGGCCAGGTGCAGGATGCCGGGGCTCGTGCCCAGCGCCTTGCCCTGCGTGCCCTTGCCCGCCCCGGGAGCCCCCAGAAGCAGCGCCGACCTGTACCGAGTGGAATCGCTCATCCGGCTCCTTCATCCTCGAACCGCCGACGCGGCCCGCAACGGCCCTGCACATCGGCGGACCGCAAGCGTACCTTCACCCCCTCCGCCTTTCCATGCCTCCGCCCGAGCGCGGCGCCCCGCAGGGGACGCGGGTATCTTCCGCGCCATGCGCGGGATGACGCATCGATGGCTCCTCCCGACGGCCGGTCCACCGGCCGCCTCGGACGGCGCCGGGACTCGGGCAGGGACGCCCGGCGCCCTTTCGGCGCTCGCGGCGCGCGTCCTGGCCGCCCGAGGGCTCGGCGACGGCGAAACCGGCGCGCGCTTCCTCGAACCCAAACTCGCCGACCTCCACAACCCCTCCCTCCTGCCCGGAGTTGATCAGGCCGCGCAGCGCATCCTCGACGCCCTCAACGCCCGTGAACGCATCGCCATCTACGGCGACTACGACGTCGATGGCGTCTGCGCCGCCGCCATCCTCCACCATGTCATCCTCCACATCCGCCCCGACGCCGACGTCGTCGCGTACGTCCCCCACCGCATCGACGAGGGCTACGGCCTCAACGCCGAGGCCCTCCGAAAACTCGCCCACGACGGCGCTCGCCTCATCGTCTCCGTCGACTGCGGCGTGACGGCGCGCGAGCCCGCCCTCGCCGCACGCGACGCCGGCGCCGACCTCATCATCACCGACCACCACAATCTCCCCTCCGACCACGCCCTCCTGCCGCACGCCTACGCCATCGTCCACCCGCGCCTGCCCGGAAGCGCATACCCCTTCGGCGAACTCTGCGGCGCCGGCGTGGCCTTCAAACTCGCCTGGCGGCTCGCCACCCTCGCCCACGGCTCCGAACGCGTCGCCGAGCCCACGCGGCGACTGCTGCTCGACCTCCTCGCCCTCGCCGCCCTGGGCACCATCGCCGACATCGTGCCCCTGCTCGACGAGAACCGCGTTATCGCGCGCTTCGGTCTGGGGCGCCTGCGCTCCACAGACCTGATCGGGCTCAACGCCCTCATCGAAGCCGCCGACCTCGCCGGCTCCAACATCGACGCCGAGCAGGTCGGCTTCGTCCTGGGCCCGCGCCTCAACGCCTGCGGGCGCATGGGCCACGCACGCGACGCCGTCGAGATGTTCACCACCGCGACCCGCGGCCGCGCCCTGCAGATCGCCCGCGAACTCAACCGGCTCAACGACCAGCGGCGCGCCTCGGAGCGCGCGATCGCGGCCCAGGCTGTCGAGATGGCCGAAGCGGCCGGCATGACGGCGGACGACCGGCGCGCGATCGTGCTGGCCTGCGAGGGCTGGAGCCCCGGCGTGATCGGCATCGTCTGCTCGCGGCTCGTCGAACGCTACCACCGCCCCACGCTGCTCCTGCAGCGCGACAACGGCCTCTGCCAGGGCTCGGGCCGGAGCATCGACGGCTTCTGCCTCCACGACGCCCTCGAGTCCTGCGCGGACCTGCTCGACCGCTTCGGCGGGCACGACATGGCCGCGGGCCTCGCCGTGAGCGCCGACCGCTTCGACGCCTTCGCCGAGCGCTTCATCGCCCTGGCCAACGAGCGCCTCAGCCCCGACCACCTCACGCCCTCGCTCCGCATCGACTGCGACGCCTCCCTCGAAGAACTCACCCCCGACGCCGTCCGCCAACTCGAGCGCCTCGGCCCGTTCGGCCGGTCCAACCCCGCCCCGTCGGTCCGCCTGACCGGCGTGCGCCTCGCCGGCCCGCCCGAGCCGCTGGGCGCGCACGGCAAGCACCTCGCGCTGCGGATCGGCGCCGGAACGCGCGTGATGCGCGTCGTCGCGTGGAACTGGGGCCAGCGCCGCGCCCAACTGCACGCCGGCGACGAGGTCGAACTCGTCGTCGAGCCCAAAATCTCAACCTGGAACGCCCGCCGGGGCGGCCTGCCCGCCGTCGAGCCCACCCTCAAGGACCTCGCTCGACGCGCTTAGTGCGACATCACGCTGCTGATCGAGAAGATCGGCAGCAGCAGCGCGATCGCGATGCCGCCGATCAAGCCGCCCATCACCATGATCATCAGCGGCTCCATCAACTGCGACGCGGCCTTCACGGCCTCGTCCAGGTCGTTCTCCGCCACCTCCGCGACCTTGTCCAGCGTCTGCGGGAGCCGCCCCGACCGCTCACCCGCCGCGATCATCGACGCAACCGGCGCCGGGATCAGGTTCGACTTCGTCGCCACCTCGGCCATCGTCAGGCCGCCGGTCACCGACGCCGCCATCCGGTCCCAGAGTTCCTCCCAGTGCGCGTTGTCGGTCACGCCCTTTACGATCCGCAGCGCATCGAGCGTCGAAACGCCCGCCGCCAGCAGCGTCGCGAGCGTGCGCGTGCCCCGCGTGAGGTAGTACTGCGAGAACATCGGCCCCACCACGGGCGTCCGGAGGCGCACGCCGTCCAGGAAACGCCGCCCCCCGCGAGTCGATCGCGCGAAGATCACCGAGCCCGCCGCCAGCGCCGCCAGCCCGATCAGCGACGTCCAGTGGTGCAGCAGCAGTTCGCTCGCGTTCATCACCAGTTTCGTCGGCGTCGGCAGCGAGGCCTCCCGCGACTGATAGATCCGCGCGAACCGCGGCAGCACCCACACCACCAGGAACATCGTCACGGCCACGCCCATGCTCACCATCACCAGCGGGTACACCATCGCCCCAACGATCTGCCGCTTGGTCCGCCGCTCCTTGCTCAGGTACTCGGAGATCCGCCCCAGCATCATCCCCATCTTGCCCGACGCCTCCGCCGCCTTCATCAGGCTCACCATCAGGTTCGGGAACACCTGCGGGAACGCCGCCATCGCGCTCGAGAGCGTTGAGCCGGCCATCACCGACTCGTGCACGACAGACACCACCCGGCGCAGCGGCCCCGAGCGCGTCCCGTCCAGGAGCGCGCGCATCGCCTCGTTCAGCGGCACGCCCGTCTCCAGCATCACCGACATCTGACCGGCGAACGCGATGACCTCCTCGCGCTTGACCGACTTGGCCGCGTGCCGCACCAGGAGGCGCTCCCGGTCCACCGCCACCGCCCCCTCCTCCAGTTCGACCACCAGCCGGCGCTCGGCGCGCAGTTTCTGCATCGCCTCGTCGCGGCTCTCGGCGTCGATGTGGCCCGACACCGGCGCGCCCCGCTCGTCCCGCGCCTTGAAAGAGAATCGTGGCATGGGTTTACGCCGCCTCCGCGATCGCCGCCGCGGGCGCGCCGCCCAGACTCAGAACCCGCGTGACCTCCTCCACCGTCGTCTGCCCGCTCAGCGCCTTGTCCACCCCGTCGTCCCGCATCGTGCGGAAGCCCCGCGCCTGCACCGCGACCTGCAGTTCCTGCAGACTCACGCCCCGGCTGATCGCCTCCAGCGCCTCGTGCTCCGGGACAAACAACTCGAAGATGCCGATCCGACCGCTGTACCCCCGCCCGCGGCAGCGCGAGCAGCCGGCGCCGCGGTACAACTCCGTGCACGACGCGCCACGCTCGCCCAGCGACTCCCTCGTCGCGTCGTCGGGCGTGTACGCCTCCTTGCAGTGTGGGCAGATCTTCCGCGCCAGGCGCTGCGCCAGCGCCCCCCGGAGGATCGCGGCGACCAGGAACGGCTCCACGCCCATGTTGATCAGCCGCGTCGGAGCCGAGAGCGAGTCGTTCGTGTGCAGCGTGCTCAGCAGCAGGTGCCCCGTCAGCGCCGCCTGCGTCGCGATCTGCGCCGTCTCCGCGTCGCGGATCTCTCCGACCATGAGGATGTCGGGGTCCTGCCGCAGCAGCGCGCGGAGCGCCCCGGGGAACGTGAAGCCGGCCTTCTCGTTCACCTGGAACTGATTGACGCCGGGAATCTGCGCCTCGACCGGGTTCTCCACCGTCGAAATGTTCAGTTCATCCGAGCCCAGTTCGCTCAGCACGCTGTAGAGCGTCGTGGACTTGCCCGAGCCCGTCGGCCCCGTCACCAGCGCCACGCCGTGGGGCGAGCGGATCACCTGCCGCCACACGCCCAGCATCTCCGGGGACATGCCCAGTTTCTCGAGCGACACGATCGCGTTGCGGTTGTCGATGATGCGCACCACCACCTTCTCGCCGAACTTGCCCGGCATCGTCGAGATGCGCATGTCGATCGGACGGCCGTCCATCATCACGTGGATGTCGCCGTCCTGAGGCAGGCGGCGCTCCGAGATGTCCATCCCCGACATGATCTTAATGCGCGACACCACCGCCGGGTGCATCTGGTGCGGCGGCGACAGTTTGGTCATCAGGCGCCCGTCCACCCGGTACCGCACGCGGCACGTGTGGTCGTCGCGCTCGATGTGGATGTCCGACGCCCGGTCCTGCACCGCCTGGTACAGCACGTAGTTCACCAACTTGATCACCGGCGACTGGCCCGCGATCTCCTCGGGATTGTTCAGGTCCGTGACCTGCTTCTCCACCACGCTGAACGCGGCGCCGTCCATGTCGTCGTAGATCTCGTCGATCACGAACACGTTGGCGCTCGGCAGGTGCGCCTGCAGCGTCGCGCGGATGTCCCGCGACGTGCACGCCACCACCTGCGCCCGGTGGCCGCTCAGCCGCTCGACCTCCTCCACGATGAACAGATTCGCCGGCTCGCTCACCGCCACCGTCAGCGTGCCGTTCACCAGGAACAGCGGCAGCACGCAGTGGCCCTCGATGAACTCACGGGGCAGCAGGCCCGTCACCCTCGGGTCCGCGATGCGGGGCGTCAACTTGGCGTACGGCACGCCGTAGGCCGAAGCCAGCGCCTCCACGACCTGCTCCTCGGTCACGAACGCCAGCGACACCAGCACCTCGCCGAGCAACTTCTTCCGCCCACCCCGCTCCTGCTCCTCGAGCGCGTCGCGCAACTGCCCCACGGTCACGAGCCCCTTGTCCACAAGCAACTGGCCGAGTTGCACCCGCGCCGCCGCGTGGCCATGGCCCCCCGACGGGCGGCCGCCGTGCGCCGGGTTCATCGCAGGCTCCTCACGGCGGACTCCACCGTCTCGTGGACCTGGAACGCCTTGTCCAGGCGCGTGATCTCCAGAACCTTCGCCACCGTCGCGTCCACCTTCACCAGGCGCAACTGCCCGCGCCGCTCGGCCGTCTGCTCCACCAGGCGCAGCCACGACTCCAAACCCGCGGAATCCACGAACTCCAAGTTCTCGCACTCGAGCACCAGGTCCTTCACGGACGCGCCGAAGCGGTCCGCCACCATCCGCTGGAACCGGTCCACATCCTCCAACGTGAACTCGCCCGAGAGCGTCATCACCGACACGCGCCCATGGTCCTGGTGGCTGCACTTCACGCCGCCTGCCCTCCCATCGCCGCGCGCTCCGCCGCCAGGTGCTTGCTCACCATCTGGTCGTACACCGACAGATCCAACGTGAGGAACGCGTGGGCGATCTCCGGGTCGAACTGCGCGCCGCCGCAGCGGGCGATCTCGGCGAGCACGGCCGGACGCGGCATCGCGGGCCGGTACGTCCTGGTCGAACTCATCGCGTCGAACGAGTCCGCCAGCGCGATCAATCGCGCCACGAAGGGGATCTGCTCGCCCTCCAGCCGGCGCGGATAGCCCTTGCCGTCCCAGCGCTCGTGGTGGTGCAGCACCCCAGGCAGCACGTCCGCCAACTGGGGGATGTCCTTCAGGATGTTGTAGCCGATCTCCGGGTGCAACTTGATCAGCGAGAACTCCTCGTCCGTGAGTTTCCCCGCCTTGCGCAGCACGTCCTCCGGCACCCCGATCTTGCCCACGTCATGCACCAGCCCGGCGATGTGCGTCCGCTCCACCTCCTTCGGCGTCATGCCCACCGCCTCCGCCAGCATCCGCGTCAGGTGCGCCACACGCTCGGAATGGCCCCGTGTGTACCGGTCCTTCGCGTCGATCGCCGCCGTCAGCGCCTTGAGCGTCCCCAGGAACATCGCCTGCTGGTCGTCGTACAGCGCCGCGTTGTCGAGCAGGATGCCCGTGAACGACGCCGCGGCGCCGACCAGTTTGATGTCCATGCTCGAGACCTGCCGGTCCGCGCCGCGCTTCTCCCCCGCCACGATGACGCCCATCAACCGGCCGTCCCGCGCGATCGGGTGCAGCAGCGCCGCCCGCGCCTCGCCGTCCTGTTCGACCGTCGTCACCGCCGGGCTCGTCGGCTCCGAACGCCCGAGCGCGTCGCGCACGAAGCGCTCGATCCGAGCCCCGTCGCCCGGCCCTGCGCCCGCGGAGATCACCCGGCGCGCCCCGGTCATCGACCGCGTGGCGCCTCGCACCAGCAGCGCCGCGACCCACCCGTAGCCCAGCGTCGCGTGCAGTTCGTCGCACACCAACTTCAGGAACCGCTCCGGCTGGTTGATCTCGTTCATCGAGGCGCCCAACTTGTACAGCAGGCTGATCTCCTCGAACGAGTCCGCCAACTGGCGGCTGAAGCCGTCCACCTCGGCGCTTACGCCCCCGATCTGAGACAGGTCGTCCAGCATCCAGCGCATCGCCATCCACGCCGCTCTCGCCGAACGCTCATCGAACGAGGCGCCCTGCAGCAGCGCCGCCCGCGCCGCGCCCGCGTCCAGCGACGCCGACTGACAGCCCGCGAGAAACTCCTCCGTCTCCAGCCACTGCCGCGAAACGCCCAACCCCACCACGTACCCCGTCCGCCGACGCCGGCTCATCTGCTCCACCGGCAGCGCCCAAAGCCCCGCCGCCAACGCCCGCATCGCCGCCCGGTCCTCGTGGCCCCACTCCTCCGCCGCCGACGCGAGCAGACGACGCCCGTACACCGAGCCCACCCACTCCCCAAGCACGCCGCCGTCGAGCGGACCTTCCACGAGGACGCCCGAGCCGTCCACCACGACGGTCGGCAGCCCCATGTCGCGGCACCGCTGGCGCACCGTGCGCCGCGCGGCCTCCAGCGCCGGGATGAGCGTCCCCTGGTTCACGCCGCCTCGCCCTCCCGCGCCTCCGGCGCCTCGATCCCCAGAAGCCGGTGCACCTTCGCCAGCACCTCGCGCGGGCTGAACGGCTTGCTCATGACCTCGCGGATGCTCGTCCTGGCCAGGTCCGCCTGCGAGAGCGCATGCCCCCGCGCCGTCACGAGGATCGCCGGAATGTCCGCCGTCGCCGGGTTCTGCCGCAACTTCTCGCACAGTTCCAGCCCCGACATGTACGGCATCTGCAGGTCCGTCACGATGATGTCCGGCAGGTGCGCGCACGCGATCTCGTAGGCCTCCTCGCCGTCGCCGGCGGTGAGCACCTCGAAGCCCGCGTTGCGCAACTTCAGCGTCACCACGTGCGTGATGTGCGCCTCGTCGTCCACCACAAGAGCCCGTCGCTGCGTCATAAATCCTCTCTCAAACCGTCAGGCCGCGAGCCGACCGCCGGCCTCGAACGGGATCGTGAACCAGAACTTGCTCCCCATGCCCACCGTGCTCTGCACGCCGACCTGCCCGCCGTGGACCGTCTCCACGATGTGCTTGACCAGGTTGAGCCCCAGGCCCGTGCCCTTGGCCACACGCTTGTAGTTCTCGATCCGGTAGAACTTCTGGAACATGTTGGGCAGCGCGTCCGGCGGGATGCCCAGCCCCGTGTCCGACACCGTCACCAGCGTGGACCGCGAGGCGTCGTCGTTCTCCACCGCCACCGTCACCCGACCACCTTCGGGCGTGTACTTCACCGCGTTGCTCACCAGATTCAGGATCACCTGGTGCATCATGTCGCGGCACGCCTGCGCCGTGTACACCGACGGCCCGCCCCGCACCAGCAGCGTGATGTTCTTCAGGCGCGCCTGCGGCTGCATGACCTCCACCACCTCACGAGCCACCTCGACGAAATCCACCTCCGTCCGCTCCACCTGGATGATCCCCGCCTCGATCCGGCTGATGTTCAGCATGTTGTCGATCAACCGGCCGAGTCGGTCCGCCTCGTTCTTGATGATCTGGTAGAACTCCGTCCGGCTCGACTCGTCCTTCGCCTCGCCGTCCACCAGCATCTCGACGTACGCGTTGATCGACGCCAGCGGCGTCCGCAACTCGTGCGAGACCTGCGAGACGAAGTCCGACTTCATCTGGCTGATCTCCTTCTCCCGTGTCACGTCCCGGAGGATCGTCACCACGCCCCCAACGCCCTCGCCCGAGTGGTCCGCCAGGCAGGCCATCGTGATGTCGAACGAGCGCGGCTGCCCGCCCGGCGCCCCGCCCAGGTCGTACTCCACGGTCTTCCGGCCCGAAAGCGAGCCCGATTCCCGAGTCTGGTGGATCAGCCGCACGAGCGTCGCGTCCGAGATCAGGTCCCCCACCGGCCGGCGCTCGCAAGCGCCCCGGTCGAAGCCCAGCAGCGCCGCCGCCGCCTCGTTCGCCATCGTCATCTCGTCGAAGTTGTCCGTCACGATCACCGCGTCGCGCAGACTGTCGAGCGTGGACTCGATCCGCTTCCGCTCCGACTCGCTCACCCGCCAGCGCACTTCCAACTCGCGCAGACCAGCCGTCGCCCGGCGCGTCTCCGCACGCGTCCGCTCGCGGAACTCGCCGATCGCCCCCATCAACGGCCCCACCAGCCGGCGCGTCAACTTGTCCGGCGGGCCGTCCTCGCCCTCGCCGTCCAGAAGCGACCGGCGCAGACGCTCCACGCCGCGCCCGATCACCGCCGCCGCAGGCGCCGCCGCCGCCGTCCCCGCCAGAAGCCCGATGAACGCGCCCGCCGCCGCGCCGCCGGCCGTCAGCCCCCCCATCGGCGCGCGCACGATCGCCGCCGTCGCGAGCCCCGCAAGGGCGCCGCCCGCTCCCGAACACGCCAGCATCGCTCGGCCGATCGACACTCGCTCCGCTCCTCAGGGCCGCTCCGGCCCGACGTCAACGCACGATCAATCCGCGCTCTCCACCGCCGCAAGCATCGCCGCGGCACGACGATTCTTCGGGTCCAGCGCCAGAGCCGAACTCAACTCCTGCGCCGCCTCGTCCTTCCGCTTCATCTCCGACAGGATCACGCCGCACAGCAGCCGCACGCCCGCGTCCTCCGGGAACCGCGCCGCGGCCTCGCGCGCCGCCTGCAGCGCCCCCGGCAGGTCGCCCGACTCCATCCGCTGCGCCGCCAGCAGCATCCGGCCCTCCGGACGGTCCGGCGCCAGCGCGATCGCCCGGTTCGCCGCGATCCGCATCCGCTGCATGTCCTTGAGCGTGTGCGCCACCTGCCCCAGGGCGATCCACGCCGAAGCGTCCGCCGCGCCCTCCGCGCCGCTGGTCAGCCCAAGCAGCAGCGTCCGCGCCTCCGCCGGCCGGTTCAGCGCGATCAGGCACCGCGCCCGCAAATGCTCGAGGTCGCGGCGCGACTGGACCCGCTCCCCCGCCTCGCGCTGCGCCGTCGTCCGCACCCCCGGCGGCGTCGAGCCGCGGGGCCGATCAAGCAGGCGGCTGAGCGCCAACTCCGCCTCCGCATACCGCTCGCACGCGATCCAGGCAAGCGCCAGGCCCTCCGCCAGCGCATCGTCG
>JACVCK010000092.1 GCA_016742055.1 Phycisphaerales bacterium
CGCGCCGGGGATCCGGGCGACCGGGGTTCTTGGGCGGGAGGGTGCCGCGGGGCCGAAGTCCCTGGTGAACGCGGCGGGGGACCAGGAGAAGTCCCCCCTGCCGGTGATCCGCGACTTCGCGGCCCAGCCGTGGTCGGAGATGGACCTGGTGAACTACCGGTCCGCGACGGCGCCGGGGTACCACCTGTTCATGGCCGGGATCGTCAAGGTCTTCGGCGACGGGGTGACGCTGCTGCAACTGGTGAACGCGGGCATCTCGCTTCTGCTGCTCCTGAACGTGGCGCGGGGCGCGGCGCGCCTGATCTCGCCGACGTTCGCGGCGTTCGCGGCGGCGCCGCTGCTGTGCTCGTCGTACTTCCTGGGCAGTTCGATCTGGCTGACGACCGACAACGCGGCGCTGCTGTTCGTGACGCTTGCGCTGGGATCGGCGGCGCTGGCGCCGGCCAACCCGGTGCGTTCGCTGCGCCAGGGCGGGTTCGCGGCGATGGCGGTGGGCACGCGCCAACTGCACGTGTGGCTCGCGGCGCCGATCCTCATCGCCGCCGCCCATCGCAGCGGCCTCTTGGAGCGCTGGACGCCCAAGGTGCCGGTTGCGGAGCATCCGCCGCGGCCGGGCGGCCTGCCGGCGCTGGCGGCGGGCGCGATCGGCGCGTCGATGCCGCTGCTGCTGCTGGCGTACTTCGTGTGGATCTGGGGCGGGCTGATCCCGCCGACGTTCCGAGACCTGCACGGCGGGGGCGACGTGGAGTCGGTCGCCGGCGCCGCGAACTTCGCGCTGCCGGCGCTGGCGATGTCGCTGCTGGGCGCGCTGGGGGTGTTCTACCTGCCGGTGGCGCGGAAGCAGGTCCGGTCGCTGAGGCCGACGGACCCGCTGGTGGTCGCGTGCGTGTTGGTGGGTCTGATCGCGGCGCTGGCGCCGGAGACGTCGTTCAACCCGCAGGCGGGGCGGCGGTACGGGTGGATGTGGGAGATCATCAAGCGTGCGCCGGCGCCGATGGAGCGGAGCGTGGTTCCGGTCGTGCTGGCGCCGATGGGCGCGCTGATGGCGCTGCTGCTGTGGCGCACCGCCAAGGCCGCGGGACGCGCCAGGCAGGCGAGCATCCTGGTGTTCGGGTTGGTGTGCTGGATGGCGGCGCAGACGGCGAACGCGCAGGCGTGGCAGCGGTACTGCGAGCCGCTGATCCTGATCTTCCTGGCGTGGATGGCGTGCCTGGCGGCGCGTCCGTGGCGGCGGCGGCGCACCGACAGCGTGGACGACCCCGCGCTCATCGGCGCCCTCGAACCCCCGGCGACCTGGGAGAACCGCGACCGGCTGTGGCCCTGGATCGAGCGCGCCGGGCCGGCGGCGCTGGCGGGCCTGCAACTGTTGCTGGCGATGTACACGCTTTACTGGCCGATCTTCAGCCGGCGCGGCTGAGGCGCGGGCCCGTCCCGCGTCGCGCGGCGTGCTGCGCCCGTAGAGTTCGCGGCCCCGCGCCGACGGCGCGGGGGTTCGCTGGGAGGTTCTGCGGCCATGGCGGCGGATGACGGTCCGGCATCCTGGGCTCCACCGGAGGACGGCGCCGACGGGGCCGAACGCGTGCAGCCGGAGCGGATCGGCCCGTATCTCGTGGAGCGCACGCTGGGCGAGGGCGGCTTCGGGGTGGTGTACCTCGCGGAGCAGCGTTCCCCGCTGCGTCGTCGCGTGGCGGTGAAGGTGATCAAGCCGGGGATGGATTCGCGGGGGGTGCTCTCGCGCTTCCAGCAGGAGCGCCAGGCGCTGGCGGTGATGGACCATCCGAACGTGGCGCGGGTGTTCGACGCGGGCTCGACGCCCGAGGGCCGGCCCTACTTCGTGATGGAGTACGTGGACGGGGAGCCGCTGACGGCGTTCTGCGACCGGCGCTCGCTGGGGCTGCGGGCGCGGCTGTCGCTCTTTCTCTCCGTGTGCGAGGCGCTGCAGCACGCGCACACCAAGGGCGTCATCCACCGCGACCTCAAACCCGGGAACATCCTCGTTCGTTCGGGCGAGGCGGGCCCCGTGGTGAAGGTGATCGACTTCGGCATCGCCAAGGCGATGGACCCCGGAGCGCCCGATCAGACCGCGATGACCGAGCAGGGCGCGCTGATGGGCACCGTCGAGTACATGAGCCCCGAGCAGGCGTCGCTGGGCGCGCAGGACGTGGACACGCGGGCCGACGTGTACGCGCTGGGGGTGGTGCTGTACGAGTTGCTGACGGGCGTCGTCCCGGTGGACCGATCGACCCTCCGGGCCGCGGGATTCGACGAGATGCGCCGGATCATCCGCGACGACGACGCGCCGCGCCCCAGCGCGCGCCTGGCGGAGATGGGCGAGGGCGCGGAGGCGCCGGCGCAGCGGCGCGGGCTGCGGGCGGCGGACCTTCGCGCGGCGCTGCGGCGCGAACTGGAGTGGATCCCGCTCAAGGCCCTGCGGAAGGACCGCGACCAGCGCTACGGCTCGGTGCGGGACCTCGCCGAGGACGTGCGCCGATACCTGGACGGCCGGCCCCTGCGGGCGGCGCCCGAGCGGGCGCTGTACCGGGCGGGCAAGTGCGTGCGCCGGAACCGGGGCAAGGTGGCGTTCGCCGCGGCGCTGTCGGCGGCGCTGACGGCGGGCATCGTGGTCAGCGCGACGTTCGCCGTTCGGGAGGGCCGCCAGCGCCGTCGTGCGGAGACCAGCCTGGCGCAGGCGGAGAGCGCCCGCCTTCGCGCGGAGACGGCGGAGCGTTCGGCGCAGGGCCGCGCGGAGGAACTGGAGCGGATGATCGCGTTCCAGGAGCGTCAGGTCGCGGGCATCAACGCGGCGCGGATGGGCGAGCGGGTGCGCGGCCTGACGCTCGCGGGCGCGGGCGGGGCGGAGTTGGAGTCGGCGCTGTCGTCGGTGAACTTCACGGACGTGGCGCTGGCCTCGCTGGAGGCGGAGTTCTTCGATCGCTCGCTCGAAGCCGTGGAGCGGGACTTCGCCGGCCAGCCGCTGCTGCGCGCCCGCCTGCTCCAGGCGCTGGCGGCGGCGCTGAGCGAACTGGGCCGGTCCGAGCGGGCCGCGCCGGCTCAGGCGGAGGCGCTGCGTCTGCGGCGGGAGACGCTGGGCGAGGGCCATGAAGACACGCTGGCGTCGATGCACCACATGAGCGTGCTGCTGCGCCGGCTGGAGCGCCTGCAGGAGGCCGAGGCGATGGCGCGCGACGCGCTGCAAGGGCGGCGCGGCCTGCTGGGCGACGCGCACCCCGACACGTTGGCCTCGATCGACCAACTGGGCGAGGTCCTGCAGGCGCAGCGACGGTTCGACGAGGCCGAGCCGCTGTTTGCCGAGGCGCTCGCGGGGAGGCGTGCGGCGCTGGGGGACCTCCACCCCGACACGCTGCGCACCATCAACAACATGGGCGGACTGCTCCAGGTGCAGGAACGGTTCGCGGAGGCCGAACCCCTGCTGGCCGAGGCGCTGGCGGGGCGCTCCGCGGCGCTGGGGCTGGACCATCCCGACACGCTCAACTCGATCAGCAATATGGGCCTCCTGATGGAGAGACTGGGGCGGCTGGAGGAGGCCGAGGGCTACTGGACCGAGGCGCTGCTCCGCCGCCGCCGGGCGCTCGGGAGCGAGCATCCTTCGACGCTCACCTCCATCAACAACATGGGCGGCCTGTTCAACGAGATGGGCGAGTTCGCGCGGGCGCGGGCGGCGCTGGAGGCGGGCGAGCCCGCGGCCCGGCGCGTGCTCCAGGGCGAGAACGCGCGCTGGCTGGGCAACTACCTGGCGAAACTCGGCGAGGCCCGCGCCGGCGTGGGCGACTTTCGCGCGGCCGAGGCGGCCCTGCTCGAGGCCTACGAGTTGCTTGTGGGGGGGTTTGAGCCGGGCAACAGCCGGATCGTCGGCTGCGAGCGCTCTCTGGCGAAGATGTACGAGGCGTGGGAGCGGGCCGAGCCGGGGATGGGGCACGTGCAGCAGGCGGAGCGGTGGGGGAGCAGGAGCGATTCGGACGGCGCGGGCGCCGGGCCGTGATCGCCGGGGGCGGTATCGTTGCGGCATGAACCGAGCCGAACTCGCCAAGGCCATCGCCGACGCCGCGCTGCTGCGGGGGACGTTCACGCTCCGATCGGGCCGGACGTCGAGTTACTACCTCGACAAGTACCTGTTCGAGACGCAGCCAGTGGTCCTGCTCGCGCTGGCGAAGGAGTTCGCGGCGCGGATCGAGGCGCTGCGCCGCGCGGGTGAGCGGGTGGACCGGCTGGCGGGCGCGGAGTTGGGCGGCATCCCGCTCGTGACGGCGGCCGGGCTGGAGACGGGCCTGCCGATGGTCCTGGTGCGGAACCAGAAGAAGGATTATGGAACGGCGAAGCAGATGGAGGGGAAGTTGGAGCGCGGCGAGCGCGTGGTGATGGTCGAAGACGTCGCGACGACCGGCGGCCAGGCGCTGGAAGCGGTGAAGGTGTTGCAAGCGGCGGGCGCGGAGGTGGTGGCGGTGATCGCGGTGATCGATCGGGAAGAGGGCGCGCGGGAGAACTTCGAGAAGGCGGGCGTGAGGTTCGAGGCGCTGTTTACGAAGGGGGATTTGGGGATTCGGGAATGAGGGAGATGGTCGGCCTTCCGAGCGCGAAGTGACGGGTGCGAGTGATCCACTTCGCCACGAAGTGGCGCCGGCACGTAGCCGTGGGCGCAAGCCCAGGGTGAGGCGGCGAATCTCCTTCCGCCGCGGAGCGGCGGGGGATGTGGAGGTGAGAGGCGACGGTGCGCGCCGCCCGCGCCGCTGGAATCATCCCGGGCGCTTCTCGTGGGCTGGCGCCCACGGCTACGTGCCTAAGCCGCTTCGCGGCCGAATACGCGATCTCTCACAGCCGCGGCGCCACGACCTCGATGAACAGGTACATCGCCAGCCCGATGCCCACCACGCCGAGGATGATCTGCGCCGTCATCGCGAATACGCGGGGGAGGAAGTGGGTGACGATCGGCTCCACGCTCGCCAGGCGCACCGCCTTGTACGACCACGCGATGAAGAACGCGAGCGGGACCAGCAGCAGCCACCAGTAGTCGTGCATCGCGCTGGGCAGCGGGTCCAGGAATGGGCGCCAGGCCAGCAGCGACCCGGCCGCGGGTCGCGGCGGCGCGGCGGCGAGCACGAGCGTGGCGGCGAGGGCGGGGCTCATCGCGCGCTCCCGTGGGGTCGTCGGCGTCGCGGCGTGTGCCAGGCGGCGTCGATGACCGCGATGACGTTGAGCAGGCCCGCGAGCGTGGCGTAGAGCGCGCCCAGTTCGTTGAGGCGTCCGAGCGACTTCTGCGCGCGGGGCGATTCGTCGGGCCAGGCCGAGCGCCGGCCGCCGGGGACCGACGGGTCCTCGACCTTGATGAGGTTCTGGTGCGCCCAATCTACGCCGAAGGCGATCGGGCCGACGCCGGCCTGGCCGGCGAACCACCAGAAGTCTTCGCGGCGATCGATGACGTCGATCCCGCCGACAAAGATGCCGCCGAAGAACAGGCCGAGGATGCCCACGCCGATCAGCAGGCCGCGCTTGGGCTCGCCGAGGACGACGTGCCCGAGTCCCGGGAGGGCGAAGGCGGCGATGGCCGCCGTGGGCTGGAGGGCCTCGGCGGGCTGGGGGGCGGCATGTGCGGGTTGGTCGTCGGGCATGGTCGGGCGGGCTGAACCGGGGCGGCTTCGCTGACGGGGCGGCGGAATCGGGCTCGGCGCGAGGGTTGGAACGGTCGGCAAACAATCCTGAGAGAACCGTTTGACACCCGGGAGAGCGGATGTAGTGTACCGGCCTGTCGCCGGGCGGTGGGGCCTGGCGGCGCTGTCACGCATCGACCCACGAGGCCTTTATGAGCCAGATCTTCGCCTCATTCGACCGTTCCGAGACCGAACTCTTCGAGCCCCAGAGCGCGGACGGCGTGGCCGTCGCCGTGCTTGAGGTCGATGACGAGGCGCTCGCCGCCGACCTGCTGTTCCTCGCCGACGGCGCCGCCGCGCCGTTCATGGTGGACGAGGAGGAGGAGGAGGACGAGGACTGGGTTGACGACGACGACGAGGAGTGGGCCGACGACGACGAAGACGAGTTCCTCGAGGACGACGAGTTCGAGGATGAGGACGAGTTCGGCGACGACGAAGAAGAGGAAGAGGACTTCGAGGAAGACGACGAACTCTGAGGTCGTCGTCCCGCCCCTCTCCCGCCATCCGGGGGAGGGACGCGGCGCCTGAGCCGCGGGCGGACGCTCAAGTCCGCCCTCCCGGGCGCCGACATTTCCCGGTTCAGGCCGTCGCCGAGCGAACCCTCCCACGGGAGACGGACCCATGACCGAGCACGACAAGGACACCCCTTCGGATCACGCCCGAGGCCCCAGCCGCAGGGAGAGCGTTGTGGACCGCCGCAGCGGCGTGGACCGGCGCAACCACCCCGACGCCGACGCCACGGGCCTGGAGCGCCGGCGTGGGCCGGGCCGTCGCCTATCGGACTTCATGCGTGCGGCGGAGGAGGGGGAACTCAACCGCGAGCAGTTCCTGTTCGTGCAGGCGATCGAGGCGTTCAAGCGCGTGAACAACAAGACGTTCCCCTCGTGGACCGACGTCCTCGAGGTCATCCGCCTGCTGGGCTACCGCAAGACGATGTCGTCGGAGTTGAGTCTGCCCGCGGCGGAGGACTGGTCGGAGGCGGCGGATGCGCCGTCCAACGTGAAGTCCGCGCGTCGGGAAAAGACCGACGAGGAGTTGATGGGCGAAGACGAGGACTGACGCGCCGGGCGGCGCGACGGCGCGGCCGGCCGATCCGCCCGGGGGAGCAGCGGAGCGGCTTACTTGGCGTAGAAGTCGCGGTTGACCTGGACGTACTTTTTCCACTCGCCGGGCAGGTCTTCCTCGGGGAAGATGGCCTTGACGGGGCACTCGTCCACGCACAGGCCGCAGTCGATGCAGGTGTCGGGGTCGATGTACAACTGCTCGTACTTTTCGAAGTCTGCGGCTTCGGCCTTTGTGGGGTGGATGCAGTCGACGGGGCAGACGTCCACGCAGGAGACGTCCTTGGTTCCGATGCAGGGCTCGGCGATCACGTGGGGCATTCGGGGCCTCGAACGTGGAGAAGGGGGCGGGTCTTGACCGTCCCTGGGGGGTTTGGGCGGCGCGGGGGGCGCCGGGTCCGCCCGGGACGACGGGGTGACTGTAGTCGGCGTGGCGTTGACCGGCAAAACGACCGCGGGGCCGACCATTCGGTCGGCCCCGCAGGAATCGGTGGCGCTGAAGACCACGGGCGACTCGCCCGGGTCACATGCTGCAGTCGAGATCAGAACATCGGGGCCATCATGGCCGACGCCTTCTTCTTCTTGGCGCGGCGCTTCTTCTTGCCGGCCTTCTTCTTGCCGGCCTTCTTCTTCGAGCCCTTCTTCTTGGAGCTCTTCTTCTTCGAGGACTTCTTGGCGGCCTTCTTGCGGCCGCCCTTCTTCGCGGCCTTCTTCTTGCCGCCCTTCTTCTTCGTGGCACGCTTCTTCTTAGCCATAAATCAGACTCCTCTTTCGACGTCGGAGCAAGGCAGAGGAACCCATCTCGGCGAGCAGCGCCACTTCGCAGCCCTCGCCTGGTGAGAACGAGTCTAACGAGTTCATCGGCAGATTTCCTCTCAAGTCTCCACACAACCCCCAAACCTTCCCGAACGGCCCCCCGTGCGCGGCGCGCCGACGGCGCGTCCGACCCGGCTCTGCGCCGGCGCGCGCGGGGCGTTCGCCGGGGGTTCGACGCGCCGCCTCGGGCTGCTCCGACGGCGCCGAGCGCCCGGTGCGTTGCGTTCCCGCAACGGCGCGCCGGCGCCGCCGCACCACGCGCGATCCACCACGCGCCCCGTCCTCTTCGGCGCCCCGGAGCGGGCGCGCACGCGTCGCTGGGCCGGCGCGTAAACCCGCATGACGGGCCGAATTCCGGCGATCGGCGCCCCGCCCCACGCCCGACCGTCGCCCGCGCCGCCGCCGGCCCCGTACACTCGCTCCCGTCATCCCCGTCCCCGACTTCGGAGCCCCGCATGAGCCGCATCGATGTCCGCACGTTGACCTGCGGCCTCACGCTGATCGTCGAGCACATCCCCTCGGTCCGTTCCGCCGGGCTCATGTGGCTCCTGCCCGCCGGCTCCGCTTCCGACCCCGAGCCGCTCCAAGGGCGCAGCACGATGTGGGAGCACCTGCTGCTCCGCGGCGCCGGGGGGCTGGATTCCCGGGAGCAGGCCGACGCGTTCGACGCGCTCGGCGCCTCGAAGGGCACGGAGACGTACACCTTCAACCTCGCGGTTTCCTCGACGATGCTCGGCTCGCGTCTGCCGGACGCGCTGCCGCTGCTGGCGGACATGGTCCTCCGCCCGCGGTTCGACGAGGCGTCGATCGAGCCGGTGCGGGACCTGTGCCTGCAGTCGATCGAGTCGCTGGCGGACGATCCGCAGGAGCGGGTCTCGATCCTTCTAAAGGAGAAGCACGCCCCGGCGCCGCTGAACCGCTCGGGGATGGGGACCGTGGAGGGGCTGGAGGCGCTGGACCGGGACGCGCTGGTGGAGGGCTGGCGCGAGCGGGCGCGCCCGGAGGGGGCCGTGCTGGCGGTCGCTGGCGCCGCGACGATGGACGACCTGGCGCCCCGGATGGATCGACTGCTCCAGGGCTGGTCGGGTCGAGCCCCGGACCTTGCGGCGCAGCGCCCGGCGCCCCGCGGCGCGCACCACGAGACGGACGAGACGAACCAGGTGCACATCGCGCTGGCGTACGACGCCCCGGCGGAGCCGAGCGCCGACGCGCCGCTGGAGCGGGTGGTGAACGCCGTGCTGTCAGGGGGCATGTCGGGGCGCCTGTTCACCGAGGTGCGTGAGAAGCGCTCGCTGTGCTACTCGGTGTACTCGTCGTACGCGACGGAGCGCGACTTCGGGCGCGTCGTGGCGTACGCCGGCACCACGCCCGAGCGGGCCCAGCAGACGCTGGACGTCATGCTCGGCGAACTCCGCAGGATCAACGGGTCGGTGAACAAGGGCGGGGGCGTCGAAAAGAGCGAGTTCGAGCGGGCCGTCACCGGGCTCAAGTCGCGGATCGTGATGTCCGGAGAATCGACCGACGCCCGTGCCGCGGCGCTGGCGGCGGACTGGCGCCGACTGGGCCGCCCGCGCTCGCTGGCGGACCTGTCCGCCGAGGTGGATTCGGTGACGCGCGGCGCGGTGAACGACTACCTGGAGCGCCGGTCCTTGGGCCGAATGACGCTGGCGACGATCGGCCCGGCGGCGCTGACGGCGGAGTTGTAGTTCGAGGGTTTCGCTTGGAACCGTGGAGCGGCCTTCCCACCTGGAACCGTGGAGCGGCCGTCCCGGCCGCTGGCGTCAGCGCACGTTCCTCCTGTTCTTCCGCGCGACCCGGCCGTCACGCTCCCCGCGCGCCGAGCGCATGGAATCGCTTCATGGTGAATCTCCGTGAGAGGGAATGTGGGCTGGACCCGCGGAACCCCCCGAGGGTCCGGAAGAAGGAATCGATTCGATCAATGTACGTTTATGCGCGGCGCCTCCTTCCTGAAAGCAATGCGACCGTGACTAAGGAGGTCACGACTGCGCTTGGCGCGGGAATGGCCGCGGCGAGTCGCACCCCCACCGCGATCCCAAAGGAATCGCCAGCGAAGAAGTAATCGTTGACGTCCCCAAAGATCCCGTTGCTGCTGCCCCTGATGAAATGAACGCCGCCGTGTATACCGCTCGGGTTTAGACTCGGCGTCCCCGTCCACTCGTTGACGCTCCCCATCATGTCCAGCGTTCCCCACGGGCTCTGCACGTCGGTGTACGAGCCGACGTCGAGCGGCCATGGGCTGCCCGGCTCGTAGCCGCCCACCTCGCCCACCCCCGGATTGCCGATGATCGGCTCGTTCTGGCTCATGTGCGGGTAGAGCCAGTAGCCGCCGGTTCCCTGCTGGTCCGGGATCGCGCCGCCGTATGGAGGCGGGGCGCCGTCGGCGTAGCGCTGCGGGTCGTAGTACGCGGCC
>JACVCK010000093.1 GCA_016742055.1 Phycisphaerales bacterium
TCTCCGAGGCTGTATTTGACTACGGAGCCCGGCACCACCCTAAACGCGCACCGGTAAGGTCGGCGGCAGCGTCAGATGGGAAAAAGAGACAGGCACACGGCCATCCCCAGCGCCGGGCCGATGCCGTGCCCCGTCACGTCCGCGATGACCACGATCAGGCGCCCGTCCGGCAGCGCCTGCCAGTCGTAGTAGTCCCCGCCCGCCTTGGCGGCGGGGCGGGACATCGCCGCGATGTCGTAGGCCTCCAACTCCGGCGCCGAGGTGGGCAGGAGGCCCATCTGGATGTCGCGGGCGATGTCCAGTTCCTTCTCGACGGTGTGCAGCGCGAGGGAGGACCGCTGCGCCGCCTCGGCCTCCTGCACCGCCTCCGTGATGTAGCGGCGCACGAACAGCGAGAGCGTCGCCGCGGCGGCGCCGGAGATGAGCAGCAGCACGCCGTAGGACATCAGCAGCGGGGCGGTGTGCGCGGGCGCCTGGTGGAGCGTGAGGGTGTGGACCACGAGCGCCCAGTGCAGGACCGCGGCGGAGACGCCGGTGGCCAGCGAAAAGAGCGGGCGCAGGCGCAGCACGGAGAGCATGATGACGGTGGGCACGACCAGGAGGATCGGCGCCGACAGCGCCGCATACCCGCCCAGGGGCGAGTGCAGGTGCATGACCAGCATGACGCCGAAGGGCACGCCCAGGTCGATGCTCGCGCCGGCGATCAGGCGGGCCCAGGGCAGCGAGCCGCCGCGCCGGATGCGGCGGGTGACGTCGAACCAGCCGAACGTCAGCAGTCCTATGCCGGCGAGCATGATGAGGACGACGGGAAGATGGACCCCCTCGGCGCTGGCGACCTCGCCGTGGAGGAGGCGGCGCGCCTCCCAGAGGATCAGGAGGATCGAGAAGCACGCGGCCATCAGCGCGAGCCGCCACCGCTCGGCGCGCATCAGGCGCGCTTGGAAACTGGCCGACGCCGTGATGGAGAGGTTTCGCGCCACGAGGGAGCGCGGGGGGTTTGGCGCTTAGATGCCGCCGCCCCGTGACTTGAACGCGCGGGCGACGGAAAGTTTGGCGCGGGCCCGCTCCAGTTCGCGCGTGATCCGCTCGCGGTCCTCGGGGTCCTTGGCGACGCGGTTCTGGGCCGCGGCCAGTTCGGTCTGCGCCTCGGACTCGTTCAGTTGTTCGGCGGGCGTGGCGCGTTCGGCGAGGATGGTGAGTTTGTCGCCGACCATGTTGACGAAGCCGTTCTCGACGAGGTAGGAGCGGGACCCGCCGGTGGTGAAGAGCAGGCGCAGTTCGCCCAGGCCCATCTTGCCGACGATCGGCGCGCGGTCGGCGAGGAAGCCCATCTGCCCGTCGTGCATGGGGACGACGGCGGAGGTGCAGTCTTCGCTGAGGATGCGGGCCTCGGGTGTGGTGACCGTGCAGTGGAAGGACTTGGCCATGGGTCGGTGGGGCTCCGGTGGGGCCGGGGGGTGGGGTTCCCGGGGGGGAGAAATATAGCCGGTTGGGGCTGACGGGGGCAGGCCGCTGAGATCCGACTCCTCGTCGGCGACTGTCGCCACGGCGACCGGCTGCGCCGCCGTCCGAATCGGCCTCCGAAGGCGTCTTACGAGCCCGCCCGCGCCGCCTCGACAATCCGGTTCGCGGTCCGGACGTTCACGAAGCCCGCCCGCGCGTCCACCGACGGCGGGCGCCCGGAGCGGACGGCGCCCAGAAAGTCCGCGATCTGCATCCGCAACTGGTCGGCGTCGTCCACCTGCAGGGGCTCCATCTCGACCAGTTCGGAGTAGTTCAGGGAGGACAGGTCGGCGCCTTCGGCGATCTTTCGGCGGACTTCGGCCAGTTGCGCCTCGTTGGCGGTCTTTCGGATGAGCATGCCGTTCTTCTGGGCGTAGTCGATGGAGACATAGCCGTCCTCGCAGACGATCCGCATCTTGCGTTCGGTCTTCATCGCCAGGCGCGACGCGGTGATGTTCGCCACGCAGCGGCCCTGGGGCCGGTCGAACACCAGGCGCGCGTTGCACACGTCCTCGTGCTCGCCGATCACCGCGACGGCCGAGGCGCTGATCTCGGTCGGCTCCGAGCCCTCCATCAGCATCAGCACCACGTCCAGGTCGTGGATCATCATGTCCAGCACCACGCCCACGTCCGTCGAGCGGAACGACATCGGCGAGACGCGGTGGATCTCGATGAACCGCGGCGCCAGGGCGCCGGGGCCCAGCCGCGCCCGCTCGCGCGAGAGCGCCATCACGGCGGGATTGAAGCGCTCGATGTGCCCGACCTGCAGCACCGCGCCGGAGCGCGAGGCCATCTCGCGCATCTGCTCGGCCTGCGCCGCGGTCGCCGCGAGCGGCTTTTCGATCAGGCACGCGATCTTCGCTTCGAGCAGGGGCGCCGTCGACTCCAGGTGGGCCACGGTCGGCACGGCGACGGTCACGGCGTCCACCCCGGCCGCGAGCAGGTCCGAGACGGCGGCGAAGGCGCGGGTGTCGTGCTTGGCGGCGATCTCGTTGCGTCGCGCTTCGGACGCGTCCACGACGCCCACCAGCGTGACGCCCGGCGTGCTGGCGTAGACGCGGGCGTGGTGCTGGCCCATGCGTCCGACGCCCACGACGGCGCAGCGCAGGGGGCGGTCGGACGGCGACGGAGTCGGGGTGGTCATAGGGGCGGCATTGTAGGGCTCGCCCCCCGTATTCAGCGGGGGCGCTGGCGCTGCTGCGGCACGGTCCCGACCTTGCGCGTCAGGTCCGGCTCGTGCTCGGCGGGGGCGTTGTCCAGGCGCTGCAGGTGGGCCGCACGCTCTTTGTGCATCTTCTCGATGAACCGCCGGTCGCGCGCCCGCATGCCCTTGGCGATCCACACCGCGTCGGCCATGAGGCGCGCGAGGCGGAAGGTCGAGAACAGGTACGCCCCCAGCGAAAACAGCCCCAGCATGTACAGCAGCCACGACCACAGCATGAACACCTGGCCGCCGAACCGCACCGGCAGCATGTTGCCCAGGAGGATCAGCAGCGCGGCCGTGCCCATGCCGAACACGGCGTAGCGGATCTGGCGCGACAGGTCGGTGTCCGACGCCCAGTCCGCGATCTCCGACGTCAGCCAGCCCGTCGGCCACCAGCCCACCAGGCCGATGACCACGAGCGCGATCGTCGCGATGAGCGTGATGGGGCGCAGGATCGGCGCGCTCGGCGCCAGCGTGGCGCCCAGCGCCGCGACGCACGGCGCCGCGACGAAGCACGCCTGCGTCACGCGGCTCGCCCACGCCAGGCGGCTCCACTGCGCCTCGCGCAGAGGGTTGGGCTTCTCGAAGACCGGCCGGCGCATGCCGATCACGAAGACCCCGGCGAACCACACCGCCGTCGCGGCGCCGATCAGCGCCAGGCCCAGTTGCGGCGCGATGAACGAACTGAACCGCAGCGTCGGCACGTTCATCGTGTAGGCGGGGCCCTGCAGGCCGATCACCGCGGGCCGCGGCCCCGCGAGCAGGGCCAGCGCCGCCGCGAGCAGCGTCACGCCCATGGCCATCAGCGCGAAGCCGACCGCCAGGCGCCGGATGTAGCCGATGGGCGCGTCCACGAGGTTGCTCGAGCGCGAGCGGCGCTGGGGGGGCAGGATGATGCGCGAACACTCCGGGCAGGGGTTGCCCACGCGCAGGCCGTAGAGGTCGTAGCCGCAGCCCCCGCACTTGACGTGGTCGCCGATGAACTGGGCGTCGAGCGCGGTGTTCTGCGGGCGCTGGTCGGTGGGATGCGGCGCGGGGGCGGGGGTCTCGATGCGGACGCCGTTCCTGGTGAGGACGCGGTCGGGCGGCGGCGGCTCGCTGCGCGGGCGCTGGGGCTTCGGCGGCGCCTCCGCGTGGTGGCGCGACTTGCCGCACTCCGGGCATCGCGCGTTGGCGGGCAGTCCGGAGAGGGAGTAGCGGCAGTGGGGGCAGAGGTCGTTCATGGGACTTCTCGCGGAGCGAGAGGGTTGGAGATCGTGGGCGGTTGGGCGGTGGCGCGCAGAGCCTCAAGCATGGCGCGACGGGCTCGATGCTGAAGCCTCCAAAAGCCGAATAGGTTGAGAACTCCGATCGCAAGGGCGAGGAAGAAGAGCGCCATCATTGCGACCTCCAGACCTGCAACTGGAGTGGTCAGGATGCTCGACCAGGTGCCGATCCCCGCTAATGCGGCAAGCACGATCACAAACGTTGTAGAAATCGCCACGCGGATGACTGCAAAGCGTTTCCACGGGGTCGTGTTAATTCGGTGGCGGCTCAGGCGATGCCACATGAGCGCCAGCGCTGCACCGGGCAAAAAGAATATGCCCCACCAAACAGCGACTCCTTCGATCAGCCATAATGCATTGGTCCATATGAAATTGGCGGCCACAGCGGTCAACAATACATCCACCACCCGCAGCGCCACGCCAAGAACGGCGCAGGCCTTGAGGAGACGGCATGACAACCGGTCCACCCATCCGATGACAGGGGTTGGTGTGCGTGCGCCCATAATCCATGCATTCAGCATCAGGAGAAGAAACCCCAACTCGAACGTTGCCCTTACGAGCCACGTGGACGCGACATGCACAGCAGAATCCAGAAGCACGAGCGACAGTGCGCTCACCAGCAGCGCCAAGATCCCCACTCGCCCGCAACCGAGCGCGAAGAGCGTCGCCCGAAGATGCTGCTGCGAGGGATAGGGTGATTGGGCCCCGGGGATGGATTGTTCGATCGGCGTCGCGCACTCCGGACAAACGCTTTCCTCCGCGAGCCCATCGAGCGCGTAGCCGCAGGTCACGCAACTGACCGCCGCAGGACGCTCCGCCTTTTCGACAACGGCGGTCATGCCGAACCCTGTGCGTTGGAGGAGTTGAGCGCACCATCAGTGCGGCGGGTATCGAGCCAGGCGTGGCGAAGATCGGTAGCCGCGCGCAGGAGAGCGCCGATCAACGTCAGGATCAGGAGGGTTGCGCTGCCGAAGAGACTTAGAATGACGATGAAGGTCGCCCCCCCCAGGGGTGAGACCTTCGCCAGCGTCAGAAAGAGGAACAAGATCGCGGCTGTGAGCAGGCCAAGTCCTCGGAGCACGACGCCCTTTTCGCGCCGAAAGCTCGGGGATGGCCGTTCCGCTGCCATCGAAAATCGAGCGAGCAGGGGCGCTCCTGCAAATATCAGGGCTATTGCCATCAGCGGCAGCATGCCGAAGGCGGCGAACTCCATCAGCATCCGGAAGCGATGTGCGCCGACGCCGGCGCGCACATGTTGTGCGACTGCGGGATCCAGGAGGAGGCCCAGCCCACAGGTCACGATTAGCCCCGCAAAGACGAGGCATCGGACGAGTCGCCCGGACGGTGCGTAGGCAGCTCTGAACGGTCGGGACGGGTCGCGGGCCGCGAGCATGCACCATGAGCATTGCCACAGGATCAGGAGCCCGAACGCCCGCGTGATCGGGCCGTCCGAGATCGTGCTCGGAGGCATGAGCATGGAGGCGAGGATCGCCGCCGATTGGAGCGCCAGCAGCGCGGTTGTGGTGAGCAGGAGCGTCAATGCTGCCGCGGAGAGCGCCAAGCCCGCGCGACGCATAGTTGGGGTTCTTTGCGGAACCTGAACCACGAGAGACCCTCCGGAAGAGAGGGGGAAGGGGTTGCGGTTATCCGGCGAATGTCGGGTTGGGGGAGCGCTGGGCGGCGGCGGCTCGCTCCGGGGGCGAGGGAGGGGGCGAGCGGGTTTCGGCGCCGGCGGCGCCTCCGCGTGGTGGCGCGACTTGCCGCACTCCGGGCATCGCGCGTTGGCGGGCAGTCCGGAGAGGGAGTAGCGGCAGTGGGGGCAGAGGTCGTTCATGATGATCGACCTCGCTCCCGGTCGGTCGCGGGCTCGATCCGTCGCGATTCGATTGCTTCTCGGATGCGACGACGGACGCGGCCCGATAGCACGATGGACTGCGCGAGGACGCTCAGGCCGCAGACAAAGCCGCACAAACCGAGGATGGCCGAGATCATGTAGAGCGTCTCGCCCATCGGGTCGTTCAAATTCGCAACGTTCACGGAAGATCGAAGGAACTCCTCGCGGCCTGTCAGGAGGAGCGCGACTTTCAGTCCCAGGCCGCTCACGGTGAAGATCACGAACAGTCGGGCGGACTTGCGAAGCCAGTGGGGATGGATATTGCCGCTCGTACGTCGGGCGGGGGGCAACGGATCGAGGAGGCGGGCGAAGATCGCCGCCCCGTAGTAGGACTGTGCGGCGGCGAGCAGCGTCAGCGACCAGAGCGAAGCGGAAACGATCGTCTCCAGGGTCAGAAGCGCCGGCGCTTCGAGCGGGCTGTCGACCGCAAAGACGTTCGGGAGAGGCGTGGCGAAAACGGCGATCAGCGCCAGCATCGCCGCGCCGGAGCAGGCCGCCACGACACGGTTCTCCCTGGGCCGGGGCGATGCGGAGGTCAGGGTGGGATCGCGAAGGGCCATCCACGCGTAACCGATCTGCACCGCCGCCCACGCGACCAGCATCGCGGAGATCGCGACGCTCAGGATTTCGCTGCCCACTACCCGCGCATCCAGGATTACGGCCAGGAGCACGCCGATCGGCGCCGCCGCGAGGGCGACCGGCATCGCGATGGCGCCGCAGTGCAGCGCCGTCGCCGCGCGGAGCGCGCTCTTCAGTCGTGCGGACGAGGGGAAGGGGTCGTACAGGCGTGAAAGGAGTTCGCCGCTGGGGGGGCAGAGATCCGCGTCCGCCGATACGTTCATTCGTTCTGCCACGAGAAACCCTCCGGAAAAGAGGGGCCGTCGGTTCCTGCGATCTATCGGGTCAGCGTCGCGCCCGGGGCGTTCCGGGCGGCCGCGGCCTCGTCCACCGCCGCGCGGAACATCGAGAGTCCCGGCGTCTCGCCCTGGCGCACGTCCGCGCCGAGCCGGGTCCAGAAGGGGTGTCGAGACCAGTCGAGGTAGCGCTCGGGGTGGGGCATGAGGCCGAAGATGCGCCCCGAGGCGTCGCAGATCCCGGCGATGCGCCGCTGCGAGCCGTTGACGTTGTGGCCGTCCGCGTACCGCAGCGCCACCTGGCCCCGCGATTCCAGCAGGTCCAGCACGCCCTCGGACGCGCCGACGAAGCGGCCCTCGCCGTGGGCGATCGGCAGCGTCATCGCCTCCTGGGGCCAGCCGCCCTCGGCGAGGTGGCGGGTCCACACGCACACGGTCTCCGGCACGGGCTCCACGCTCAGCCAGCGGTCGATGAACCGTGCGCCCTCGTTGTCCGCCAGCGCGCAGGTCTGCGCCGGCGGGGCTTTGGGCCAGCCGGCGCCGTCCATCGGCCCCGGAAGGAGGCCGACCTGGGTGAGGACCTGGAAGCCGTTGCAGACGCCGATCATCAGGGCGCCGCGCTCGGCCGACGCCCGGAGCGCCGGGTACAGCCGTTCGCGCAGGCGCACCGCGAAGACGCGCCCGGAGGCGATGTCGTCGCCGTAGGAAAAGCCGCCCGGGAAGCCCAGGAGGTCGTATTCTTCGAGTTGCTCGGGCTCGGCGATGAGGCGGTCGAGGTGGACCACATGCGTGCCGGCGCCGGCGAGGGTGAAGGCGCGGACCAGTTCGCTGTCGCAGTTGGTCCCGGCGGTTCGGATGACGAGGGCCTTGGGCATCTTCACCCAACGATAGCGACCGAATGGCCCCGCGGTTGCCCCGAATTGTGGCGTCCGGCGGGCCCGCCGATCGATGACGCAGACCGGTCGAACTTTCGGGGCTCGGAGAGCCGCGTCCTTTCTGGGGCGCCCAGGTCGGCGGAGCGCCGGCGGGGCGCCGGGAGCGGCGATCATGCAGCCCATCGGCTCCGCGGCGTACATCCCCGAATCGATCATCGAAGCGGGCGCAGGAACGGTCGGCGCCGGGCCCCGTGCAGGGGCCGCGGCGCCCGTCGTCGCCGGAGCCCCCGCCGACTCCGCCGCCATCAGCCCCGAGGCGCGAGCCAAGGCCCGCGCCGGCGCCTGGGCCAGCGCCCTCGACGCCGTGCAGTCCACCCTCGCCCACCTGCGGCCCACCGCGGGCGGCGCGCAGGAGACGCGCAAGGAAGTGCAGGGGATCCTGTCGGCCGTCCGAGGCGCCGCGGCGGGTGGACCGATCAGCAACGTGCCCCCGCCGTTCACCGTGAGCGACATCGCCGAAGGTGTGGAGCGCTTCCGTGCGATCGGCGCAGACCTGAAGCCCGGCGAGAGCGCGGCCGTCGAGGTGACGGTGACGCAGTCGGCGCAGCAGGGCGTTCTCTTCCTGCACTTCGGCGGCCAGCAGATAGACCTCGCGGGCGCCGGTGAAGACGATGCGTCGGCCCGTTTCAAGATCGAGATCGCCGGCGCGGCCGGAGTCCGTGAACTGGCGTTCTCATCGGGAACAACGCTCGAACAACTCGCGGACACCATCAACGCCCTGTCGGACGTCATCGGCGTGCGCGCCACGGTCGACGGCGATCTGGTGAGGATCGCGTCCGTCGCGCACGGCGCCAACGCGTTTGTGAGCGTCGGCGTGCTGGAGGACGGCGGAGCGCTCGGGGCCGGCGTGCTGCACGCGAGAGCGGACGACAGCAGCGCGGCCGATCCCGACTCCGCATGGCCTTTCGACGGACCGGTGGGCCCGATCCGCGATTTGGGCCAGTCCCTCCTCGCCACCATCAACGGCCACGACTACACCGGCGACGGCCTCCGCCTGCGATCCGTCGGCGCGAACATCGACGCGATCATCCTCCTCGAGCAGTGGCGGGCGCAGACGCTCGGGACGTTCACCGCCGCGACCGTCTCGGCGCCGCAGAACGGCGGGCCGCCGGTGGTGGGGGCCTCGCCGTCGGCGGGCCTGGACCTGCGCGGCTGACCGCGCACGAAAAAGCCGCGGGCGCCCGGGCGCCCGCGGCCGTGTGGCAGACATTGGATCAGCGGGCGACGGGCCCGGTCTGGCACGACTCGTTGAAGTTGTTGAGCGCCATGTTGAGGTCGGCGAAGTCCACCTTGCCGTCGAGGTTCATGTCCCCGGGAACCACGTCGCCGGAGGTGTTGAAGGCGCCGAGCACGATGTTGACGTCCAGGAAGTTCACGACGCCGTCGCCGTTGGCGTCGCCCGGGCAGGCGCTGTGGGGCGAGGCCACGATGACGGCCTGCGTGCCGTCGGTGAAGTGGACGAGCATCGCCACCTGCCCATACTCGCTCACGCCCCGCTCATAGCCGGATTCCGACCCGAGGCCGAGCGAGGGAAAGAACGACTCCACGTGGCGGAGTTGACCGCCCACCACCATCGCCTGGCCGGTGCGGATGAGCAGCGCGTGCTCCGCCCCCGGCCGGGTGATCCACAGCGCCTTGTCGTTGATCGCGGAGATGCCCGGGCCCGTCACCGTGCTGCCGAAGACCACCCGGCCGTCGTTGAGCAGCGCGTCGCCGAACCAGCCGATCGCCTGCAGGGTGACGCCGTTGAGCAGGCGCGGCGCCTGCGCGCCCTTGCGGGCGATCTGGGTCTGGCCGCCGTCCGCGAGCCGGCGGACGAGCACGTGGTTGTTGTCCGGCGTCACGCCCGGACCCTGGACCACCGCGCGGAACAGCGTGTCGCCGTGCGTGTTGATCTCGCCGCTCCAATGATCGGCCTGCGTGTACGTCAAGCCGCCCGGAGCGGGCATCCCCTCGAAGCAGACCGCCTCGATCGCGCCGTCACGCTCGAGCCAGAGGCCGTAACTGTAATCGTCCCCGCCGAAGTGCGCGGCCTGCACGAACAACGCGTCCCCCTGGTTGTTGACGCTCATCTCGCCGCCCCCGATCCAGTGCCCGGCGAACTCGCCGCCCATCGGCGTGGTCCAGGTCTGGTCCGCGGCCAGCCAGAGATTACCCGGCGCGCCCCCCCAGACGGCCCAGAAGCACGCGGTCCCCCCCGGATTGG
>JACVCK010000094.1 GCA_016742055.1 Phycisphaerales bacterium
CAGTATATGGACGCGCAGGTCAGCAGCGGGGGCGGGAGCGCGTCGGGCGAGGGCTGGTTCGCGCAGCCGATGGGCGGAGCGCGTCTGGAGTTGGAGTTGACGCGGAAATTCTCGGTGGACCTGTGCCTGGACGGGGGCTGGTGGCCGGGCGATTCCGGCGGCAGCACGTCGGTGAGCGTGATGGTGGGGTTCCAGTGGCGCCCGTGGGACAACGTGGGGTTCCAGATCGGCTTCCGCCAGATGTTTTTCACGCTGGACGACGAGGACGAACTGGAATACGACGGCTCGATCGGCGGACTCATGGGCGCGCTGGTGCTTCGGTTCTAGAGTTCGACCGAAGGAGCGGCCCGTGCGGATCATCGCTGGAGAGTTCAAGTCGAGGAAGATCCTTTCACCGCCGGACGATGCGCCAACCAGGCCCATCCCGGACCGCGTGAAGGAATCGCTCTTCGGGCTGCTGCGAGGGCATTTCGAGGGGGCGTCGGTCATGGACGTGTTCGCCGGCACGGGCTCGATCGGCCTCGAGGCGTTGTCGCGCGGGGCGGCGCAGGTGGTGTTTGTCGAGCGCGGGCGCGACGTGGCGGCGACGCTCCGGGCCAACATCGAGATGCTCGGCGTCCAGGACCGCACGCGCGTGGTGACGGGCGACGCGCTGGGGCCCGCGGCGCTGACGGCGTGCCCGCGCCCCGTGCACCTGGTGTTCTTCGATCCGCCCTACGACCTCCTGCGGACCGAGATCGGCCGCCGGCGCGCCTTTGCGCAGTTCGCCAAACTCGTGGCGCTCCTCGACGAAACGGGCTTCGCGATGCTGCGGACCGAGTGGCCGTTCGAGGAGGGCGAGGAGCAGGATCGGCGCGCCATCGACCTGACGATCCCGGGCGCCAAAGGCCCGGAGACGCACGTCTACCGCCACACGGCGGTGCACCTGTACATGAAGGAATGACGGGGCGGCGCGGGGGCCGGGCGTCAGAGGTTGGGCTGGGGCGTGATGCGCAGGTAGGGCTTGAGGGTCTTGAAGCCCTTGGGGAACGCCTTCTTCGCTTCGTCGTCGCTGACGGCGGGGACGATGATGCAGTCCTGGCCGTGCCTCCAGTTGACCGGAGTGGCGACCTTGTAGTTGGCCGTGAGTTGCAGCGAGTCGATCACGCGGAGCACCTCGTCGAAGTTGCGCCCGGTGCTCGCGGGGTAGGTGATGATGAGTTTGACCTTCTTGTCCGGCCCGATGATGAACACTGAGCGCACCGTGACGGTGTCGCTGGCGTTGGGGTGGATCATGTCGTAGAGGTTGGAGACCTTTTTGTCGGCGTCGGCGATGAGGGGGAAGTTGAGCGCCGTGCCCTGCGTCTCCTCGATGTCCTTCTCCCAGCGGGCGTGGTCGGCGACGGGGTCGACGGAGAGGCCGATCACCTTCACGCCGCGCTTGTCGAACTCGCCCTTGAGTTTGGCCACCTGGCCGAGTTCGGTGGTGCAGACGGGGGTGAAGTTCTTGGGGTGGGAGAACAGCACGCCCCAGGAGTCGCCGAGCCACTTGTGGAACTGGATGGGGCCGGCGGTGGTTTCCTGAGTGAAGTCGGGTGCGACGTCGCCGATTCGGATGGACATGGTGCTTGTTCCTTGCCTTGCGCTGTTCCCGGCGTCGTGGAATGGGTCCAACAGGGTAGCGCCGCGGGAGTCGCCGTTCACGCGGGCCACGGGTCGCCGTCGATCAGTTCCACCGAATGCCGCTCCGGGTCCCGAACGTAGAGCGACCGTGCCCCCGTGGGCCAGCGGACTTCGCGTTCGATCGGGCATCCCGCCTCCTCAAGCCGCCGCCGCCAGCGCTCAAGCGAACCCGCCTCGACCCCAAACCCCACGTGCCCGTGCCCCGGCGCGCCGTGCGCCGGCACGTCGGGGTGGGGCAGCGGCGTGAGGTCGGGGTTGAAGAGGATCAGCACGGCGTCGGGGCTGACGCGGAACGTCAGGCCCCGCGGGCGCGCGTCGGACACCCGGCGCAGCCCGAGCGTGCCGGCGTAGAAACGTTCGGCCTCGTCGAGGTCGCGGCAGTAGAGGATCGTTTCGAGGATGCGCTGGATCATGCGTGGGCTCGTGGGCGTCAGGCGGAGCGCTCGGCGCTGTCGCCCTGCGGGCGGCCGAAGAGCAGTTCGATGAACGGCCGGTCCTCGGGCCGGCAGAAGATGTAGACGTGGTCGCCCTGACGGAGCACCGTGGAGCCCCGCGCCGCGAGCAGTTCATCGCCCCGCACCACCAGCGCCGCACCGGCGCCCTCGGGGAACACCACCTGCGAGAGCGCGGCGTCGCAGACCGCCAGCGAGGGATCGATGTAGAACGACATGAGTTCGCCCTTGAGCAGGCGCGTGGAGGCGACCTCGAGCACGGCGCTGGGCGTGGGCGATTCGGGGATGTCCAGGCGAAGTTGGCGCGTGACCCAGCGCACCGTCGAGCCCGGCACAACGGCGTTGACCACGACCATGAAGAACACGAGGTTGAAGATGCGGTGCGCGTCGGGGACCTGCGAGAGCACGGGGAACGTCGCCAGGATGATCGGCACCGCGCCGCGCAGGCCCACCCAGCCCAGGTAGAGCGTTTCGCGGGGCGGAAATCGGAAGGGCAGCAGGCAGAGCGCCACGGCCGCGGGACGCGCGACGAACGCCAGGAACAGGCCCAGCGCCAGCCCCGGCAGGGCGACGGGCAGGAGTTGCGAGGGGAAGACCAGCATGCCGAGCATGAGGAACATGCCGATCTGGCACAGCCAAGCGATCGCGTCGTGGATGCGGCGCAGCGCGGAGCGGTAGGGGATGGCGCCGTTGCCGATCACCAGCGCCGCGGCGTAGACGGCGAGGAAGCCGCTGCCCTGCACGACCGTCGCCCCGCCGAAGGCGATGAAGGCGACGGCCAGGGTGATGACCGGGTAGAGCCCGCCGGTGGACAGTTTCACGCGGATGAGGAACTCGCGCGCGACGTGGCCGATGATCGCGCCGACGACTCCACCGATGAGCAACTGGAGAGGAACGAGGTACGCCAGCGACCAGTGCAGGCCCCCGCCGCCGAGGATGCTCTCAGTCAGCGCCACGGTGAGGATCACCGCCATCGGGTCGTTGACGCCGGACTCCAGTTCGAGCGTCGCGCCCAGGCGCTTCTTCAGCCGCAGCCCAGAGCCCCGCAGCACGGCGAACACCGTGGCGGCGTCCGTGGACGACACCACCGCCCCCAGCAGCAGCGCCGGCGCCCACGGAAGGCCGACCATCCGCGCCGCGAGGGCCACCAGCCCCGCCGTCAGCGCCACGCCCGCCGTCGCCAGGACCGACGCCGGCCAGGCCGCTTTTCGCACGGCTCCAAGGGAGGTGTTCAGGCCGCCATCAAAGAGGATCAGGATCAGCGCCAGCGTGCCCACGCGGAAGGCGAACTGGAAGTTGTCGAAGGGGATCCGGAGGAGGCCCTCCGAACCGGCGAGCATCCCCAAAATAAGGAAGAGCAGCGCCACCGGCACGCCCGCACGATCCAGCCCTCGCGACAGGAGAACGCTGGCCAGCAGCAGCGCCCCGAACGCCCCAAGAAGGAGCGCTGTCGTCGTGAACTCGGTGATGGCGAGCAGCGTTATCACGGGCTGGAGCCTCCGTCCATCCGCCGGCCACGGGCTGGCGAAGGGACAGGTTAGGATTCGCCATCGGCGGCCGTCGTCCGGCCGCCGCACAAGGAACCGACCATGCGACAATGGAGCGCCCGATTCGCCGCGCTGACCCTGATCGGCGGCGCGGTGGTCTGCGGCTGCGCGAGGTCCGGCGGGGATGCCTCCCCTCGCGCCGCCGCCGAGAGCGCCCGACAGGAGCCACCGATGGACCCCGGCCAACTCACCGACGAGCAGTGGCGCGAGCGGCTGACGCCGGAGCAGTACCGCATCCTCCGGCAGAAGGGCACTGAACGCGCCTTCACCGGCAAGTACTGGGACACCAAGGAAGAGGGCGTCTACGCCTGCGCCGGCTGCGGCGAGGTCCTCTTCCTGTCGGACACCAAGTTCGACTCCGGCTGCGGCTGGCCCTCGTTCTTTCAGCCCGCCTCCGAAGGCAAGATCGCCGAGCACGCGGATCACTCGCACGGCATGATCCGGACCGAAGTGACATGCGCGAAGTGCGGCGGGCACCTGGGCCATGTCTTCGAGGACGGGCCGAACCCCACGGGGCTGCGCTACTGCATCAATTCCGCGTCGATCGAACTCGAGAAGAAGCCCGAACGCCCGAACCCCGCGCCCTGAGCGGGGCGAGCCGAGAAAAGGAACCAGGCCAAGCCATGGATCGATCGATCATCGAGCGTTACGCGTCGGGCGCCGACGCGGTGTCGGAGTCGGTCCGAGGCCTCACCGACGCGCAGGCGGCGTCGCACCCGGTGCCGGGCAAGTGGAGTGTGCGCCAACTCGCCGTCCATCTGCTCGACAGCGATCTGGTCGCCTCGGACCGCATGAAGCGGATCGCGGCGGAGGAAAGGCCGCTTCTCATGGGCTACGACGAGAACCGGTGGCTCAGCCGGCTGCCGATCGACCGGCTCAATCTGACGGAGGTCGGCGAAGCGTTCGCGCTGAACCGCCGCATCACGGCTGCCCTGCTCCGTGGGCTCGAAGATTCGGATTTCGATCGGGTGGGCGTCCACAGCGAGCGGGGCATCGTGACGCTCGCGGGGCTGGTGACGGGCTACATCGAGCATCTGGACGGGCATTTGATCCACATGCGGGCGAAGTTGGAGCGCCTCAAGGCCCGATAAAACGCGGTTTTTGACCCCACCAATGGCGTTTCGTGGTTTTCCTTTCCGGTTTTGTGGATTCTCCCTTGTATGCGGGGAAAGGGCGTGGTACCTTTCGCCCTGCCAACTGGTGGGGAGCCGCGGCCGGTTTGTCGTGGCAGCCAGATTGGAATGATCCGGGTTTGCTCGAGCACCCCGGATGGGAAGAAGCTCTTAGAAGGAGATAGGGAATGAAGCACGTCCTCGCTCTCGTTGCGGGCGCCGCTCTGTCGGCCGCCGTCGTCGCCGAGCCCCTCGGCACCGCTCTGAACGTCACCGTCAGCCACACCGGCCCCTTCGGTGAAGTCCAGAACTTCGTCCACACCTACGGTGGTTCGAACCAGGTGTTCGACTCGTTCGGCTTCAACTACCTGGTCATGTCGGCCGCTCAGGTCGCCGGCTTCCAGAACGCCATCTCGCTCGACTTCACCAACTTCGCCTACACCGACTTCGCCGGTGACTCCGGTTCGATCACGATCAACGGCTTCGCCGTCGGCGTGCAGAACGCGGCGTTCCTGAACTCCTCGTTCTCCCAGATCCCCGCCGCCAACACCAACGGCAGCAGCATCAGCGGCTCCTGGCAGGTCAATGACGTGCTGGCCGCCGGCAACGTCCTCTACGTCGCCTGGAACAAGGTCCCCGCCCCCGGCGCGACCGCGGTCCTCGGCCTCGCCGGCCTCGCTGGCCTGCGTCGTCGTCGCTAATCCGCGACCCTGAGGGAAGCAGGATTTCGAACACGCGGCCCGACTCCGGTCGGGCCGCGTTCTTTTTTTGGAGCCACACTCGTTCGTCCCGAGCGTTCGCGCCCTCGCGGCACGACAGGCCGGTTCGCTGAACTCCGGCGTTGAATCGCCGGATCGACCGACCAGCCCACTCACGCCACGATGTCGATGAGTTCCACGTCGAAGATCAGCGTGGCCTTCGGCGGGATCGGGCCGTTGCCCGAAGCGCCGTAGCCCAGATTCCACGGGATCACCAGTTTCCGCTTCCCGCCCACGCGCATCGAGCCAACGCCTTCGGTCCAGCCCGAGATCACCTGGTTCAGCCGGAACTCCGCCGGCCCGCCGTGGTCGTGGGAGGAATCGAACTTCTTCCCGCTCGTGAGCCACCCCGTGTAGTGCACGCGCACCCGCGTGCGGGGGCCGTCAGGACGATCGCCTTCCCCGGGCTCGACGTCGTAGAACTGCAAGCCGGAAGGTGTGGTTATGGGGTCGCCCTCGATGGGCCAGCCGGGCAGGGATGGGGTGTCGCTCATGGTCGGCGCGGTCTCGTGGTGCGTGCGTGCGGCCGCGCACGGTAGCGGGAGCGTCCACCCCGGTCTACTCTGAGCCGGTTCACCCCATTGGCCCCCGGCGCCAGCGCCGGTCCGCCAACTCGCACGATCCCCGCGCGGAGCGCGCGGCGCCCATGGCCGACACGAAATCCCTGGCTCAGCGACGCTCGGACGGCGTGTGGCGGGCGCGCCCCCGGCGCTGGCCCTTCCCGCTCTGGCTGGCGCTGTTCTATCCGGCGTGGGCGCTCACCTTGTGGCTGGGCGGCTGGGCGCACGATGCGCTGGCGCAGTGGCCGGTCGCGGCCGCGATGGTGTTCGGCTCGTACGTCGCGGGCGCCACGCCCATGGGCGGCGGCACCGTCGCGTTCCCGATTCTCGTGCTGCTCATGGACCAGCCGCCGTCGGTCGGGCGCGCGTTCGCGTTCGCGGCCCAGTCCACCGGCATGACCTCGGCGGTGATCTTCATCGTCGCCTCCGGCAGGCCGCTCGCGCTGCGGCTGCTGCGATGGACGATGCTGGGCTCGGTCATCGGCGTTCCCATCGGCCTCGCGGCGCTGACGCCGATCGTTCCCGCGTTGTGGGTCAAACTGATCTTCGCGTGCCTCTGGGCGTCGTTCGGCGTCCTGATGTTCGCACGGCTCTCGGAGTTCGCCCGGTTCGAGGGCGTCACGCCCGTCTCCGCCAGGTTCGACCGGTCGCTCGGGCTGGGGGTCGGGCTGCTGGGCGGCGCCGGCGTGGTGGCGGTCACCGGCGTGGGCATCGAGATGCTCGTGTTCACGGCGCTGCTGCTGATCCGGCGCGCGGACCTGAAGATCGCGATCCCGACCGCCGTCGCCGGGGCGGCCTTCGCGTCGCTGGTGGGACTGGTCGCCTCGAGCGCGCTCCACGCGTCCGATCCGGCGCGTCACCCGCTGAGCCCCGGCGTGCTGCACGCGTGGCTCGCGGCGGCGCCGATCATCGTGCTGGGCGCGCCGCTGGGCTCGTTCATGATGAGCGTGATCCCCCGCACCTGGACGCTGCTGTTCGTTGCGGCGCTCTGCATCCTGCAGTTTGTCTGGATGGGCGCCGACAGCGGGCTGAGCCCCGGGGGCTGGGCGGCGGCGGTGGGGGGCGTGGCCGCGGCGAACGTCGCGTTCGTCGGGCTCCGGCGTGCGGGCCTGCGCTTCAGCGCCGGCGAGTCGTCGGCGGGAGCAGCCCGATGAGCACGCACATCGCGCCGCCGGCGGTGAGCCAGAGGCGCGTGCGGTCGTTCGTGGTCCAGCGCTGGAGCGCCGTGTCCGGCGGCGTGAGCATCACCTGCGCCGGCGCCGGCGGCTCGAGCGAGGAGAACGGGTTGGCGTCCAGCCGGTCATTCGGCATCGAGACGGCGGTGCGCCCGACGGGGGAGAGGTTCAGGTGCGTCGCGGCCAGGGCCAGCGCCAGGGGCTCATCGCCCCGGCGGAGCGCGTCGAGGTACGTCGCGTAGTTCTCGAGGCGACGCGCCGAGTGCTCCTCCGCGATCAGCGACTTCGCACGGGCCAGTTGCGCTTCGTACAGGTCGTTCTGCGCGGGCACCATCACCGTCGCCGCAAGGATCACCAGCCCGGGCAACAGGAACAGCCAGCCGGGGTCGAGCCAGCCCGGGGCGTCTCGCCGCTCGGATGGAATCGGGGCGTCGGGCATTGGAGGACTCTACTGATCGGCACAACCTGCGCGGCGTTCGGAATCTTCTTAGGCGTTCGGGAGGGGGACGGGTCCGCGCTGCCGGTCAATCGGATTCCAGCGCCAGGAAGCGGCGCGTCGTCCGAACCGTCAGGCCCAGGGCCTTCACCACTTCCTCCGAGCGCTCCGCCACCAGGCCGGGCCGACGCCCGCCGACGAACCAGAGGTCCGTGGTTTTCACCACGCTCGCGGCGCTGAGTTTGGTTGTGAACACGGCCCGCACCCTTCGGGCCGGCGTCGGGCCCCCCGAAAGGCCGAAGGATTGCTCGGCCTCCAGGGTGAGTTCCTGCGTGACCGGGCCCTGGTCTCGAACATTGTCCGGATCATCGATGGGGAAGACCTTGATCGAGGTGGTTTGCCGGAAGGTCTCGCCCGGCGCCAGTTCGGCGGGCATCACCACGAGCGCCGGCGCGAACCAGGAGATCACCCCCTCCACGTGGCTGGTGGTCTTGACCAGGACCACATCGCCCTTGGGGTTCCTGACGAAGAGGTCCTCCGTGAGCGTGCGGCCGTCGCGCGAGTCCGTCACGAGCCAGGAATCGGGGTCCGCGCCCGGCGCCACGGCGCGCATGAAGTCGCCCGCGCCCGCGCGATCGGACCAGGTGGATGTCTCGGCCCTTTTGACGACGGGGTAGGCGTCCTGCGCCTGCAGGGCGCGGGCGGCGGGGGACTCGGCGCCGAGGAGGTCGGCGGTGTCCACGCGCCGCCCGGTGGTGCAGGCGGCGGTCAGGGCTGCGAGGGCGAGGGCCGCGCCCCCGAGCAGGCGCCCGATGGTTCGTGGGGGATGGTTCATGGTCCTCTGGTTGTATACTCGCCGCCGATGAAGCGTCCGCCTTTGCTTCCCGCGTCGCTGGGTTTCCTCGCCGTGCTGCTCGGTGGGTGGAGCTGCTCCGATCGCGACACGACCAACATGCCGGGGGAGAGCATTTTCGAGTTCTGGGCTCCGCCAACACCCGCGGAGGCGGTCGCGTGGGCGGTGGACCCCTACGACGCCGACAAGCGGTTCCGGGGCCTTCTGCTGCTGGCCAACGCGCCCTGGGGCGGCGAGCCGCCCTACGTCCAGATGTACGAGATGGCCGCGAACGACGGCGACCCTGGCGTCCAGGCCATGGCGATCCGCGCGCTGGCGATGCACGGCAGCCCCGAGCACGCCGCGCTCGCGATCGAGCGTTTGGAGTCGTCGAACCGTCTGGTCCGCTGGGAGTCAGCGCGTGCGCTGCAGCGGTTCTACTCGCCCGCGGCCGTGGCGCCGCTCCTGGCGCGGCTGGACCCTGCAAAGGAGGAGGACGCCCAGGTTCGCGCCGCCGTGGCGCGGGCGCTGGGCCAGTACGCCGAGCCGCGCGTGGTGCAGGGACTGATCCGTGCGCTCAACGACCGCCACCTGGTGGTGAACGAGCAGGCGCGCGTCTCGCTGCGGACGCTCACGGGCGAGGACTTCGTGTTCGACGCTCGGGCGTGGTTGGGCTGGACGCGCAACCGGGACAATCTCTTCGCCGGGCGCACCGAGTACGAGTACCCGGTGTTCCACCGCGACCAGACGTTCTTCGAGACGCTCATGTTCTGGTTCCAGCCGCCCAACGAGGTGGCCGGACGACCCATCGGCGCGCCCGCGCCCGGCGAAGAATCGCGGGGCGGTTGAAGTGAGGGCGCTGTGGTTTGATGGATCGAGCGCGTCGCTGGACCGCGCGGCGCCCGAGCCCCAGCCGCCCCCAGGCGCCGCGGGATTGTGGGCCCTCATCCGCCCCACCCGCGCCGCGATCAGCGAGCAGGATCTGGACGTCGCGCGCGGCGGCACGGGGTTCGTCGGCCCGCTGGGGCGTGAGTGGGTGGGCGTGGTCGAAGCGCTCATGGCCCCCGATGGAGCCGTCGTGACGGGCGCGGAGCACAAGCGATGGGTCGGCAAGCGCGTGGTGGGGGGCGCCATGATCGCCTGCGGCGCGTGCGACCTCTGCCGGGGCGGCCTGCGTATGCGGCTTCCTGCGCACTCACGCTTCGGGGGGGTTTGTCTGCACACGCGCTGCG
>JACVCK010000095.1 GCA_016742055.1 Phycisphaerales bacterium
TGCGGCGTTTCCGGAAAGTGAGCACCAGCGCCGCGACCGCCCCCGCCCGTCCGGGTCGGCAGCAGCCCGCCCGAGCCCGTCGTGACCAGGTCGTACGGCGCATGGAAGCGCCGGCTGACCCACACCGCCTGCGCATCGCTCGGCGCCGCGGCCTCGCGCCGGATCGTCACCAGCCCCGTCGCGCCCGCGAGCCCCTGCACGCCCCCGGCCGCGCCCAGGTACGTGTCGCCGGACGCCGGACCCGGCGTGAATCCCGCCGCCACCGTTTCGCCCACCGTGAGTTCGCCACCGTCGCTCGCGCCCGCCACCCACAGCGCGCCCGACGCCGGGTCGAACGACGCCGCGATCAGCGACCACTTGCCCGCCGCCAGCGTCCCTGGCGAAGTCACCTCCACCGCGCCCGGCGAGCCCGACGCGCGACGCAGGCGCGCCAGCGCCCGCCCCTGCGCATCCACGCCCAGTTCCAACGCGCCGCTCACCCGCAACACCGAGCGCTCCACCCCGCCCACCACGCCCGGATGCACCCACGCGAACACCGAGAACGGCCCCGTCGCCACCACACCTGTCCCGCCGCCCCCCGGCACCCGCACGTGCGCCAGGACGTCCAGCGCCTCGAACGTCGCCAGCGCGCGCGGCGGCGCGCCGGCGAGCGCCAGCGCCGAAAGCGCCGCAGCAATCGCGCGGCGCAGCCGATTCGGACGATGGGCCAATCTCATCTCTCATGACAACATACGCCCCGTGCGGCCGGAAACCAGCCCCTTTGGCCGGATTCCGCGCGAAAATCCGAATCGGACCGGCTCGTCCCAAAAAAGAAACCGCCCGGCGGAGTGCGCCGGGCGGTTGGGGTCAGTCCGTCGTTGAGGCGGGTCGACGTTGAGGCGTTCCCGCCGGGCCGATCAGCAGGGCAGGCCGTACGCGCCGAGCATGATGTTGAGGTCGTTGAAGTCCACATCCCCGTCGCCGTCAAGGTCGCCGGGGAGGTTGGGGCCCGCCTGGCCGTAGGACGCCAGGAGCGTGTTGAGGTCGGCGAAGTCCACGTCGCCGTCGCCGTCGATGTCCGCGGGGCAGACGGCGCAGTTGGTGAGGGTGGAGAGGTCGGACTCCAGGAACCCGGCGGGCGTGCCGCCGCCGGCAGACAGGCCCGAGAGCCCGTCCGTCGCCGCGATGTTGAGCCACGCGATGCGCACCGTGCCGTCGGTGTGCATCTCGATCTGGAACGTGTTCTGGTTGCCGGCGTTGTACTCCGGCACGTTGAGCCACGTCACCGCGACGCGGTCGGCCAGCGCCTTCCACGACACCTGCCCGCCCTGACCGGGGTGCAGGTCGTCGAACAGCGCCGCGATCCGCGGCAGCGAGAAGTGGCTGGTGATGCTCTCCGTGAAGGTCGTGGAGCCCGCCGTGAACGTGATGTAGCCGTTGGAGGCGACGAAGAAGGTGGGGTACGACACGCCGTAGAGCGACACGTTCGTGCCCGGCGTGACCTGCAGGAACTGATCGTCCTGCGTGCTGGGGAAGGTGATGACCGTGCCGCCCGCGGGGTCGGTGGGCAGCGAGGCGATCGACTCGAAGCAGGCGCGGTAGAAGTCCACGCCGTTATTCGGCGTGAAGGTCAACTGGTGCCCCGCGGTGTCGCGCTCGCCCGCGAGGAACAGTTCGGTGAAGTAGTTCGGGATGTCCTCCGTCCGGAACGTGTGGCAGGAGCCGCCGTTGTTGTTCGTGGCGGCGTTCCCGGCCGCGTCCGCGGCGCCGATCGTGAAGAAGTACACCGTGTCCTCGGACAGGCCGGTGATCTCGATCGCGTGGCTCGTGGCGAAGCCCGGCGCGTCGATCTGGGTCGTGGCCCCCGCGCACGAGGTCCCGAACGACACCGAGGCCCGCGCCGGCTCGGTCGTGGTGAACGTCACCGTGGCGCGGTTGAAGGACAGGTTCGTCACCGCCACGTTGTGGATGAACGGCGCCTGGCAGTCCACCGTCGCCATCGCGGTCACGGGCACGTTCGTCCCGCCAAAGCCGTCGTCCGCGTCGAGGTAGGTGAACGAGATCGTGTCGCCGTGGGCGATGCTCAGCGCGCCCGAGGCCGAGCCGGTGGTCAGCGGGATCGAGCCGCGGAAGTCCGCGGTCTGCGCGCCCGTCTCGGTCAGGACCACCACCTCGCCGCCCGGTTCGCTGCCTGAGGTGACCAGGACCATGATGGTCTCGATGGCGTCGTCGTCGAGGTTCAGGTCGCAGTCGGTCACGCTGGCGTTCAGCGTGCCCGTCGAGCAGGAGTACACCGCACGGTCCAGCGCCGCGACGCCGGTGGTCGAGCAGTTGATCAGCAGCGGCGACGCGGCCAGGGAGAAGCGCTGGGGGCCCGTCGGCACGCTCGTGCCCACGACCTCCACGCGCCACACGCCGGCCGGAACCTCTTCACCGCCCACGCCCACCATCACCTGCTCGAGGTTGTCGAGCGTGTTGGGGGCGTTGCGCTCCGCCGGAGCGTTCGGGATGGCGGGGTTGAGCGTCCAAGGATACCGGCGCACGCCGTTGGGGTCGAACACCCGCAGGTCGAGGTTGTTGATCAGCGCCGGCACGGCGTTGAGCGTGGCGGGCGGGTCGTTCCAGGCCAGCGTGGCCTTGAAGGTTTCGCCGGGGTTGACCAGCACGAGCAGCGACTGCACGCCGCCCTGGCCGACCTCGCCCTCGATGAAGTTGCCGGTGCGCTGGAAGTCGATCGTCTCCTGCGCCCGCACCGAGCCGTACCCGGCCTTGTAGTCGGGGCCGACGTTGCCCAGGTCCACAGCGTTGTGCGCCAGCAGAACCTTGATCGTGGACCCGCTGGGGTCCGGCTCGCCGGTGAACTGGCTGCGGAAGTCCTCGAGCATCAGCGCCACGATGCCCGTCACCGTCGGCGCCGCCATCGACGTGCCGCTCTTGACCGAGTAGCCCGTGTTGCTGGTGGACGAGGAGCACGACGTCACGCCGCCGTCGCTCGTGCCCGCGTGCGAGCCGTTCTGGCTGCCCGGCGCCGAGACGTCCGGCTTCATGCGCCCGTCGTCCGAGGGGCCCCAACTGCTGAACGTGGTCATGCTGTCGTCGTTGGAGTTCAACGCGCCGACCGTGATGTGGTTCTTCGCGTTCGCCGGGGGGGCGAGGGTGGCGAAGCCCGTGTTCGGCGCCGGGCCGTCGTTCTGGCACCGGGTGGTCTGCCGCTCGTTGCCGTTCGCCCACACGATGATCAGTTCACGCCCCGCGATCGAGCCCCGCGCGATCGCGTCGATCAGCGTGTCCGTCGTGCCGTAGTTGCCCTGCCAGTCGCACGGGTTGTTGTTCGGCGCCGTGTTGTTGCCGATCGAGTTGTTGGTCACGACCACGCCGTGGTTCGTCACGGCGTCGGTGTAGTCCGCCAGCAGGTCGCCCGGCTGCGTGTACAGGAACCCGCTGTCGCCGCTGGGCCACTGGAAGCCGTAGTTCTGGATCGTCACCCCCGGCGCCATGCCCCGGTGCAGCGGGTTGGCCACGCCCGCCCCGCCGATCGTGCCCGAAACGTGCGTCGCGTGGTCCGAGATCGAGGCGGCGTCGCGATTCGTGGCCCGTCCCTGGAAGTCCACGTGCGTGGCGCGCACCGTCCCGCCGTCGAACACCATCACCGACACGCCCGCGCCCGACAGGCCGTAGGGCGCCGCATTCACCACGTTCACGCCCGTCCGCTCGCGGTTGCTGGCGTTGCCCTCGGTGAACTGCCAGATCGCCGGCTCCACCCACATCACCGCGTCCTCGGACGCCAGCGGGCGCACCTGCGACTGGGGGATCTCGAGCACCAGCGCGTTCACCGGCGCCAGCGCGTCGCGCACGAACGCGCCGTAGCGCGCCGCCAGGGCCCGCGCCTCGGTCTGCAGGTCCACATCGCCGTGGAACGTCACATACACGCCGAAGACCGGCTCGAAGCCCTCGCCCGGCTTCTTCTCCTGCATGTTCACCACGGCCCACTCGGGGACCAGCCCCGCCTGCAGGAACGTGTCCAGTTTCCATTCCTCACGCACCGCGCGCACGCTGTAGAGCGACCGTTCCGCCGCGATCGCGCCCGCGTCCAGCCCGCCCGGCGCGGGGCTCAGCGAGGCGAAAAAGGCGTTGTCGCCCAGGGGGCTCAGCAGACGGAGCCCCGCCGCCGAGAGGCGCGCCCGCTGCGCGTCGTCCACCGGCTCGCTGAACTGCACCACCACGCGCCGGCGCTGCAACTCGGCGCCGCGCGCCGAAAGATCGGTGAGCGCGTCCTGCACCTCCGCGCGGCTCAGACGCGGGATCGCCGGGTCCGCCCCGGTCCGCCACTGCACCTGCGCGCTCGCGGCGCAGGAGATGAGAGCGCCGGCGGCGCAGGCGAGAAAGGCGGACGGGCGAGCGCAGACGGGGCGCATGGCCATCGCGGTCATGAAGCAACTCCTCAGGGTTGGTCGCACGGGCTGGGACGGCACGGAGGCGACGGGCTCAAAGTTCTGCGGCGGACGGGCCACCATGCCCGACCGCCGACGCACAGGCAAGGACGCAGAACGCTCGGCCCGGACCGCTCGACGCACGTCCGGAATGGAACATCCCACGAGCAGGCCGCCCGGTCAAGGGAAAACTCACGCCGCGGACGAAACCGGCGCACACGGACGGCCCCCGCCCTCCCCGGCATGCGGGGTCTGCGGGGCGTTGGGCGCGTTATCCACGGGCCGGGCCTCACCCCGGCGGCCCCGGCGGGCGCCCGGCCAGAGCGCCACCACGCCCGAGGCGCCCATCAGCGCGATCGCCCCGGGCTCCAAGCCCAGAACCCCCAGCGTCGCGGACGCCGGCGGCTGGAGAGGTCGGGTGAGGATGATCGGCTGAGCGGGCTCGGTGGCGGCGCGGGCCGAGTGCGCGGCGAACCCCAGTCCGAGAACCACGCCCACCGACGAGAGCGTGATCAACGCGATGGTCGAGATGGCCCTGCGCTCGGACATGGAACGCCGTCTCTCTCCTGCTCTCTCGTGCGTCCGCGCCCAGGCGCGAACGGGCTGGCCCGCGGGCGCGGCGCCTCCGAAGCCCAACATACGTTGCCAACCTCCCCGTGCAACCCCACGCAGCGAAAAGATTGCAAGAGGATCAGCGCGCGCGCCGGTTGTGCGGGGTTTTCCACCCTCCATCCCCGCTCTGATGTACGCTGAACGGCCCATGACCGTCAGCCAGTGGCGCCGATCATCGAACCCGACGAGCGAAACCTGCGACGCGCTCGTGATCGGCGCCGGCATCGCGGGGATCAGCGCCGCGCTCGAACTCGAACGGCGCGGCCTGTCCGTCATCGTGCTCGAACGCGACCAGCCCGGCGCCGGCGCGTCGGGGCGCAACGCGGGGTTCCTCATGCGGGGCTGCGCGGAGAACTACGCCGCCGCCTGCCGCGACTACGGGCGCGAGCGCGCCAAGGCCCTCTGGCGCCTCACCGAAGAAAACCTCGAAGCCCTCCGCGCCGAGGGCGTCGAACGACTGCCCACCGTGCAGCGAGCCCCCTCGTGCCTCCTGGCGCTGGAGGAACAGGAACGCGAAGAACTCCGCGCGTCCGCGGCGCTGCTGCGCGAGGACGGCTTCCGCGTGGAATGGCTCGAAGCGCCCGGCGACGGCCCCGACGACGCCGTGTGGCGCCCGCGCCACGGAGCGCGGCGCGCGCTCGCGGGCCTGGTCAACCCCGAGGACGGCGCCTGCAACCCCGTGGACGTCCTCGCGCTGCTCACGCGGAAACTCCGCGCCCCCGTGCGGCAACGCAGCGAGGTGACGCAGATCCAGGAAGGCCCCGGCGGCCGATCGGTCGTGGTGCGCACAGCGGAGGGCACGATCGAGGCCGCGCACGCCCTCCTCTGCGCCAACGCCTACATCGGGCTGATCCTCCCCGAGGCGGCGCGCCTCGCGCGCCCGACGCGGGGCCAGATGCTCGCGGCCCGCTTCCCCGAGGGCTCGGGCGTGCGCCTCCTCATGTCCTACTACGCCAACCACGGCTACGAGTACTTCCGCCAGACCCGCGACGGGACCGTGGTCGTGGGCGGCTGGCGCCGGCGCCACGCCGACGAAGAGGTGGGCTACGAGGACCGCACCACCGAGCCCGTGCAGCAGGGCCTCGAGGCGTTCGCCGCGCACATGCTCGGCCGGCCGTTCGAGATCGCCGCCCGCTGGTCCGGCACGATGGGCTTCTCGCCCGACGGCCTTCCCGTCGTCGCGCCGGTGGGGGGCTTTGGTTCGGGGCGCGTGTGGTTCTGCGGCGGGTTCACGGGCCATGGCATGTCCATGGGCTTCCGCACGGCGCAGATCGCCGTGGGCGCGATGCTCGGCGGCGCCCCCAACCCCTTCGACGCCTCCCGGTTCACCTGATCGGCCGGGCGTACCCTACCTCCACGATGCCCATCCTCACCCTCGCGTTCTTCGGCGACATCGTCGGTTCGCCCGGCCGCCGCGCCTTCGCGCACGGCGCGCAGATCGTCCGCGAAAAGCACGGCGCGCAGGTGGTCATCGTCAACGCCGAGAACGCCAAGCACGGCTCCGGCCTGAGCCACGAGGGCTACAACGCCATCCGCCGCGCCGGCGCCGACGCCCTGACCCTCGGCGACCACGTCTACCGCGAACGCGAAGCCCTTCCTCTCCTTGAAACCCCCGACGCCCCCGTCTGCCGACCCGCCAACCTCGCGCTGGGCGCGCCCGGCAAGCGCGCCGTGCGCATCCCTCCGGCCGCGCCGGGGCTGCCGCCCGTTTACGCGATCATCGTCCTCGGCCGCCTGCACATGCCCATGCCCGCCGACGATCCCTTCGCCGCCATCGACCGCGAACTCGCCGCCATCCCCGAGAACGACGCCGTCGCCGTTGTGGAGATCCACGCGGAGTTCACCAGCGAGAAACAGGCCGTCGCCTGGCACTGCGCCCGCAACTGGCACGGCCGCGTCGCCGCAGTGGTGGGCACCCACACCCACACGCAGACCAGCGACGCCCGCATCCTCGAGCACAGCGTCGGCGCGATCACCGACGTGGGCATGTGCGGCCCGCGCCGCTCCATCCTCGGAAGGCGCGTGGACGACGTCCTCCGCATGATGACCACGCAGGCGCCGACCGTCCTGGACGTGGCGGACGAGGAGCCCCGCGCCTGCGGCGTGATCGTTCGGTTTGACCTCAACTCGCGACGGGCGCTGTCGATCGAGCCGCTCGACCTCGCGGCGCCGTCGTGAGGGCACGCTCAGCCGGCGCGCTTCACCCAAGGGCGCAGCGCCGTGGCGCGGTCCGCCGCGCCGTCGGGCGTGGCTTCGGCCCGGGGCATGAAGGGCAGCGGCGGCGCGTCCGCAGACCACTCATCTTCCTGAACCTCGGTCGGCTCGTCGTGCGCCTGGACGGGCCGGTCGTGTCCGGCCGGTCCGGGGAGGGGTTCGAGGCCGCCCGCACGAGAGTGGAAGTCGCCCATGCGCGTCTGGATCGGCGCGCGCCGCGTCCGACTTTGCTCGCAGTCGCGCCGCGCGCGCGAAGTCGCGCGAATTCCCGTCGCCCGGGCCCGCGTCGGCGCGATTCGGCGACGGCCGGCGCCGACCGGCTACCATCCCGGCTGAACCGCACGCCGCACCAGAACCGGACTCCGAACGCATGCCGACCGCCGCCAATTCCCCAAGCCCCGTCGTCGTCGCCGACAAGTCCCGCACGCTCGCGATCAAGGGCGGGACCCCCGTCCGGGCCAATCCCGTGCCCCTGATCTCCGCCGGGCTGACCCCGGAGGACATCGAGGCCGCGACGGCGGTCCTCAAGAGCGGCATGCTCCGCCAGGGCGCCCGCTGCGCCGAGTTCGAAAAGGAGTTCGCAGCCCTGACGGACGCCCGGCACGCGCTGACCTGCGCCAACGGCACCTGCGCCCTGCAACTGGCCTACGAGCCCCTCTTCAACGCCGGCGACGACGTCCTGGTCCCCGCTTGGACGTACATCGCCACCGCCTCCATGATCGTCGCCCGCGGCGCCCGGCCGGTCTTTGTGGAGTCCGACCCCGACACCATGTGCATCGACGTCGCCGACGCCGAGCGGCGGATCACGCCCAGGACCACCGCCATCGCCGCGACGCACCTCTACGGCAACCCCGTCAACATCGACGGCGTGCAGGCCCTCGCGAAGAAGCGCAACTTCAAAGTGGTCTACGACGCCGCCCAGGCCCACCTGGCCACGTACCACGGCAAGGGCATCGGGGCCTACGGCGACGCCGTGACCTACTCGTTCTACGCCACGAAGAACATCTCAACGGGCGAGGGCGGCATGGTGACGGTCAACGACGACGCGCTCGCCAAGCAGATCGGCCTGCTGCGTTCGCACGGCGAGACGGGCAAGTACCTCCACGAATCGGTGGGCTACAACTACAGGATGACCGACGTCGAGGGGGCGATCGGGCTGAGCCAGTTGCGGCGCGCCCCGGCGCTCACCGCGCAGCGCCGGCAGAACGCCAACCGCCTCGACGCCCTGATCGGCAAGATCGACGGCCTCCAGGCCCCCAAGGCCACCCCCGGCGCGGAGCACTCGTACCACCTGTACACGGTGCGCCTGGACGTCGATCGGTTCGGCGCCACGCGCGACGAGTTCGTCGCCGCGCTCCAGTCCGAAGGCGTGCAGTGCGCCGTCCACTACCCCCGCTCGCTCACCCGTCAGCCCGCGTTCAGCGCGTTCGTGACCGAACACCTGCCCGGCGCCGACCGACTCGCGGCCTCGGTCTTCTGCATCCCCGTCCACCCCGCCCTCACCGAACGCGACATCGCCGACATCGGTGAAGCGCTCGCCAAGGTCGCCGACGCCCTCCGCCGCTGACGGTGGGGCGGGCCGCGGAGTCGCCGTGGAGACCGTCCCGCCCGCCATCCTCACGGTTCAGAAGATCATCCCCGTCACGCGCCCGCCGAAAACCACCTTTCCGCGGACCATCCCCTGCACATCCGCGATGAAGCGGCGGGAACTGAACTTGACCTCCTGGCTGAGGAGGATGAGGTCGTCGCCGGGGACGACGGTGTCGCGGAACGAAAAGTCCTCGATGCGGACGAACCCCGCGAACTTGCGGTGGTCCATCCGCGAAAAGTAGAGGAACGACGCCAACTGCGCGCCGGTCTCGATCATCAGCACGCCCGGCATGATCGGCCGCCCGGGGATGTGCCCGGCGCACCAGAACTCGTCGGGGCGCACGTGCCGGATGCCCACGCCCTGCGTGAAGTCTTCGCTGTGCCACACCACGCCGTCCAGTTGCATCATCACCCCGCGATGCGGGATGTACGACTCGAGACCCTCGCGCGTGACGGCGCGCGCCGCCAGGTCCACGTGCGACACATCGAACAGCGGAGTGTTGCGCGGAGCGCCGCCGCCCCCCGGTCCGTCAGGGGAGCCGGAGGGGCCGTGCTCCACGGCGCGGGACGAGGCCCGCTCGCCGGGGGGCGCCGCAGTGTGTGGGGTGGGCGTCACTTCTCGTCGGTGCGGAGTTCGAGAACCTTCTGACGCACCGTCTGAGCGGCGTTCTTCAGGTCCTGCATGGACTTGCGAACACGGGTTCCCGCGGCCTTGTTGCCGCCCTCGGCCTTCCGAACGTCTTCCTCCGCCTCGGCGATGATCCGCTTCAGTGCCTCGAAATCCTCCACGTGGCGCCTCCGTTGGGTGGGAGTCAGGGGACCCGCCGATGCGGGTGGACCCCCCATCGTTGACGCTCCGGGCCGATTTCGCAAGCCGGGGGGCCTCAGAAACCGCGTTGGCGGGGGTTCCACGGGGTGATTTTCGGGCGGTTCGGAGG
>JACVCK010000096.1 GCA_016742055.1 Phycisphaerales bacterium
GGCCTACGAGCCGCCGGGGCGAGAGGAGGACGGCTGCGCCGCCTGCGACGTCTGCCTGCGCGAACTCGACGAGGTCGAGGACGCGGGCGTGATCGCGCAGAAAATCCTCTCGTGCGTCTACCGCGTCGGACAGGCCTTCGGCGCCGCGCACGTCGTCGCCACCCTCAGGGGCAGCGCGTCGGCGAAGATCCGCGAGCGCGGGCACGACCAACTGAGCACCTTCGGCCTGCTGCGCGGCGTCCCCAAGGAGGCCATCGCCGGCTACATCGGCCAACTCATCGACCAGGGCCTGCTCGCCGTCGAACCCGGGCCCTACCCGATCCTCAAACTCACTCCGGAATCGGGCGCAGCGCTGCGGGGACAGCGCGCCGTGTCGCTCGTGCGCGCCCGCACCATCGAGCGCGCGGGCGGCGACGACGACGCGGCGGCGCTCTCTCCCGCCGAGCGGCGCGTGTTCGAGGCCCTCCGCGCCGAACGGCGCGCCATCGCCGAAGAACTCGGCGCCCCGCCCTACGTCGTCTGCAGCGACGACACCCTTGAAGAACTGTCCCGCGTGCGCCCCAGCGACGCCGAGCGCATGCTCTCGGTGAGGGGCATCGGGCGCAGGAAAGCCGAAACGTTCGGCGAGCGTCTGCTCCGCGCCCTGCGCGACGCGGCGGCCAGGCAAGGGCTGGCGCTCGACGCCGCGCCGGGCGGCGCACGCCCCGAGTCCCGCAGGCGAACCCCTTGCCCTCCCGACATGGCCACCCTGTTTGGGCGAGGCGCCAGCGTCGAGGAGGTCTGCGCCGCGACGGGTCGGGCGCGCAGCACGGTCTACGCCCATCTGGCGACGTTCATCGAAAGCGACGGCGTGGGCTCCCTGGACGCCTGGGTCGAGCCAAAGTTGCGCGAGCGGGTCGAGGCGGCGTTCGACGAATCCGGCGGCGGTTTCCTGCGCCCCGTGTTCGAGCGCCTCGATGAACAGGTCCCCTACGAGCAGATCCGGCTGGTCGCGGCGTTCCGGCGCTCGGGCCGGAATAAAAAATCATAATCTGCGGTTCCCCCTTGGCGCAACGCCTCCGGCGCGCGACACTAAGCGCCGCCTCGCACAGGCAGAAAGGGGACCAACATGACCACTCTCGCACGCGCAGCGTCGCTGCTGGCCGCCTCCGGCTCGGCCGCGCTCGGCGCACAGTTCTCCGTCACCGCCATCCATATCGCCGCCCCCAACAACGTCGCGGCGTTCGTCGACCAGAACGGGCAGATCACGCTCACCGGGGTCATCGGCCCGATCACCGCGGACGCGGCGCTCGACATCTCGATGACGCTCGAGTTCGCCTTCGCCGCCAACGTCGTCGCCGGCGATTTCCTGTCCTCGGCGCTCGCGGTGCGCCCGGACTTCAGCGCCGGGGAGTTCCGCGTCACGCACCTGCGCCTCAGCGCTGAGGCCTTCGACGGAATCTCGCCCGTCTGGCAGGTCAGCGGGCTTCCGTTTCAGCCGCTGCAGAGCATCGGCGACGATTCGATGCGGACCTTCGACATCTTCACCGACACCTTCGAGGGCCCGGGCGAGGCCTTCTCGACGATCGCCGACGGCGGCGTCGGCCGGCTCGAAGCGGTGTTCCGATGGTCGGGCTTCGCGCCCGGCTCCACGCTGAGCATCGACCTCTCGCCCCATGCCGGCGGCTCGCAGATCCGATACAACAACTTCATCCCGGCGCCCGGCGCCAGCGCGCTCGCGGCGCTGTGCGGCGCGGGGCTGCTCCGCCGGCGCGCCCGCCCGGTCACTGGTTGAAGTTGCTGAGCACGATGTTCAGGTCGGTGAAGCCGACGAAGTCGTCGCCGTCGAGGTCGCCCGGCACGCCGATGCCGAAGGTGTTGAAGTTCGCGAGGATCAGCATGAGGTCGCTCATGTTGACCAGGCCGTCGCCGTTCACGTCGCCGGGGACCGGCGGGCTGTAGGCGTTCAGCAGCACGCTGATCTGCGACGACGACACGCCGCGGAGCAGGCCGGGCGCGATGGTGTTGAGCGTGATGACGTCCTCGAGCCCGTCGCCGTTGACGTCGGCGGGGAGCACAAACGTCGGCGGCGCGTCGAACGCCAGGTCCTGCCACGGCGTGAAGACCAGTTGCTGATCCGAGGGGAGCAGGTCGTTGCGGATGACGCGGACGAACTGTCCGTTCCGCGGCGTGTCGGCGGTGACGACGAGGATGTCCGGGTCGCCGTCGCCGTCGATGTCGGAGAGCGCGACCGAGCCGGGCTCATCGCCCGCGGGGATGGCCACGGGCGCCGCGAAACTGTTGGGCGAAGCGCGGTCGCGGCGCACGACGGCGACCGAGCCGCTGGTCCCCGCGGAGCCGGCGGGCGGCGAGGGGTTGGAGGCGACCAGGTCCACGTCCTTGTCGTTGTCCACGTCGCTGGAGTCCAGGTCGTCGGGCGAGGCGCCGTCGCCCAGGTCCAGGTTGGCGATCCCGCCGATGGCGAAGAGCCCGTTGTCTCCGATGATCGTGATCGTGCCGCTGCCCCGGTTGGCGACGGCGATTTCAAGGCCCGGCGCGTCGTCGAGGTCGGCGATCAGCACGGACGAGGGCGAGTCGCCGGTGGGCACGAAGATCGCCGGCGCGAAGAAGCCCGGCGCGAGGCCGAAGATCACCGACACGCCGCCGGCCGCTTCGTCGGCCGTGACGATGTCCACGAAGCCGTCCCCGTTGAGGTCGCCCGCCGCGACATCCACCGGGGCGGCGCCCACGGGCAGCGTCATCGGCGGGAACAGGGAGAAGTCGCCGAAACCGTCGTTCAGCAGGACGGTGACGGAGTTGTCGTTGCGGTTCGAGATGATGAGGTCAGGCCGGCCGTCGGCGTTGACGTCGATCGAGGCCGCCGCGCTGGGGTCGCGCCCCACGGTCACGCACTGGGCGATCGTGAAGCCGTTCCACTCCTCCCCGGACGCGCCGCCGTTGGAGAGCACGAGCACGCAGCCGGGGTCAAGAGGATTGTCGCTGGGCAGCGTGACGGCCAGGTCGATGAAGGCGTCGCCGTCGAAAAACTCCACGGCCGCGGCGCTGGCGGACGAGCCCGCCGGAACCTCCACCGTCTCGGGCTCATCGAATTCCAGCATGCCGTTGAAGACGTCCACGTACATCACGACGGCCCCGCCCGATCCGCGTTCGCGGCTGGTCCCCGGCACGTAGCGCACGCGCAGGAACCGGCCGTCGGAAAGGAACGGCGTGAACACCACGTCGAACCGGCCCTCGATGAAGGTGGCCTCGATGATCGGCAGCGAGGCGCCCGGCGTCGGGCTGAAGCCCTCGATCGGCCGGAGGAACAGGCCGCCGCCGAGCGATGCGAGGCCCGAAGCGAGCAGCCGGTCGTGGAAGATCTCCGAGCCGCTGGTCTGCACGTCGATCACGAGCGAGCCGGAGTTCGACGCGTCCTGGCCCGGGAGGCGCCGCTGCGTGTAGTCGCCCTCGAGGTACAGCGTGTCCCCCGCGTAGTCGTTGCCCTCGAGGCCGGGGGAGACAATGCCGCGGTTGTCGATGCTCATGGTCGCGGCGCCGACGCCGGAGATCGTGCTGCCCGGGCCGACGACGGCAAGGGGCGTAAAGAAACCCATGGGGCTGTGCAGGACGAGTTCACCAACGCCGCCGCCGACCGGGCCGACCTCGATGCTCTCCGCAGCCCAGGTCTCGGAGCCGGGTTCGGCGTAGAACGCGCCCTGCCCGCCGGGCGCGGCGCCGATGCGCACCGTTTCCGCGTTGACCTGGCCGTAGTTGTAGACCGCCCCGTACCCCGCACCGCCCACGATCAGAAGGTCCTGAGCGTTCAGTTCGCCGCCGACGTCCACTTCAACGACGCCGCCCGACTCGCTGTGCAGGCCGATCGTCGCGGGCCCCGCAAGCATCAGTTCGCCGCCGGCGCCCACGAACGCCACGCCCGAGCCACGACCGCCGATCACCGCCGGCCCCCCCGCGCTGAGGAACGAGCCCCCGCCGACGAACACGCTGGCGGCCTCGTCCGCGCGCAGGGCGACATTCAGGTCGCCGGCCGTCAGCGTCGCGCCGTAATTGATGAAGACGGAGGATTCCGGCCCGCCGACGCGCAACTCATCGAGCGCCTGCATGCTGAAGTACTGGATGGACAGGTGGCTCGACGCGTCGTCGCCCACGATCAACCGGCGCGTGACCCCGTTGCTGCTGAACTTGCCCGAACTCGACACATCCAGCAGGCCGCCGTTGACCAGGACAAAGCCGTCCGCCCCGGAGAAATTGCCGCCCACGTCCAGGAACGCGCCTTGCCCCACGGACAGGTACACCGCCGCGTTGAGCACCTGCATGTTCGCCGGCGAGGTGAGGAAGAAACTAGGAATCCACACGCCGTTGACGAAGTACGGCGCCTGCAGCCCGCCGAACACCGCGCTGGTGCAGCCCTGGGCGATCACGCCGCCCAGCCAGTTGGACTCCTGGAACCAGTTGCCGAACTCGCTCTGGAGCCAGAACGACGGCTCGCCCGGCTGCACTTCCGCGGCGCCCATGTCCACGTTCGCGGGAGGATTGGGGTCGTTGCAGTCCACGATGCGCGGCAGGCCTCGCAGGTCGGTGGCGGGGAGCGGGTCAAAGCCCTCGTTGGAGTTGTCGATGTCCGCGTCGTTGAATCCGGCGTTGACGGCGGGGGAGTCGATCGCCGGCACGGGGCCGGGGATGTCGTCGGGGGTGTTCCACATGCCGTCGTCGCCGGGGTGGACGGCGACCATCAGGGGATTGGACGCGAGGTTGCCCTGCCCGGCGCCGTAGAAAGTTCCGAGCCCCTGCACGATCGAGTATGTGATGCCGACGAAGTTCCCCGCGGCCTGGTTGAGTTCGACGGTGGACTCGCCGCCCACGTTGCCCCAGAAGATGCTGTTCTTCACGCTCAGGGAGGGGGCGAAGGCCTTCACGCCGCCCGCGCCGACGGTCCCCGCGTTGCTGATGAACGTGCAGTTGGTGACGGTGTTGAAGGGGCCGCCCACGAAGATGCCGCCGCCCTCGCCGTCGTCGCCGCCGGCGAAGTTGCGCAGGAACGCCGAGTTCACCACCACCAGCACGTCGGCGTCGGAGTAGATCGCGCCGCCGTCGTCGAGCGACGAATTGTCCTCAAAGTGGCACGCCTCGACGCGGGCGCTCATGCCCGATCCGACGAAGAAGCCGCCGCCGTCGGCGGCCACGTTGAACTGCAGCCGGCAGTGGCGCAGCGTGGCCATTCCGCCCTCGCCCGTGGCGCGCGCGCCGCCGCCGACCGAGAACCCGCCGCCGACCGCGCGTCCGCGCTCGATCGTGAAGCCGTCGAGCGTCCCCGACGAGGCGAACGTGACCACGGTGAAGGCGTTGTCAGACACGACCTGCGACCCGTCGTTGTCGTCCAGGTCGCCCGAGAGCACGGTCGGGTAGCGACGCTCGGTGATCGGCGGCGCCGACTCGGACTCCTCGTCGCCGTAGAACCCGCCGAAGACGGACAGGCCCGACCTGATCCGGAATGTCTCGGTCCGCGCCGTGGCGGGGACCTCGCGGCGCGTCGGCCGGTAGACGCCCCGCGCCACCCAGATCTCCGCGATGGCGAAGTCCTGCTCGGCGGCCTCGATCGCGTCCTGCAGGGAGTTGAACGCCGTCGCCCAGGACAGGCCGTCGCCGCCGGCGGCCGCGCTCGCGCGGACGAACCGGCGCGCGGGCTCTCCCGCCCAAGCCGCGGAAGCGCACAGGCCCACGCCCAGACCGGCGGCGGCCAACAGCAACGAAATGCGCATGTTCACGTTCGCTCCTCCGCGCGTCCCGAGCCCCTTGCTGGGGTCTGGTCCGGCGCCGCTCTGCCAGGAACCGAGTCTTCGCCCACCGTCCACCCGTTCAGAGGTACCGAACAAGTGGGGCACAATCAAGACCTTACGCGCGCAGACCCGCCGATTCCGGCGGTTCCGGCGCGCCGGGGGCCCTTTTTGGGCGTCCGAACGAGGGCCGATCAGCGCCCCGGGCGCGTCGGCACGGTGTTCGGTGGTCGTTCGCCTGCGAGGATCGCCCGCACGTTCGACGCCACGATGCTGGTCATCAGCGCGCGGTGGTGGAACGTGCCGCTGCCGATGTGGGGCGTGAGCACGACGTTGTCCAGCGCGATCAGGTCGGCGCCGGGGCGGGGCTCAAACTCGTAGACATCCAGCCCGGCGCCGAAGATCCGCTGGGCCTTCAACGCCTCCACCAGCGCGCTCTCCTCCACCACCGGCCCCCGCGCCGTGTTCACCAGCACCGCCGACTTCTTCATGAGCGCCAGGCGCTCGCGGTTGATGAGGTGGCGCGTCTCGGGGGTCAGCGGGCAGTGGATGCTGACGAAGTCGGCCCGGCGCAGCCCCTCATCGAGTTCGACGCGCTCGGCGTTGAGCGGCGCGAACTCAAAGTCCAGATGGCGCGAGCGCGCCACATAGAGCGTCTTCATGCCCCAACCCAATCCGCGCAGCGCCGTCGCGTACCCGATCCGCCCCGCGCCCACGATCAGCAGCGTCTGGCCGCTCAGGTGCACCCCCAGCATCTCGCTCATGCCCAGGAACCCCCGCGCGGGGTACTCCGGCGAGCGGGCGTAGCGGTCGGCGCGGCTCAGGCGCCGGGCCGCGGCCAGCATCAACAGGAACGCGATGTCCGCCGTGCCCTCAGTCACCGCGTCGGGCGTGTTGCACACGGCGATCCCGCGCTCGGCGCACAGGCCCAGGTCGATGTTGTCGAAGCCCACCGCGAAGTTCACCACGCCGCGGACCTGCGGGCCCGCCGCGTCGAGCAGTTCGCGGTCCACCCTGTTGAAGTACATCGACACCAGCACGTCGGGGCGCGCCTGGGCGACGAACGCGCGGATCTCCGCGGCGCTCTGGAACCCTCGCTCCGGGCCGACCACGACGCGGGCGCCCGGCACGTCCAGGACGCCCGGGTAGACCTGCGTGACGGCGACGACGGGCTGCGGCATCGGGAACTCCTCCAACAATCAATCTGCGAAGTTTTCCGCGTCGGGCGAACGCATGCACGCCAGCGCCACATCGCGCCCGATCGCCTGCTCGGGCGCGATCGCGTCGGCCTGGGGCGCGCCCGCGCGCCGCCGGTGCACCGCCGCCTGCAGGTTGTCCTCCGGATCCGGGCGCACCACGGGCGTGTCCGAACCCAGCCACACGATCTCCTCGGGCGCGAAGCCCGCGCGGGCGGCGCCGTCGATCAGGTCGCGCAGCGGGAACGCCCGGTGCGCCCGGTGGGGCGTGACCCGGCGCAGCGCCTCGACGTCCGCCAGCAGGTGGCACGGCTGCACCCCCGCGATCACCCCCAGCGGCGCGAACCGCCCGACGTCCGCCTCGTCGACAAACTGGCAGTGCTCGATGCGGAAGCCCATCGTGCTCGGCGAGACGCGCTCGATCGCGTCCAGCGCGGCGCGGACGGCGGCGTCGCCGATGGCGTGGATCGCCGCCGGGAGGCCCAGAATGTCGCACTTGCTCAGCGCCGCCTCGAGCGCGTCGGCGCTCATCATGGGCTTGCCGTGCGGGTGGCCGGCGATGGGCTCGGGGTAGGGCTCGAGCATCCACGCGGTGCGCGAGTTGAGCGTGCCGTCCAGAAACAGTTTGGCGCCGGCCAGGCGCAGCGTCTCGCGCTGCCAGGTCTCCGCCGTCTCCAGGAGTTGCTCGGCCTCCTCAAGCCGCGGATACAGCCACACGCGCACGGCGCTCGCGCCCGCGTCGCCGGAGGCGGCCAGGTCCGCGATCAGCCCGGACATCCAGGGCCGGCTGAGCATGTCGTGGACCTCCACGAACCCCATGCCCGCCAGATCCGCCAGCGCGCGGCGCAGGTGCTCGCGCCGCTCGTCGAGCGAGGGCTCGGGCATCGCGCGCCAGATGAGGTTGCACGCGTTCTCGAGCAGCAGGCCCGTGGGCTCCCCGCCCCGCCGCTCGATCACGCCGCCCTCGGGGTCGGGCGTGCCCGGGCCGACGCCCGCCGCCGCGAGCGCGGGCGTGGAGGCCACCAGCGCGTGGTGATCGAAACTCCGCACGATGCACGGCCGGCCGCCCGCCGCGTCGTGCAGTTCGCGCGCGTCGGGCCAGCGCCCTTCGCGCCAGCCGTGCATCCGCGCCTTGACCGCCTTGATCCATTGGCCCGACGGCGCCGAGGCCGCGGCCCGGGAGACGGCGCCCAGCGCCTCATCGAGCGTGGCGCAGCCGGACAGGTCCACGCACGAGAGCGCCTCGCCATGCTCGGCCAGGTGCAGGTGCGCGTCGCGCAGGCCTTTGAACGGGGCGCCGCTCAACGACCGTCCCCGCGCGCCGCGGCGCTGCGCAGCCAGCCGTCGAGCGTGCGCTCGGCCTCGTCCGGCGCCGTGATCGCGCCGCCGAACGGCAGACGCATCAGCCCGCCGTCGGCGCGGACGTGCACGCCCTCTTCATCGATCCCGACGCACAAGGGCTCTCGCGGCGCCGCGCCCCCCACCGCCTCGCACACACGCCGCAGGGCGTCGCGGTCCGCGTTCATCCTGCGGCAGATCCGCGGCTCGATGGGCGCGAGGGGGTTGGGCGCCAGGAGCGCCTCGCCGTCGATCACCGCCGAGCCGAGGCGCGCCGTGTCCACCGTGAAGCGGCCCCACCAGACCTTGCCGGGCTCGCCCTTGAAGTCGCCGGGCAGGCGGCGGGGCGCGTCGCCGTGGTGGATGCGCCAGCGGTCCACCAGCGCCTCGGGCGCCTGGCGTTCGCGGTCCAGATCCAGCAGCAGTTGCAGCGCGTCGTCGCCCTCTTCGGGCACGTACAGCACGTGCGACTCGGCCTCCACCACCGGCGCGCTGACCGGCAGCGCGACCACGCGCTCCGAGGGATCGAGCACAAATCGGACGCGCTCGACGCGGTCCTCTCCGAGACTCGACCACGCCAGAGCGCCCTCGCGGCTGCGCAGCAGGATCGATCGGGCCTCGCGCGGATCGTGCTCGGGCATCGCGTCAGTCCTCCCCGCCCACGGGCTGCGGCGCCGGCGCGTCGGCGTCGGCCCGGGGAAAGAGCGCGTCGCCCTTGACCACCTTCACGCCCGGACGAAGGCCGCCCCACGCGCCGTCGCGATCCAGGCGCGACGCGGACAGGTCCGGCGCGCCCATGCGGGCGAGGAGGTCGGCCATCTTGACCGGCATCGCCGCCGACAGGATGAGCGCCGCGATCCGAATGGCTTCGGCGCAGTGGTAGAGGATCACGCCGAGTTCGTCGCGCCGCGCGGGATCCTTGGCGATCTTGAAGGGCTCGGTGGCGTTGATGTAGCCGTCCACGCGCCGCACGAGCGCCAGGCCCGCCTCCATCGCGCCGGCCAGGTCGTGCGCGTGGAACCGCGCGACGGCGTTCTCCACGGCGGCGCCCGCGATGGCGGGCCAGTCGTGCCCGGCGTGCGACGTGGCGCCTCGGGGGTCCGGGCAGGCGCCTTCAAAGTACCGGTCGATCATGTTCGCCACGCGCGAGGCTGCGTTGCCCACGCCGTTGGCCAGGTCGGCGTTGTACGCCTCGACGAAGCGAGCATGGGCGAAGTCCGCGTCGGTGGCGCCGAGCGGGCCCTGCGTGGCCAGGAACCAGCGGAGCGCGTCCACGGAGAACGCGTCCGCGTACGCGCGGAGCGTGGGGAAGTCGAGGAAGTTGCCGAGCGACTTGCTCATCTTCTGGCCCTCGCGCACCCACCAGGAGTGCGCGTACACCGTCCCGGTCAGCGGCTCGCCCCGGCGGGTCACCCGTCAGGGCCAGATG
>JACVCK010000266.1 GCA_016742055.1 Phycisphaerales bacterium
GCCTACAGTCGGGCGTTCGCAGGATCATCCCCGCCGATCGGAGCCGCCCGCCTCATGCACATGCGTCACTCGGAGCACGACCACGGGCCCAAGACGGTGTCGCTGCGCATCCTTCTGGAGGACCCGGAGGGCCTGACGGGCGTGGACAAGGCCGAGTGGGACATCATGGCGGCGGAGGGCGAGTCGCTGCTGGAGGCGGCGATGGACGCGGGGATCAACATCGAGCACGCCTGCGGCGGGGTGTGCGCCTGCTCGACGTGCCACGTGTACATCGAGGAGGGGGCCGACCGTTTGTCGGAGGCGTCGGAGGCGGAGGAGGACCGCGTGGAGGAGGCGCCGGGCCTGCAGCGGAACAGCCGCCTGTCGTGCCAGTGCATCGTGCAGGCCGGGGAGGGTCGGATCACGCTGCGGGTTCCGTCGTGGAACCGCAACGCGGTGAAGGAAGTTCCTCACTGATGGGAGGTTGAGCCGTGCGCGAAGACACGTTCCATTGGCTCGATGTGGAGCGCATCGCCGAGGAACTGGCGCTGCATCATCCCGAGGTGGACCCCATGGAGGTTTCGTTCCCGCAACTGCGCGACCTGGTGGCCGGCCTGCCGGGCTTCATGGCCGTGCCCGGGCACGCAGCGAACGAGAAGATCCTGGAGACCATCCAGTCGCTCTGGCACGACGAGCGGGGCGACGACGACCGCGACTGAGTGAGAGGGTTCAGTCGGCGCGGGCGAGGAGCGCGTCGCACGCGCGCCGGACGTCCTCTTCGGTGGTCCATGTCCCGCCGATCGCCATGCGGATGACGTAGCGCGCCTCGCCGGTAGCCGGGTCGGGGAGCATCGTGTGCGAGAAGAACGCCTCGCCCGAGGCGTTGACCCGCTCCATCAGCGTGCGGGTGCGCCGGTCGGCGTCGGGGCCGTCGCCGGCGAGCCGGAAGGTCAGGAGCGAGAGCGATCGCGGCGCCGCGGCGACGAAGCGGGGGTCGGCCAGGAGCCGCCGTTCGGCGAACTCGGCGAGCCGGACGTGCCGGCGGATGTGCTCTCGGAGCCCTTCGGCGCCGTAGTGGCGGATGGTCCACCAGAGTTTGAGCGCGCGGAAGCGCCGTCCGAGGGGGATCTGCCAGTCGCGGTAGTCGATGACGGCGCCGGAGGCGGAGGCCTCGTTGCGGAGGTACTCGGGCATGATCGAGAGCGCGTCGAGCAGGTCCGCCTTGCGCTTGACCCAGAGCGCGGAGCAGTCGAACGCCGTGAGCAGCCACTTGTGCGGGTTGAAGTTGAAGGAGTCGGCGTGCTCGACGCCGTCGATGATGTGGCGGAGTTCAGGGCAGACGCACGCGGCGCCGGCGTAGGCGGCGTCCACGTGCAGCCACGGGCGCGCGGGCAGCGCCGCGAGCGCTTCGCCGATGGCGCGCAACGGGTCGATCGACCCCGAGGAGGTCGTGCCGACGGTGGCGCAGGCGTAGAAGGGCGTGAGCCCGGCGGCGAGGTCGGCGCGGATGAGTTCGAGGAGGGCGTCGGGGCGCATGGCGAGCGCGCCGTCGGTGGGGACGAGCCGCAGGTGCGCCGGCTCGACGCCGGCGATGCGGGCGTCTTTGGTGAGGGAGGAGTGCGCCTGCTGGGAGACGTAGGCGGCCAGGCGGTGGATGGGCGCGCCCGCGGCGCGGGCGCGCTCGCGGGCCGCGATGATGGAGACGAGGGAGGCCTCGCTGGCGGTGCCCTGGATCACGCCGCCGCCCTCGGCGCCGCCGTCGCCGGGCGAGCGGAAGGCGTGCGGGAGTTGGATGAGTTCGGCGAGCCAGTCGAGGACTCGGGTTTCGATCTCGGTGTAGGCGGGGCTGGTGGACCACATCATGCCCTGCGCGTTGAGGGGCGTGCTCACCCTGTCCGCCCTCCCCGAGAAGCTGGTCCTTATACACCACTTCGAGCCCACGAAAAGGAACT
>JACVCK010000097.1 GCA_016742055.1 Phycisphaerales bacterium
CGCTCGACCCGCGCCGCCGGGCCCCTGGCCGTGGACCGCGTGTAACTCCACGGCGCCGGCATGTTCGCCGGTGTGCTCGCGGTGCTGGTGTTCTACCTCCTGACCACGAAGATCATCCTGAGCCCCGTTCGCGCGCTGCGCCGCACCGCCGAACGCGTCCGCGAGGGCGACCTGACGATCCGCTCCGAGATCCACACCGGCGACGAGTTCGAGGAGTTGGCCGACGCCTTCAACGGCATGCTCGCCCACATCGCCGAAACGCAGGAGCAACTCCGCTCCAGCAACCGCTCGCTGGACCTGCGCCTGACCGACCTGGCGGCCAGCAACGTGGCGCTCCACGAATCCAACCGGCTCAAGGGCGAGTTCCTCGCCAACGTCTCCCACGAACTCCGCAACCCCCTCAACTCCATCATCGGCTTCGCCGAACTCCTCCAGGCCATCGCCGAGGGCGACGCCGAACGCGACCCCAGCCCCGAAACCCAGGCCCGTCTCGCGAAGCGCGGGCGATACCTCGACAACATCGTCAACGCCGGGCGGTCCCTCCTCGAACTCATCAACGACCTCCTCGAAATGGCCCGCATCGAGGCCGGCAAGGTCGAAATCCGCGTCGAGCCCATGAACATCGCGGCCTCCTGCGACGGGCTGCTCGCGCTCATCCGACCGCAGGCGGACCGCAAGCACATCCGCCTCGCGCTCGACCTGCCCGGTGGCGACGGCGCCTCGCTGCCCACGCTCCACACCGACCCTCGCAAGTTCCAGCAGATCATCTTCAACTTCCTGACCAACGCCGTGAAGTTCACGCCCGAAGGCGGGTCCGTCACGCTCCGCGCCGAGGCCCTGCACGACGCCGACGGCAGCCTCCGCGTCCGCACCTCCGTGCTCGACACCGGGCCCGGCATCGCCGAGGAAGACCAGAAGGTCATCTTCGACAAGTTCCGCCAACTCGAGTCCGCCCACACACGCACGCAGCCGGGCACCGGGCTGGGCCTGGCCATCGCGCGCGAACTGGCTTCGCTTCTCCAAGGCGAGATCCAACTCGTCAGCGCCCTGGGCGGCGGATCGATGTTCTCGTTGATCGTGCCCGTGGTCATCGACACGCGCCGGGACACGGCGACGATCCGCACGATCGACGCCGCGGAGAACGTCAGACAGGGCGCCGACTAGACCCGCACCGCGCCGATGTGACGGCGCACCACCGGCCGCCCGCGCGTCGGCCAGTCCACCGCCACCACGTCGATGCGCTTGGGCCGGTCCTCCCAGCCGTACCGCCGGCACGCCGCGTCCGCGAGCGCCGCCAGTTTCCGCGCCTTGCGCACCCCCACCGACTCCTCGGGGCGCGGCCCGCGCCCGTCCCGCGCCGCGCGGGTCTTCACCTCCACGAACACCACCGTGCCGCCGTCCAGCGCGATCAGGTCGATCTCGCCGAATCGGAACCGCACATTCCGACGGAGCACGCGGCAGCCGCTGGCGCGAAGGTGCTTGGCCGCCTCGTGCTCGCCCCGAATGCCCATCCGCCTGGTCGGGCTGCGCACGCCCCGTGTCGCCGCCCAGGCGCGAACGTCCTCGATGAGTCCAATCCCCCAGCGCACGGCGTCAGCGCCTCGACCCCGAAGCGGTCGGGAAGTATCGATCGACCGCGATCTGCATCAGCCGGCGCTCCATCTCGTCGAGATTGCTCAGACTCGCCCGCTCGATGAGTTGGCGGAAGTACTTCTGCTCTTCTTCCTGCAGCCGGCGTGCGCGGAGGTCGCCGTGGATCGTCAGTTGCTCGTCGTACAGACTCCGCGGCGCCGGGCGATCCAGCGCCTCCAGAAGCAGCCACACGGTGTTGCCCCGGTTCTCGAACGGCCCCACCGTCTGGCCCGCCGACAGCGTGCGCGCCCGCTCGTTCAGCCGCGCGTCCCCGAAGATCGCCGCCTCAGCCAAGTCCGGCTTGTCCAGCGTGACCTCGTAGAGCCCTCCGCCGTCGGCGTTGAAGGCGCTCTCACGCGTCGCCACGGCCTCAAAAGACTCTCCCGAGGCCAGGGCCTCCGACACCCGCGAGGCACGCTCCGCGTCCGCCGCGGGCACGAGGATCATCCGCAGTTTCGCCCGCGCAGGCGGCGTGTACTGGTCGATGTTGGCCTCGTAGGCCAGTTGCACCTCGCGCCAGGGGACGTACGCCCGGGTGGTGAGCACCTTGAGGATCTGGGCGCGGATGAGTTCCCGGTCGCGCTGCGCGCGGATCTTGTCCTCGAGCGTGACGCCCTCCTCCTCCATCAATCGGCGCTTGGCCAACTCCTCGGAGCCGAAGTTCTCGCTCACCACGTTGGCCCGAAGCCGCTCGACGAACGCCAGCACGCCCAGGCGCTGCTGGGCGTCCAGCGACGCCTGGAACTCGGCCAGCAGCAGTTCGTCCCGCATCTTCTCAAAGAGCGCCGAACGGATCTGCTGCTGGGCGCTGCGCACCCACTCGTTCGGGCGCAGCGTGCGGCTCTCGGCGCGCAGGCGGGCGTCCATCGGCGCGAAAAACTCGCTCGCGAACACCGGCCGGCCGTTGATCTCCCCCACCATCGAGTCCACCAGCGCGCCCCCCTCGGCGCTCGCCGCGGGTGACGCCCAAGTCGCCGGCGCCTCCGCGCCTTCTTCGGCCGCGGCCAACGGCTCCGGTCCCCGCGCCTCGGCCGGACGCGCCGGCTCCGGGGCGCCGACGTACACCTCCACGTCGGTGATCCCGCGCGACGCCTCGACCGGTCCGATTCGTACGATCGGCGCGTTCTGCGCCGGCGGATCGACGCGCGCCGTCTCCTTCGTGACGGTCGAGAGGTCCTTGCCGGTGATCTCCGGGAGGCGGGCCCCGGTCGCCTTGCCCTGGCCGCAGGAGGCAAGCGTCGCGCCCGCCGCGAGCGCGCCAACGCACGCAAACGCCGGGAGAGCGGTTCGTCGAACATCCTTGTCGAATCGCACCGGGCGTCCTCCATGCCAGGGCCGCGCCCCGCGCAGCCCGCCAGGAACCGAACAACCGACTAGACTAGCAGCAATGGCCCCGACCGCCGAGTCGGCCCGGGCCGGAAAGGCCCCGGAAGCGACCCATGGAAGACACGCCCGAACCGCCAAAGATCATCATCGACTCCGACTGGAAGTCGCAGGCCCAGGCGGAGAAGGAACGTCTCGCCGAGCAGGAAAAGTCCAAGCCCCAGCGCTCCGCCGCCCCGGGGTCCCCGGGCGCTTCCGCCGGAGCCGGGCCGGACGACATGCCGCCCGCCGACTTCCGCGCGCTCGTCGGCTCCCTCGCCACGCAGGCCCTGCTCTACATGGGCGCCTTCCCGGACCCCGAAACCGGCCAATCGATGATCTCGCTCGAATACGCGCGCCACGCCATCGACATGCTCGGCGTGCTCGAAGAAAAGACCCGCGGCAACCTCAACGACGAAGAGAAGCAGGACATCACCGAGGTCCTCGGGGAACTCCGGATGCGCTTCGTCCAGATCACCCAACTCGTGGCCAACGCCCAGCGCCAGCGCGCCGCCGGGCCCGTCCCCGGAACTGGCCCCGGCCCCGGATCTCCGGGCATGCCCGGCGGCCCGCGCTCCCCCTTCACCTCCACCTGACCCGCCCGCCGCCTCACCCGTGAGCCGACCGCCAAGGAGCCATAGGACGTGACCTCCGCCTCCGCACCGCCCAAAGGCAACTTCCTCGACCGGAACCACTACCTGCTCCGCCGCCTGCACTCGCTCACCGGCGTCGTGCCTATCGGCGTGTTCCTGATCGTCCACCTGGTGACCAACTCCTCCGTCGTCTGGGGCCTGCTCGCCCACGGCGACAAGGGCCACGCCGGCGTCGAAACCTTCCAGCACGAAGTCAACTTCATCCACTCCCTCCCGGCGCTGCTCCTCATCGAAGTCTTCGGCCTGTGGCTCCCCATCGCGTTCCACTCCGTCCTGGGCGTCTATTACGCCATGACCGCGCGCCCCAACAACAAGGACTACCCGTACCAGGACAACTGGCGATACACGCTCCAACGCATCAGCGGATACGTCGGCGTGCTCTTCATCTTCTATCACGTCGCCACGCTGCGCTGGGGCTGGACATTCCTCGTCCCCGGCGGCACGCAGTGGACCGCGGAGCACGCCGCCTCCACCCTTGCAATGGCCTTGAGGGGCCACGAGACCGACGTCACCCTCGCCGGTCTGATGGTCGCCGCGTTCTACATGGCCGGCGTCTCGCTGCTGGTCTTCCACCTGGCCAACGGCTTGTGGACCGCCGCCATCACCTGGGGCGTGACCGTCTCGGCCGCGGCCCAGCGCCGCTGGGGGCACGTCTGCCTGCTGATCGGCGCGGGGCTGATGCTCGCCGCGTGGTCCGCCGTGATCGGCTTCATGACCCTGGACCCGGCCGAAGCGAGGCAGGTCGAACTCCGCATGCTCGCGCCGGAGTCGGCCCCGGGGACCGACCCCTGACGCCCCCTGACTCCGCCATCGCGCTCTGATCGAATCCCACTCCATCCCCGGAATCCCGGAACCTCGGACCCCACACCATGGCCGCCAGCAAGAACCAGCGCGTGATCGTCGTCGGAGGAGGCCTCGCAGGCCTCGCCGCCACCGTCCGCATCGCCGAGTCCGGCATCCCCGTCGATCTGTTCTCGATCGTCCCCGTCAAGCGCTCGCACTCGGTCTGCGCACAGGGCGGCATCAACGCCTGCAACGAGGTCGCCCGCCAGCAGGGCTACTCCGAGCACGAGCACTTCGACGAGTCCATCTACGGCGGCGACTTCCTCGCCCACCAGCCGCCCGTCTACGAGATGGCCCACTGGGCGCCGCAGATCATCGACCTCCTCGACCGCATGGGCGTGCCCTTCAACCGCACGCAGGAGGGCTACCGCGACCTGCGCCTGTTCGGCGGCTCGCTCTACAAGCGAACGCACTTCGCCGGCGCCACCACCGGCCAGCAACTGATCTACGCCCTCGACGAGCAGACCCGGCGCTGGGAGGCCGAGGGCATGGTCGCAAAGTACGAGCACTGGGAGTTCCTCTGGCCCGTCGTTTCCGACGACGGCGTCTGCCGCGGCATCGTCGCCCAGGACCTCCGCACCATGCAGGTCCGCGCCTTCCGCGCCGACGCCGTCATCATGGCCACGGGAGGAAACGGGCTGGTGTTCGGCAAGTCCACGAACTCCGTGGTCTGCACCGGCGCCGCCGCGGCGCGCTGCTATCAGGCCGGCGCCCGGTACGCCAACGGCGAGTTCATCCAGGTGCACCCCACCGCCATCCCCGGCGCCGACAAACTGCGCCTCATGTCCGAGTCGGCGCGCGGCGAGGGCGGCCGTGTGTGGGTGCCCGCGGTCAAGGGCGCGGACGGCAAGTGGGGCAAGCACCCCGACCCCTCCCGCGACCCGCGCCAGGTCCCCGAGAATGAGCGCTACTACTTCCTCGAGGAGCGCTACCCCAAGTACGGCAACATCGTGCCCCGCGACATCGCGACGCGCGAGATCTTCAACATCTGCATGGAGGGCCTCGGCGTCTTCGGCGGGAACATGGTCTACCTCGACCTGACGCACCTGGGGCGCGAGTACTTGGAGCGCAAACTGCTCGGCATCATCGAGATCTACCGCAAGTTCGTCGGCGAGGACCCCGCCGACGTGCCCATGCGCATCTTCCCGGGCGTCCACTACACGATGGGCGGCCTCTGGACGACGTACACGCCCAAGCCCGACCTCAAGGGCATGGTTCCGGGGGCGCCCAACTCCATGATGTGCTCCATCCCCGGCCTCTACGCCTTCGGCGAAGTCAACTACCAGTACCACGGCGCCAACCGCCTCGGCGCCAACGCGCTGCTCTCGTGCATCTTCGACGGGCTGTTCTGCGGAAGGGGCGTGGTCAACCACGTGAAGAACGCCTCCCGCGCCGCCGCGGACGAGCCGCAGTCGATCTACGACGGCGTCGTCAAGCAGGAAGAAGCCCGCGTGAAGCGCCTCGCCGAGTCCAAGGGCGCCGAAAACCCGTACCACATCGGGCGCGAACTCGGCGAGGAGATGACCGCGGCGTCCACCGTGGTCAAGTCCGGCCCGCGCCTCGAGCAGGCGATGAGCAAACTCGCCGAACTCCGCGAGCGCTACGCCCGCATCGGCGTTGACGACCCATCCGGCTGGACCAACCAGAACCTCGCCCACGCCCGCGCCGTCGGCGACATGCTCGCCATGGCCGACGTGATCCTCCGGGGCGGCCTCGAGCGGCGCGAGTCCCGCGGCTCCCACTACCGCACCGACTTCCCCGAGCGCGACGACGCGCGGTTCCTCAAGACCACCGTCGCCGAGTGGGACGGCGCCTCCAAGTCCGCGAAGATCTCCTTCGAGCCCGTCGAGACCGGCCTGGTCCAGCCCCGCGCCCGCACCTACGGCAAGGTCGAGGGCGAGGCCGGCAAGAAGCCCGCCGCGCAGCCCGTTTCCGTCTGATCCGCACTCTCACGCGAGTTCCCGATGACCACCGCCCCCGTCACCAACCCTCAGCCGCGCGGCGCCCAGCGTCCGCGGACCATCCGCTTCCGCATCGAGCGCTGCGACGGCCCCGGCAAGCCCGCGCGATGGGAGGCCTTCGACGTCCCCGTCGAGCCCGGCGCCAACGTCATCTCCTGCCTCCAGTGGATCGCCGCCAACCCCGTCACCATCGAGGGCAAGCGCACCACGCCCGTCGTGTGGGACTCCGGCTGCCTCGAGGAAGTCTGCGGCGCCTGCACGATGCGCGTGAACGGGCGCGTGCGCCAGTCCTGCACCGCCCTGATCGAAAACCTGCTCGCCGCGGGCGTGACCGAGGTCACGCTCCAGCCCATGAGCAAGTTCCCCGTCGTGCGCGACCTCTTCGTGGACCGCCAGCGCTTCTTCAACGACCTCAAGCGCGCCAAGGCCTGGGTGCCCATCGACGGCACGTACAACCTCGGCGCCGGCCCGCGCGAAAAGCCCGCCGACCAGGCCGAGCGCTACGTCCTGTCCACCTGCATGACCTGCGGCTGCTGCCTCGACGCCTGCCCGCAGTACAAGAAGGAAGAGGACGCCAAGGAGTGGGATCAATCGTTCGTCGGCGCCGCGGTGATCTCCCAGGTGCGCCTCTTCAACGAGCACCCCACCGGCGCCGCGCTCAAGCCCGAGCGCCTGGACTTCATGGCCTCCATCGGCGGCGTAAGCGACTGCGGCAACGCGCAGAACTGCGTGAAGGTCTGCCCGAAGGAGATCCCCCTCACCGAAAGCATCGCGGCGATCGGCCGGGCGGTTTCGATCCACCGCATCAAGCAGTTCTTTGGGGTGAGGGACTGACGCCCCGGCCGATCACGCGCCGCGCGTCCAGCCGTCGGCGGCTCGGGATCAGATCGCCCCCATCAACCGACGCGCCACCCCATCCGCATGCAAGAACCCGCGATCGGTGAGCGTCACGCGCCCCGCGCTGACCTTCACCAGCCCGATCGCCCGCTCGGCCTCGATCGCCGCGTCCAGCCCGGCCAGTTCGGACTCCGCCAGCCCCTCGCGCAGGCGCAGCCCCATCATGATCCGCTCCCGCCTCGCCCGCGAAGGGTCGGGCATCTCCACATCCACCGCCGGCGAGAAGCCCCCGGAGCGCTCGACGCCCTCCATCCAGTCCGTCAGCCGCGGCACATTCTTCCACCGCACGCCGCCCTTGCCCGGATCGGCGCAGCGCAGGTGGCCGCTCGCGCTCGGCCCCGCCGCGAGCCAACTCTCTTGCTTCCAGTACGCAAGGTTGTGTCGGCTCTCTGCGCCGGGCCCGCCAGGCCGCGCGAAGTTGCTGACCTCGTAGCGATCGAACCCCTCGGCGCGCAGGCGCTCGACCAGCCACTCGTACATGTCGGCCTCCAGGTCCTCATCGCACGGCGTGAACTCGCCCTGCTTGAGGCGCATCGTCATCGCGGTGTTGGCCTCGTACGTCAGCGCGTAGCACGAGAGGTGCTCGACCCCGGGGCGGAGCGCCAGGGCCGTCTCGACGTCGCGCCGCCATTCGTCCATCGACTGCCCGGGGATGCCGTAGATCAGATCAACGCTCCGCCGCAGGATGCCCGCATCCGCCGCGAGCGAGAGCGCCTTCTGCACGTTCGCCGGATCGTGCCAGCGCTCAAGCGTCTTGAGATGCCGCTCGTGGAACGACTGCGCCCCGACGCTCACCCGGTCCACGCCGCCAGCGCGAAGGGTGCGCATCAACTCGGGCGTCACCGTCTCCGGATTGCACTCGACCGTGAATTCGCCGCGCCCCCCTCGAATCGCGCTCAGTTCGAACGTCCGGCCCAGCGACGCGAGCAGGCGCTCCCACAATTCGACCCGCAGCAGCGAGGGCGTGCCGCCGCCGACGAAGATGGTCCGCAGCGGCCCGGCGTGCGGCGCCAGGGCGGACAGTTCCTTCTCCAGCGCCGCGACGAACGCCGCCTGCCGGTCCTGCGAATCCACAAAGGAGTAGAAGTCGCAGTAATGGCACTTGTGGAAGCAGAACGGCACGTGGATGTAGAGCGAGGCGGCGGGCTCGTGCTCGACGGCCAGCGCGCCGCGCGCGGAAATCCCTGCGCCCACAGGGCTTCCGCCGACGGTCGGCATGGCTATATTCTCCGGCATCGCGTCGCCCGCTGACCGCCCCGAGGCGGCTCAGAACCCTCCGGGCGGAGCATAGGTCCGAACCCGCCGGAGGCATCGCCCCCGTGAACGTCACCCTCGTTGGTTTCATGCCGGACGGCGCCCGCCGCGAGTTCCACGTCAAGGGCGGCCGGTTCCTCATCGGACGCAAGCCCGAATGCGACCTCTGCGTGCCCCACGCCACGGTGTCGCGCCAGCACTGCGAGATCGTGGTCGAAGGCGATCGCGTCCGACTGCGCGACCTGGGCTCCTCGAACGGCACCTTCCTCAATGACGTCCGCGTCCAGGAGTCCGTGCTCGAGCCGGGGGATCGCGTGACCGTCGGGCCCGCCGCGCTGACGCTGCAGATCAACGGCGTGCCGGCGAACATCGTCCCCGGCGCCATCCCCGACCGCTCCGATCAGTCCGACGCCGACGCGACGAGCGAAGCCCCCGCCGTGCCGCAGCCCGCGCCGGGCGACGACGACGACGACGAGAGCGACGACCCGCTGGGCAAACTCATCTCGAAAAAGAAGAAAGACGACAGCAGCGTGTTCGACTTCGACTTCGACCTGGACGACGACCCCGAAGACCTTCGCTGACGCGCGCTCAGGCCGCGTCCTGCTGGGGCGGCTTCTTGGCGGCCGGCGCGGCGGCTGGCGCTCCCGGCGCTTCGGCGGCGTCAGCCGGCGCAGGCGCCGAAGGCGGCTTGGCGGGAATCTTGATCGTCGTCCCGCACCCCCGGCAACGCACGGTCTGGCCCCGCGCCTCCGTCGGAACCGCGAGGATCCGGCGGCAGGTCAACTTGGGGCACATGATCCGGATGACGTTGTCCATGGGGTCTCCCGTCCGGGGCGCAGCCACGCCCGACACCTGCAATCGGCCCGGAAACCCCGCGCCATGACCCGCCACCCCCCCGCCCCAGCATTCTGACCTTTCCACCCCACCCACTCCCGCGGCCTTCCCCCCCAGGCGTTCCCCGATGCCCCCCCCCTTGCCCTTAGTCCCCTCTGACATCTCCCACCGGCCCCCCCGCCTGCTCCTGCGCTCCTCGCGCGCGCGTCCGCACCCACCCGCCAC
>JACVCK010000098.1 GCA_016742055.1 Phycisphaerales bacterium
GCACGGAGCGTCCGGTGATTGCGGTCCTCTCCATCGACACCCCCGCCAAGCTCGACGTCTTGCGCGTGCCGGTGACGATGAGCGACACGGAGCTCGCTTACCTCCAGGAGGCCTATTGGGTGGAAAAGCCCGCGCGCCTGTTCCGGCGGCTGGTCGGCGAGACGATCCGCGCCCGGGGGACGGCGATGGTGATCGACGGCGATGCCACCGCGACGCTCGCCACGGTGACCTTGCGCGGCACGCTCATCGACATGGGCTACGACGCGCCCAGCGCCTCGGCGGTGGTGCGTTTCGATGCGGTGCGCATGGAGCAGGACGGCCGCGTCACAACACGCCGCTTCGAGGCGCGCGAGACCGGCATCCCGGCCGAGACCCGCGCGGTCGGCGCAGGCCTCAACGCGGCCGCCAACCGCGTCGCGGCGGAGGTCGCGGACTGGGCGGCGCAGGGGTGAAGCTCAGCGGGCGGTAGCGATCAGGCCCGCGCCATCCGCGCGAAGGCGCAGGCGCGCAGGAAGTCCGCCTCGCGCCGCGCCCGCCGCTCCTCGGCCTCCGCATCGCGGCCCCACAGTTCGGCCTGCCATTCCTCCTCCAGGCTGACCGCGCGCCACAGCGCCAGCGGCTCCTCCTCTTGGGCGGCATCGAGCGCGGCGAGGGCGGTCACCAGCGAGGCGGCGAGCTTGGCCATCGCCTCCACCCCGGCGAGCGCGAAGGGATCGAGCGCCCGCAGCCGGGCCTCCAGCCTGCCGAGGGTCTCGGGCGGCTGCGGGCGGTGGAGCACGCCGCTGACCCGCACCAGCGCTAGGTTGTGCGCCCGTTCGAAGGCGGCGAGCAGCGGCTCCCACTCGGCCTGCTGGCGCGCGTGGAGCGGCTCGTCGGGATCGGCGCGGTAGCACAGGGTGTCGGTCTCGGCATAGGCGACGAGGCCCTTCGCCACCGCCGCCCGGTCAGGGGCGACCATGTCGATGGCGTAGTCGGCTATGTCGCGCAGCGGCAGGCTCCTGGGGTCGATCTTCTCGCCCTGGTGGCGCCATTCCGCCGCGAGCGCCTCGCCGAGCGGCCGCGTCGGCACCATCTGCGGCGCGCCGCCCACGGTCTTCACCCCGCGCCCGTCGAGCAGCACCTGCCACCCGCCGCCCGGCGCCTCGCCGAGCGTCACCTCCTTGTAGAAGCGGCGGATCATCGGTCGTCCCCGCCGCGTGCCTTCCATGCCCGCGCGACGAGGCGCGGCACGAAGAAGAAGTCGAGGAAGCCCGCCACCACCAGCACGACCCCCACTGCATAGGGCAGGTCGATCACCCCGCGCACCACCGCGAAGCCGAGCATCACGAGTGCGATGCCGCCGAAGCGCAGCGCGGTGATGATGACATGGCCGGTGCGGGCGCGGGCCTCGTCCTTCTCCCGGTCTCGGTGCGGGGTCACGGCAGCACCTCCTCGAGCGCGGCGGCCAGCGCCGCGCCGAGGATCGGAACAAACCTGTTCAGCATGGAAAGACTCCTTCGCCGGAAAAGCGGCCGGGACGGCCGCTCCACTGGGTGATTGGACAACCGGAAGGCCCGGCCTGCGCACTGGGAGTCTGCCACGAACACGGGAGAAACGCCACGCTTTCTGCGGGTGCGGCCCTGATTTTTTCGTTGGCCCCGAACCCCCGGGGCCCCCTGAAGCACGATCCCGACCGTTATTGGTCTGAGGGGGATCTACCACAAAATCCTGGGGGGTGTCTACCCCAGTTTTAGGGCATACATGTAGGGGGGTCTATCCGCCGGAGCATGCAAGAGAATCCAGGTCCTGACGCCAGCGGCCGGGATGGCCGCTCCACTGTTGCAGGCGGGGTGACGTCGGATTGATCCGATTCCGATGGCCCCCTATCCTTGGTTAGAATGATTCTAAATATCAACCTCTTTGTCCGAAATCGCGTCGGGGGCGGTTCGGGGCGGGTGGTTGGTGGGATTGAGGCCTTTTTTTGAAGGGTGGATCGACCGTATGGCTCTGAAACTGCCCATCTACATGGATCATGCCGCGACGACCCCGTGCGACCCGCGGGTTGTCGAGGCGATGCTGCCCTATTTCACGGAGAAGTTCGGGAACTCGGGCAGCCGCAACCATCGGTTCGGCTGGGAGGCGGAGGAGGGGATCGACTGGGCTCGGGAGCGGGTGGCGAGGTTGCTCGGCGCGAACGAGAAGGAAGTGATCTTCACGTCGGGTGCGACGGAGTCGAACAACCTGGCGATCAAGGGCGCCGCGGAGATGTACGAGAAGAAGCCGGCGGGCCAGACGGGTCGCGGGCACATCATCACGTGCATCATCGAGCACAAGGCGGTTCTGGACCCGGTGAAGCGGCTGGTGAAGGAGGGCTTCGACGCGACGTTCCTGGAGCCGGGGCCGGACGGGATCGTGACGGCGAAGATGGTCGAGGCGGCGATGCGCGAGGACACGATCCTCGTGAGCATCATGTGGGCGAACAACGAGATCGGGACGATCAACGAGGTGCGGGAGATCGGGGCGCTCTGCCGCAAGCGGGGCGTGATCTTCCACAGCGACGGCACGCAGTGGGCGGGCAAGATGCCGGTGAACGTGGAGCAGGACAACGTCGACCTCCTGTCGATGAGTTCGCACAAGATCTATGGGCCCAAGGGCGTGGGCGCGCTGTATGTCCGCCGTCGGAACCCGCGGGTGCGCCTGGTGGCCCAGCAGGACGGCGGCGGGCAGGAGCGTGGATTCCGCTCGGGCACGCACAACGTGACGGGGATCGTGGGCATGGGCAAGGCGGCGGAGATCGCGCTCCAGGAGATGGACGCCGAGGGCGCCCGGCTGCTGCAACTGCGCCAGAAGATGGAGACCTCCCTGACGAAGGCGATCGACGTCTCGCAGATCAACGGGCATTTGGAGAAGCGCCTTCCGCACCTGACAAACATCTCGTTCGGGTTCGTCGAGGGCGAGGGCCTGATGATGGCGATCAAGGACATCGCGTGCTCGTCGGGCTCGGCGTGCACGAGCGCGTCGCTGGAGCCCTCGTACGTGCTCAAGGGCCTGGGCGTGGGCGATGAACTGGCGCACTCGTCGCTGCGGCTGTCGCTCGGGCGCTGGACGACCGAGGAGCAGGTGGACTTCGCGATCGAGAACATCACCAGGGCGGTGCTCAAACTCCGGGAGATGAGCCCGCTGTACGACATGCACAAGGAAGGGATCGATCTTTCGAAGATCGAGTGGGCGCATCACTGAGACGAGGCATCAGGCATCAGGCGCTAGGCATCAGCCGGACAGATCCAACCACCCGAGAGGTGAAACATGGCGTACAGCCCCAAGGTCATTGATCATTACGAGAACCCCCGCAACGTCGGGAACTTCGGGACCACGGCCGACGTGAAGAAGCGTGCGGACGTGGGCGTGGGCATCGTCGGCGCGCCCGAGTGCGGCGACGTGATGCAACTCCAGATCCTGGTCGATCAGGAGACGGGCAAGATCAAGGACGCGAAGTTCAAGACGTTCGGCTGCGGATCGGCGATCGCGTCGTCGTCCCTGGCGACCGAGTGGCTCAAGGGCCGCACGATCGACGAGGGCCTGGCGATCAAGAACACGCAGATCGTTGAGGAACTGAGTCTGCCGCCGGTGAAGATCCACTGCTCGGTGCTGGCGGAGGACGCGATCCGGGCGGCGATCAGCGACTACAAGGCGAAGAACCCCGGGGCCGCGGGCGGCGCGGCTTCGGCCCCGGCCGCGTCCGCGGCGAGCCGATAATCCCCCAGGTCCGACCCCCGAACGAGGGCCCGAACAACCGGGCAACGGAGACGTAGAATGACTGCCTTGACCACTTCCGCACCGACGACCGATAGGGCTCCCATGGGCATCATCCTGACCGAGACCGCCGCGCGCGAGATCAAGACCATCATCGAGCAGCAGGAACTGGACGCGAGCAAGGTCCGGCTGCGCGTGGGCGTGAAGGGCGGGGGCTGCTCGGGCTTCTCGTACCTGCTCGACCTGACGGAGAACCAGCGGGACACGGACGAGGCGTTCGACCTGCACGGCGTCACCGTGATCTGCGACCCCAAGTCGCTCCTGTACCTCAGCGGCACGACGATCGACTTCCGCGACGAACTCCAGGGACGCGGCTTCGTGTTCAACAACCCCAACGCGACGACCACCTGCGGGTGCGGGTCGTCGTTCCAGGCCTGAGATCGGGCGGACTCCACCGGACGAACGCAGCGCGGCCCGTCGCGAACCCTCGCGCCGGGCCGCTCTCCTGCGCCCTAGGCGCCGGCGAAAAGGCGCGTGCGGATGGCGCCCGCGGCCCGGCGCAGTTCGACGGGGGCGGTGGGCGGCAGGCGCCGGCGCGCCGTGTCGAACGCGTGTGAACTGATGAGCAGCGCGACCGGGTGGGCGTCGCCGTGGGCGCCGGCCAGCGCGCGGACGACGGCGCGGTCCTCGTCGCCCAGGCCGCTGGCGCGGGCGACGGCGTCGAACGCCGCCTCGACGGGCGAGATCGGCGGCGCGACCAGGACGGGGCGGGGCGGCTCGGCCTTTCGGCGCCAAGCGGCCCATGTCGCGCCGGCCGAGACGATGAGCGACAGCGCCACGATCACGAGGGGCGCTGTCCATGCTCCGAGCGCAGCGAGCACGATCATGCGGCGACCTCCAGCGGCTCGTTGACGGCCGGGGCGGACGCCGACGGTCCGGCGCCGAGCAGCAGCGCCCGGGCGCAGCGCGTGGCGCTGCGCCGTTCGGCGGCGGAGGCGCCGTCGAGCGCGATGCGGGCGACGTCGGGCGCGACGCGCTGGACGCCCGCGGCGCGTGCGGCCCAGAGCGCGGCGAGGCGCTCTTCGGGGCGGTCGTCGGCGAGCATGCCGCGGAGTCTTTCGGCGACGAGGTCGGGGGCGGCGTGGAACCAGGCCGCCAGCGCTCCGGAGCGGACGCGGTGGTGCGGGTCGGCGGCCTTGGCCTCGATCATGGACGCGACGCCGGAGCGTCCGCGCGCGGCTTCGACGGCGTTGGCGCGGACGCGGGGGTCCGGGTGCATGGCGAGGCGGATGAGCGCGTCGCGCGTGGTCGGGCCGGGCGCGCCGCCCAGGGTGCGAGCGGCGGCGGAGGCGACGCGCGCATCGGCGTCGGCGGCCGCGCCGAGCAGTTCGAGTTCGGCGCGAGGAGCGAGCCCGAGGCGCCGGCAGAGGGCGATGGCGCGGAGGCGGTCCTGGGCCGGCGCGCGGGCGATGCGGGCGCGAAGGACGATGATGAAGCGGTCGGGCTCGCGGAGCATGGCGAGTCGCGCCGTGACGGGGTCGCGCAGGAAGTCGGCGCTGGGCGCGAGGGCCGCGATCTCGCGGACGCAGGCGTGGGGCGAGGCCCCGGCGCGTCCCCAGTGCTCGGCGAGGAGTTCGTGCCGCTCCGTGGCGAGCAGCGCCGCGGCGGCGGAGCGGGCGACTCGGGCGTCATGATCGAACGTGAAATCGCGGAGCAGTTCGACTTCGGCGTCGGTGAGCGGCCCGGCGCCGAGGGTGGCGACGGCGGCGAGTTTGGGCGCGGCGGCGTCGTCGGCGAGGCAGGGCGCCAGCGCCGCGGCCCGGGCCTCTCCGGTCATGCGGAGCGTGCGCACGAGTTGGACGCGCCCCAGGCGGGCGTCGAGGGGCAGTCGCGGGACGTCGGTCTCGACGGGCAGGAGCGGCGCGCCGTCGGCGAGGCGCGCGAGGGCGCGCCGCCGGCGCGGGTGGCGCAGGAGGGGCCAGAGCGCGAGCGCCGCGGCGTGCTCCGATGCGTCATCGGCGCGCCGAAGGCGGTCGCACGCTGCTGGCGCGAAGGAGGCGCGGGCGAGCATGCGGACCGCGCCGGCGCGGGCGCCGGGGCGGTCGTCGCGCCGGAGCATGGATCGAAGGGCCATGTGCGCCGGCTGGGATTCGTCGGCGAGCCAGGCCTCGAGGTCGGGGCCGGCGCACGGTGCGCGTTCGAGGATGGCGGCGAGGATTTCCTGGCGGCGGTGCACGTGGTACTGGGCCGCGGCGAGCGTCAGGAGTTGTTCGTTATTTGTTTGGATAGCACTTGCGGCGAGGCGGAGGATCTCTTCGGCGGCGGCGGCGGCGACGGGGGGCTCGTGGTCGGCGACGAGGCGCGCGAGCAGGGCGTGGGCGTCGGTTCTGGGGGACACAGAAGTGAGCCGCGCTGCGGCGCGCCGGCGGCGGGGATCGACAGAAGTTGACAGGTTCTCCACCAGAACCGACAGGCGGCGTCCGGCGTACCGGAGGAGGTCGCGGCGCGATTCCGGGCTGAGGCGATCCCACGCAATGGCCGCGGATTCAAGGGTTTGCAGGCGTTTTCCCCGGCGCGGCAGATCGAGGAGCGCACCGACGATAGGGTCGGCTTCGTCGGGCGCGCCGGCGCGGAGCGCGGCTTCGAGGGCCTCTCTTCGGAGGTTTGCCGGGAGTGATTGAAGCGGTGTGAGATTCAGCATGGCGGGCGGCAATTCACGTTGGGTCGCGCGCGAACCAGACCGCGAACGGCGGGCCAGCGGACTGTGGCTCGGGACGCGTCGGGACGAGGCAGTCGGGCGCAGGTTGCGCCGGGCGGCGCAATTCCTGCTTTGCGATGACAACAAAGTTGCGGCCGGAACCCGCGTTTTTCGGGGGGAAATCCTTGCTGTTTTGCAAACGGCGGGTACACTCCGAACCCTTGCGAGGATTGGAACTCCAACTGGCCGCGCACAAGACGCAAGGAAGAGCCATGAACGCACCCGCCAAGGTCGTCAACCTGCTTCAGGCGTACCGGATCGTTGTGTACCGGCGCGCGCTGCACCCTGAACTGTTCAAGGTGCGCAACCGCATCACGATCGCGCACGCGGACTACGAGTTCGAGGGCTGGGTGATGCCCGGCTCGCATGTGATGCGCTTCCAGCACGGCGCTTCGTCGGTGAGCGAACTTCTCACCGAGCAGGAGTCGGGCCTGCCGGAGCGCGGCGTGGCGGCGGCGTTCCCCTGCGCCGGCGAGCGCGACCACGAGCAGGATTTCGGCGGCAAACTCAAGTACGTGACCACCGTCCAGACCGAGACGCTCTCGGAGAACCTCTACCTCGCGACATACCGCGAGTTGTACGAGTTCGCCCGCGAGGTGGACGCCGCGGCCCACACGTGGACCGACTCCGACGGCGGGCGTTGCCTGTCGTTCCTCGACGTGCAGCGCTACCGCAAGGAGATCCACGCGCAGGCGTACCACCTGATCGCCTCGGGCGGGCTCGTGGTCCGCAGCCAGTCGATTTTCGAGCACGCCTGACCGGCGGCTCGGCAGCGACGTCCCGATTGATGTCCCGCCCCCGGCCGCTGGCCGGGGGTTTTTTCTTGGAGCGCGGGGTTTCCGCCGCCGACGCTACGATCGAACGTTCCGCGAACAACCCCGCCCGTCTCCGCCGTTGAGGACGCCTCCGCCCGATGAGCAGCCAGCCCCCCACCGCCGCCCCGAACGCCGCCGAGCGACCGGCGCCGGACTACAAAAAGTCGCTGAACCTGCCGCAGACCGCGTTCGCGATGAAGGCGAACCTGGTGCAGAACGAGCCCGCTTCGATCCAGCGCTGGGAGAAGTCTGGGCTGTACCGGAAGGTGCAGGAGGCGCGTCGCGGCGCCGCGCGGTTCGTGTTCCACGACGGCCCGCCCTACGCCAACGGCGACATCCACCTGGGCCACCTGCTGAACAAGTGCCTCAAGGACATGGTGGTCCGCTCGCGCACGATGGCGGGGCAGGACTGCCCCTATGTGCCGGGATGGGACTGCCACGGCCTGCCCATCGAGCACAAGGTGGTGACGGAACTGGTCGAGAGCGGCAAGTACGCGAAGATCGCGGCGCTGAGCGACGACGCGCGGCGCATGGCGATCCGGCGCGAGTGCCAGAAGTACGCGGAGAAGTACGTGAGACTCCAGGCGGGCCAGATGCGCCGCCTGCTCACGCTTGCGGACTACGAGGACCCGTACCTGACCATGCAGCCGCGCTACGAGGCGGCGACGCTCGAACTCTTCGCGGAGATGGTCGGGCAGGGGATCGTGTTCCGCCAACTCAAACCGGTGCACTGGTCGATCGCCAACCAGACGGCTCTGGCGGAGGCGGAACTGGAGTACTACGAGCGCGAGGACCTGTCGGTGTACGTGGACTTCGAGGCGCTCGACGCCGACGCGGTCTACGACGCCTTCGGGCTGCCGCCCGCGCCGAGCGAGGACTCGGAGGAACTGGACGGGGGCGGCTCGGAGTTCCCCGGCGGCCGCCCCACGGTGCGCCCGTCGTTCATGATCTGGACGACCACGCCCTGGACGCTCCCGGCGAACCTGGCGATCGCCGTGCATCCGAAGTTCGAGTACGCGCTGCTGCGGATCGACGGCGCTGTGACGGTGATGGCGGCGGCGCTGGCGGAGAAGGTCGCCAAGGCGGCGAAGGCCGAAGAGATCGCGGTCCTGGCGACGACCGCGGGCGAGCGGCTGCTCGGGCTGAAGTACCGCCACCCCTTCACGGACACGGCCTCGCTGGAGCGGCACATCGGCGCGACGTCGCTGCACCGGGTGGTGGGCGCGGAGTACGTGACGCTCGAGGACGGCACGGGGCTGGTGCACACGGCGCCGGGGCACGGCGTGGAGGACTACCAGACGGGCCTGCGCGAGGGGCTGGGCGTGTACTGCCCGGTGCAGGGCGATGGCACGTACGACGAGTCGGCGCCGGATTGGCTGCGCGGGCGTGACATCTGGAAAGCCAACGGCGAGATCACGGAGCATCTGCGGCGCAGCGGGCACCTGTTCCACGACCACAGGTTCATGCACTCGTACCCGCACGACTGGCGGGGCAAGTCGCCGGTGATCTTCCGCGCGACCGAGCAGTGGTTCATCGGCGTGGACCGCCCGACCAAGCGCGAGGGCCGGTCGCTGCGGGCGCTGGCGCTGCAGCAGACTGAGTCGGCGGTGTCGTTCGTGCCCGAATGGGGGCGGAACCGGTTGCGCGGGATGCTGGAGAACCGGCCGGACTGGTGCATCTCGCGCCAGCGGGCGTGGGGGCTGCCGATCCCGGCGTTCGAGATGGAGTCGGCCGGCCAGACGCTGACCCTGCTGACCCGCGCGAGCGTGAACGCCGTGGCGGCGGTGGTGCGCGAGAAGGGCTCCGACGCGTGGTTCACGATGACGCCGGCGGACCTGCTGCGCGGGTACGACCCGGCGGGCGACCCGGACGCGCCCCGCGGGATCGACGTCGCGGCGCTGCGCAAGTGCAGCGACATCCTCGACGTGTGGTTCGAGAGCGGCTCGTCGTGGCGGTCGGTGATGGACGAGCGGGGGATCGGCTTCCCGGTGGACCTGTACCTGGAAGGGTCGGACCAGCACCGCGGGTGGTTCCAGTCGTCGATGCTCTGCGGGCTGGGCGGCACGGGCCGGGCGCCGTTCCGCACGCTGCTGACGCACGGCTTCATCGTGGACCGCGACGGCAAGAAGATGAGCAAGTCGCTGGGCAACACGCTGGACGTGGATGCGCTGATGAAGGAGTTCGGCGCCGACGTCTGCCGCTGGTGGGTGGCGACGCTGGCGTTCGAGAACGACATCAAGGCGGACCTTGAGTTCTTCAAGACCTCGGGCGAGGCGTACCGCAAGGTGCGGAACACGCTGCGGTTCATGCTGAGCAACCTGTACGACTTCACGCCGGGCGAGGCGCCCCCGGAG
>JACVCK010000099.1 GCA_016742055.1 Phycisphaerales bacterium
GGGCGATCTTCTGGGCGACGTGCCCGCCAAGCGAGTTTCCGATGAGGATCGCGGGGGCGTCCACGATGGCCACGAGGACGGAAATGGTGAGCCGGGTGACGCCCTCGACGCTGCACGCGGCGCCGCGGAGTTGGAGGAGGGGCGTCTCGATCATCAGGCAGCGTGAGCGGTCGGCCAGACGGCGGGCGACGGGGAACCAGTGCTCGTTCTGACCGAGCAGGCCGTGCAGGAACACGATGGGCTCGGCTCGGACGTCGCCGAGTTCATCCACGCGGACGGGGGTCCGGACCGAGCGTGAGGAGTCGTCGTGTCCGGTGAGGTCGGACTCGAGGACCATCGTACTCAGGGTTGGAATGGGCTCCAGATCCAACGGGGACTCCTGCGGGGGTTTGGCGTCCCGGCGACGCGCCGGGTGGGATCGACGAGGCGATCGCGCCGCCGGGCGGGCCCGGGAAGGGCCGCAGCGGCGCAATCCATGATAACCGCCCCGCGTGGGCCGCGTTCTGTTCGGGGGGTGATTCCCGGCCCGGCGTCTCAGGAAAGAAAGAGGCCCCCCGCCTCTTGGGCGGGGGGCCCCGTTGGTTCACCCGGTCGGAGTGAGTGGGGACGAAGGCGTCTTTCAGCAGGGCTGGTTGTAGACGCCGAGCAGGGCGTTGAGGTCGGCGAAGTTGACGGCGCCGTCGCCGTTGAAGTCGCCGGGGAGATTGGAGCCCATCTGGTTGAAGTTGTTCAGGAGGATGTTGAGGTCGGCGAAGTCCACGACGCCGTTGCCGCTGAGGTCGAAGGGGCAGAGGAAGGCGTTGACGATGTCGGCGTCGGCCTGATTAACCACGCCGTCGCAGTTGACGTCGCCCCGGGCCCAGCCGCCGGGGGTGTTGAGGTTGGCGTTGATGATGGCGAGGTCGGACTCGTCCACGGCGCCGTCGAGGTTCACGTCGCCAATCTGGGTTTCAAGGATGTCCTCGACGACGACGCGGACGTCCTCGATGTCCACCACCAGGTCGCCGTTCATGTCGGCGGAGAGGTCCATGCGGGCGGCGTCGGGCTGGAAGGTCCAGTCGCCGAAGTTGGCGCAGATGTAGTCGATGTCGAAGGCGTCGATCACGCCGTCGTGCCCGATGGGCTGGAAGCCCTTGGTGTGGAGTCCGGCGGGGCCGGAGACATCGGCGCGGCTGTCGCCGGTCTTGTAGGAGGCGCCGGTGGCGAGCGTCGTCGAGAAGAAGTTCCCGCCGAAGGCCTCGTCCACGAGGCGGAAGCCCTTCGCGCGGTCGAGCGTGCCCGTGGGACGCACGTTGGACGCGCCGCCCGCGGCGCCGCCGGTCAGGACCAGGCCGTCGGCCCAGTAGCGGACGTCGGCGGCGGTGAAGTTCCCGTCGCCGTTGAAGTCGCCGATGATCTCGATGGAGACCTGCTCTGTCGGGCGCCACATGGCGAGCATTCCGTTGCGGAACTTCCAGGCGTTCACGAGGTCCTGCGTGTCGGCGTCGCTGCGGACGCCGTCGCCGTTGAAGTCGCCCGAGACGCGGTTGCGGGCGTTGAGGACCGTGCCGTAGTTGAGGAACGAGCCGTCCTGGTTGACGTAGCGGCCCTGGTTGGAGACGCCGTCGGTGTAGACAGCGGGCAGGGAGAGGTTGGTGCGGGTGGGGACCAGGCCGGTGGTGGCGGCGGTGAAGTTCAGGAGGCGCGAGTTGTTCAGGACGCTGATGGAGCGCGTGATGTCCTGCAGTTCCTGGTTGAGGTTGGGGTTGGGGATCCAGTCGCAGGGGTTGTCGCCGTTCTGGACGAAGTCGGTGGCGGTGTTGAGGATGTACTGCGAGGCCATGTACTCGCCGGGCGAGCCGACGTTCTCGACGTCGGTGGGGATCGCCTTGAAGGCCTGGATCGAGCGGATGAGGTTGAGCATGAAGTTCGCGGCCTGCTGGTTGGCCATGCGGGGGTTGCCGTTGGCGTCGCCGAAGGGCGCGGGCTCGGCCAGCGGGTCGCCGATGTGGGCGATGACCGCGGGCGCGCCGATGCGGTAGCCGTTGGGCCCGTTGTCGAGGACGTTGTTGATGTGCGGGCGAGCGGCGGCGACGCCACCGGACTGATCGAAGATGACGCCAAGGACTTCGGCGCGGTTGAGGGAGAGCCAAGCGCCCGAGCCGGTCACGCCGCGCTCGACGCCGGTGTGCCCGATGGCCAGACGGTGGTTGATGACGGCGCCCTCGACGCGGGAGGATCCGGCCTTGTTGGAGGGGATGAAGTTGGGCCCGAGCAGGTCGAGCGCGGAGGAGACGGCCAGGCCGCCGATGTTCTCGCCCGCGCCCCAGGAGGGATCGAGGCAGAGGGCGTTCTGGAAGGAGTTGCGGGTGCCGGAGCCCGAGTCGCGGGTGACGGCCATGAGGTTCTCGCCGGTCTGGAGTCGGCCGGTGAGTTGGAGCCACTTGATGTCGGTCTGGCGCATTTCACGGTAGCCGACGCCGACGTTGACCATGGCGGCGACGGGAGCGAAGACCACGCGGGTGTCGAAGATGGTGTTCGCATCGGGCGCGGAGACGTTGGTGTTGAGGACGCCCAGGTCGGCGAGCTGCTGGCCGAACGGAGGGTTCACGAGCGTGCCGTCCTTGTTGACCGAGAGGATCTGGCTGGCGCCGTAGCCCGGGTCGCCGGGAATGGCCTTGGGGTTGGGCTCGCCGTCGTAGAAGACGCCCCAGGAGGTGGGGACGTCGAGGGGCGCGAAGTCGATGCGGATGCCCGTGCCCGGGCCGTTTCCGGTGGTGACGAGGTAGGACCCGTCGGTGAGCGATCGGACGGGCGCGGCGCCGGGGTTGTTGTTGTTCGCGTCGCCCTGCGTGACGCCGGCGTTGACGTAGAAGGTGCGGTTGTTCCAGGCGCCCTCGGAGGCGACGGCGGAGGAGATCTCGACGCCGTTGGCGCCGGTGGCGAAACTCGTGCCCCAGTCGATCAGTTCCTGAAGGCCGTTCACCGAGCCGACGGAGCGGTACTGGACGTGGAACCACTGGTTGGCGGGGAAGGGGGGCGTGACGTCGTAGGGCGCGAGTTGGTCGGGGATCGGCGTGGTGATGCCGTCGCCGTCCACGTCGATGAAGTCGTTGGTGATGGCGGGCGCCAGCAGCAGGTTGCGCAGCAGCGTCGCGCCGGAGCCGTTGACCAGATACGGTTGCGCGAGGGCGCCGGACGAGGCGCCGAGGGCGGCGCCGGCGGCAAGGATGAGGCCGAGCAGACGGTCGTTCTTCATGTGCGATTCTCTCTTTCTTTCCGGGGCTGTTTCACGGACGGGACCACAAGAACGGGCGACACGGGGCCGACCCGACGACGACAGACCGATCGCGCTCGAGCGGGGCCTGGCCTGTTCGCTCGCGTCGCCCCGCGCCGTGCGCTCCTTGACGGCGGGGACGTTCGGGATGTGCTTTCCGAACGGGCGCGGCGAGTCGTTCGCCGCGGGAGGGGTCAGTTCGCCGAGGGGTTGTCGAGGTCGAACTCGACGTTGACGCGGTTGTTGCCGGACATGGAGTAGAAGCGGTCTCCCCAGAGCCGCTGGCGGACGGATTCCAGGAGCGTCATGCGCGCGACGTGCCCGTCGGCGAAGACGAAGTTGACGGCGCCGCCGTAATCGCTGTCGCCGCCGCCGTGGTGGCGTCCGACGGCGTTGAGCGTGGTGTTGGCGTCGTCGATCATGTTGGGCCCGAGCGAGCGGCTGGGGAGGATGGACGACTGCGGCGGGTAGATGTAGCGGGGGATGCCGCCGGAGGACGGCTCGCTGTAGACCTGCGTCCCGGCGGAGATGCCGATGAAGGGCGTCACGGCGCGGTGGCTCTTGATCACGCCCTCTGGCGTGCGCAGCGTGTCCCAACTGCGACCTTGGAGGAATTCGGTGGCGAGGATGGTGTCGGCGGGCCGGTCGAGGACGGCGTCGTTGACCAGCACGTTTCGGCGTGCGACGCCTTCATCGAAGAACTTGTTGCGGGGGAAGATGGCGCCGTTGCCGGTGTAGGCGACGCGCCGGGCCTGGCGATCGACCGGGAAGGGCGCGCCGTCGGCGCCCTGGCCGATGTCGTTGACCTGTTCGGGCTCCCAGTCGTCGGGTTCGCCGCCGGGGTTGGTGCGCGGCGCGCCGCCGTCTTCGACGGTGGGGCACTCGAAAGCGCCCTCGGGGATCTCGCCGCCGAAGAGCAGGGAGGACCAGTGGATGTAGCCGTTGGCGGGGACAGGGTTGTTGATGCGCTGGTCCTCCATCCGCCACTCGAGGCCCGACTGGCTGGCGCCGTAGACGTAGGCGGGGGGGAACTGGTTGCGTTCGGAGACCCAGGTCTGCACGGCGATGCCGACGTTGCGGATCGAGGCGCCGCAGCGGGCGGCCTGCGCCTCCTTGCGGGCGCCGCCCAGCGTGGGCAGCAGGATGCCGATGAGCAGTGCGATGATGGAGATGACCACCAGGAGTTCGATGAGGGTGAAGGCGGTGCGCCGGCTGGGCATGATGGGCGTGCTCCGTGCGTCGGACGTGAAGGAGATGGCCGCGGCTTCACCGTCGGCGCTGGAGCAAGGTAGAGGGCGCGTGTTGCCGGACTGTTCAGGCCCGATGAAGAGTTCGTGAGACTCGCGCGACTGGGCGCGCGGGCCCTTCACCCGGCGTACGGGTCATGCGAATGGCGTGTTGCGGTCAAGGGCGCGCCGCTTCGAGCCGGAACGCCGCGAGGATGAGGCCGGCGTGGGAGTAGGCCTGCGGGTGGTTGCCCAGCGCGCGGCCTGTGGCGTTGCAGTGCTGCTCGGGCATAAGGCCCGTGTGCCCGGCGAGCGAAGCCATGTCCTCGAACAGCGCCAGCGCGCGGGGGCGCTCGCCGATCAGGGCGAGGGCTTCGACCAGCCACGCGGTGCAGATGTGGAATCCGCCCTCGAGGCCGGGCAGGCCGTCGTCGAACGTGTAGCGGCGGACGACTGGCCCGTCGCGGAGCGAGCGGTCGATGGCCTCGACGGTGGCGACGAAGCGCGGGTCGGAGGGAGTCAGCAGGCCGCAGAGCCCGACGGCCAGCGCCGCGGCGTCGAGGTCGTCGTGCCCGTAGGCGGTGGTGAACGCGCCCGCGCGTTCGCTCCATCCATTGCGGAGGACGTCGTCGCGGATCTGGTCGCGTGCGTCGGCCCAGTCGCGCCGCTCGCGTCCGGCGTAGAGATCGGCGATGCGCACGGCACGGTCGAGGACGGTCCAGCACATGGCGCGGGAGTGGATGTGATGCCTGCGGTCGAGGCGGATCTCCCAGATGCCGTGGTCGGGTTCGCGCCATCGCCGCATGACGGCGCTGGCCATGGCCTCGGTGAGGCGCCAGTGCTCGCCGGACAGCGGGGCGCCGCGTTGCGCGAGGTCGTCGAGCAGTTCGGCGACCGGGCCGAGGACGTCGAGTTGGATCTGCCGGGCCGCGAGGTTGCCCACGCGCACGGGCCGGCTGCCCGCGTAGCCCGAGAGTTCGGCGATCTCGGCCTCGGATCCGAGCGACGCGGCGGAGACGGTGTAGACCGGATGGATGCGGTCGGGCTGGGGCGATCCTTCCATCACGCCGAGGAACCAGTCGAGGAAGCGCATGGCCTCGTCCTCGCTGCCCATGCGCAGCAGGGCGCGCGCGGCGATCGCGGCGTCGCGGGGCCAGCAGAAGCGGTAGTCCCAGTTGCGCACGCCGCCCAGATGCTCGGGAAGACTCGTCGTGGCGGCGGCGAGGATCGCGCCGGTGGGGCCGTAGACCAAGCCCCGGAGCGTGAGCGCGCTGCGGATGGCGGCGGCGGGGGCGACGGTGGGGGGCGTGAGCGCCGCGGCCCAGTCCTCCCAGAAGCGAGCGGAGCGCCGGCGTCGTTCGTCCTCGGGCCCGAAGGGCGGCGCGCCGCCGGCGCCGTACCGGAGCGTCAGGACCAGCGGCTCGTCGCCGAGTTCGTGGACGGCGTGGGCGGTGTGGTGCCGGCCTTCCTTGGAGATGGTCCAGCGCACGCCGGGCGAATGGAGCACGATGGGGTCGGCGGTGTCGTCCACTTCGAGGCCGAAGGCGCGCGTGGCGAGGCGTGTGGGCACGCGTCCGAAGTCCAGGCGCGGCGCGAACTCGATGCGGACGCGTGCGGAGCCCTCCACGACGCGGACGAGTTCGGTGCGCCCGGCGCGCTGGCTCCAGCGCCCGGAAGACACATCGAGATAGTCGGCGACGGAGAGCCCGTTCCAGCGCGTTCGGAGGATGAGCGAGTCCCCTTCGTAGGCCTGCGACGTGGGGGCTCGGTGGGGCTCCGGGGCGACGGTGAAACGTCCGGCGTGCGGGCCGCCGAGCAGTTCGGCGAAGAGGGCGGGGGAGTCGAAGCGCGGGGCGCACATCCAGACGACGCGGGCGTCGGGCGTGACGAGCGCGCCGGTGCGGAGGTCCGAGAGGTAGGAGAGGCGCTCGATGGGCGTGGCGGCGGAGCCCTCGGCCCAGCGCGCCCGCCGCTCCGCCAGCCCCGCCAGGAGCCGCGCGACCTCGTGCGGGTCGTCGATGCGGAAGGCGGCGCGGGTATCTCCTTCGCCGATCTTCACGCCCACGTCGGGCCCGGCGAGCGTGGCGAAGGCGTCTTCGTCGGTGAGGTCGTCGCCCAGGAACAGGGCGCCGGTGGCGCCGACGCGCCGGCGGATGCGGTCGAGCGCCAGGCCCTTGTTGGTCTCGATGACGGCGAGTTCGACGACCATCTTTCCGCGACGCGTATGCACCCCGTCGAACGATGCGGGGCCGTTGAAGACGGCGTCGAGGGCTTTCTTCGCGGCGCTGTCCGGCGCGTTGCGGTAGTGGAGCGCGACGCCGGCGGGTTTGGTCTCGATGAAGGCGCCGGGAGCGCTCTGGGCGATGCCCGCGAGCGCTTCGCGGACGCGTTCGCGGAGCGCGATCTGGTCGGGCGAGAGGGCGCCGATGAAGTCGGGGTCGAACTCACCGCCGTGGCTGCCGACCAGGTGGACGCCCGCGGGCGCGCCCGTGAGCGCCGCGAGGTCGGACAGGGCGCGCCCGGAGATGATCGCCACGTGGGTTTGAGGCAGGGAGGCGAGGGAGGCGACGGCGACGAGCGCTTCGCGCTGCGGGGCCGCGTGCGCGGGATCATCGACGATGGGCGCGAGCGTTCCGTCGTAGTCGGTGGCGACCAGGAGGCACGGGAGGCGGGCGAGTTCGTCGAGTTTCGACTCCAGTTCGTGCATGCGGGCGTCGGTCCTCCTGATCCGTTGGAATCGGCGTCGAATGGTCGATTCGGTCGATCGTAGCCGTGAATGAACGGAAAAAAACAGCGCCGCACGGTGGATCGTGCCGATGGGGCGAGTTAGAGTCGGCGCAGAATGGCGCTGGGCGTGAAGAGTCTCTCATTCGAGCGAGACTCGTTCGTCGGCGCCGCGTGCGGCCCGCAGGGTCGTTGCGCGCTTGCGAGAAGGAAGGAGGCCCATGACGCCGGAATCTGACGAGACCGAAGGCGGTCGCAGTCTGGCTGTGCTGCCGCCCCCTGCGCAGCGCGAGGCGCCGCGAGCCGCGCCGACGGCGGAGCGGTCGCTGGTGATCGTGGCGAATCGTCTGCCGACGCAGCGCGTGGGGCGCGGCGCCGAGGCGCGGTGGGAACTCTCCCCCGGAGGGCTCGTCTCCGCGTTGGAGCCGGCGCTGTCGCGCCGTGGGGGCGTTTGGATCGGCTGGTCGGGCGCTTCGGGCGAGGCGCCGGGTCCGTTTCGCGCGGGGCGGATCGAGAACATTCCGGTGCCGGTTTCGCGCCGGGAGGTCGCGGAGTTCTACGAAGGCTTTGCGAACCGGACGCTGTGGCCCTTGCTGCACGACGCGATTCGCCAGCCGGTTTTCGAGCGGCGGTGGTGGGAGACGTACCGCAAGGTGAATCGGCGCTTCGCGGAGGCGGCGGCGACGAGCGCGGCGCGCGGGGCCGATGTGTGGATTCACGACTACCAGTTGCTGCTCGCGCCGGCGATGCTGCGGGCGCTGCGCCCGGACGTGCGGATCGGCTTCTTCCTGCACATCCCCTTCCCGCCGGTGGAGTTGTTCTCTCGGCTGCCCTGGGCGGAGCAGGTGGTCGAGGGCGTGCTCGGCGCGGACGTGGCCGGCTTTCAGACCGCCGGCGACGCGGCGAACTTCCGGCGGATGGCGCGGGACGTGGGCGCGGGGACTACGACGGGGGAAGTGGTGCGCGTGGAGGAGCGCGAGGTCGTGGCGAGGGAGTTTCCGATCTCGATCGACGTGTCCCGACAGGCGGCGCTGGCCTCGGCGCCGGCGGCCCGCATGGGGGCCGAGCGGCTGCGCGAGTCGCTCGGGCGCGAACGCCAGATCCTGCTCGGCGTGGACCGGCTCGACTACACCAAGGGCATCGAACAGCGCCTGTGCGCGTACCGCTCGCTGCTGCGCTCAGGGCGGGCGCGGATCGATCGGCACGTGCTGGTGCAGATCGCCGTGCCGAGCCGCGAGAACGTCCGCGAGTACCGCGAGGCGCGGCGGAGGATCGAAGGGCTCGTCGGCGAGATCAACGGCCAGCACGGCGAAGTCGGGCGCGTGGCCGTGCACTACCTGCGGCGCTCACTCAAGCCCGACCGGCTCGCGGCGTTCTACAGGGCGGCGGACGTCATGCTCGTCACGCCGCTGAGAGATGGCATGAACCTGATTGCGAAGGAGTACGTCGCCTCGCGCGAGCACGAGGACGGAGCGCTGGCGCTCAGCCGCTTTGCGGGCGCGGCCCGAGAGTTGAGCGGGGCGGTGATGTGCAACCCCCACGACGTGGAGGGCTTGGCCGAGTCCATCGGTCAGGCGCTGGAGATGTCGGCGGACGAGGCCGCGGCCCGGATGCGCCGGATGCGCGCCGCCGTCGCCGAGCACGACGTGCACCGCTGGGCGGGGGGATTCTTGAAGGAGTTGGGCCGGGATCGGCGCCGGTCGAGCGAGGCCTGATCAGCGCGACGGGACTTCCACGACGGAGCCGTCGCCCACGGCGAAGAGCCGGTCGCCTCTGGCCGCGCGCACGGCGCGGCAGCCCGTGAAGCCGCCGAACGCAGGGAGGACGGCGAGGGAGTGGGAGATCCAGAAACAGGGCGGGCGCAGGCGCCCTGGGCCGCTGGATGGCGCCGCGGCGACGGCGGGGTGGATGTGCCCCGCGAGCGCGGGGCGCCCGGCCTGTTGTTCGGGCTCGTGGATGAGGTCGAAGGGCCCGATGGGGAAGGGTCCGTCGGCGCACTCGAAGCGCCAGTCGTGCGGGGGGTCGCCGGCGCGCCGGTCGTGGTTGCCACGGATGACCAGGACGTGCAGCGCCGGGCGGGCCGAGCGCCAGTTCGCTACGGCCTCAAGCGTGCACGGGGCGCGGCCGGCGGCGGCGTGGAGGAGGTCGCCGAGGATGAACAGGCGCGGGGCGCCGACGGCGTCGAGGGCTTGGTCGAGGCGCGCGAGGTCGGCTGCGGTGACGGCCTCGGGCGCTGGCACGCCCAACGCACGGAACGTGGCGGGCTTGCCCAGATGCAGGTCGGCGACGATGAGCGCGCGCTGCGCGGGCCACCACAGCGCGCGCGAGCCCAGGAGGGTGAGGCGCTCGC